>DATCIQ010000374.1:0-3554 GCA_036507635.1 Gammaproteobacteria bacterium
AAAAAAAAGGGGGGGGGTAGGAGCGAGCTTCGCTCGCGATCTTCACTCACAATCTTCACTCGCGATTTTCAGCTAAGGGGAATCGATATATGAAACGCCTTTCAATCGTCCTGTCGTTCGCCGTCATCGCCGCCGGTCAACTGCTCGCGGCGCCCGCGTGGGCCCAAGGCTCCGGCCGCGCGTGCGATCGCGCGTGCCTCGAAAACTGGGTGGACCGCTATCTCGACGCCGTCATTGCCGACGCTCCCGGAAGCGTGCCGCTGGCGCGCGACGTGCGTTTCACGGAGAACGGTCAGCGCCTCGAGATCGGCGACGGCCTGTGGAACAGCATGAAGTCGAGGGGCACGTATCGCTTGTTCGTCGTCGACGTGCCCGCTCAGCAGGTTGCGTTCATCGGCACGATCGCCGAAGATCATGCAGACCCCGCCATGGACGTCCCGGCGCTCATTGCGTTGCGCCTCAAGATCGAGCGCAACCAAATCGCCGAGGTCGAGCAATTCGTGGTCCGTAACGCCGACGCGGCCAACCGTGTCGCCGCGCTCGGCAATCCGCATCCGGTCTATACGCAGACGATTCCGCCGGCCGAGCGCATGAGTCGCGCGGCGCTCATCGAAACCGCCAACAAGTACTTCACGGGCATGCAGCAGAACGACGGCAAGGGGGACTACCCGTTCGCGGACGACTGCAACCGCATCGAGAACGGCATGCAGGCGACGAACGCGCCGACGCCGGCCGGTCAGACGCGGCCCGATCCCGCGACCGCGAACAATTATTCCGGACAGTGGAGCTGTCTCGAGCAATTCAAATCCGGGTTGCTGCATTTCGTGAACCGCATTCGCGACCGCCGCTACGTCGCCGTCGACGAGGAGCGCGGCATCGTGTTCTCATTCGTGTTCTTCGACCATTCGGCCGGCGAGACGCGCAATTTCACGACACCGGACGGCCGCGCCGTGACGGCCGGCCCCGCCCAACCGTGGACGTGGTACATCGCGGAGCTCTTCAAGATCGAAAACGGGCAGTTGCGCCAAATCGAGGCCGTGCTCGAGCGCGCACCGTACGGCATGAGCTCCGGCTGGAGCAGCTACGAAGACGGCATGTCCGATCGCGCGCGCGACGTCACGATGTAGGGAACGCGACTTGCTCTTGTGGGAGCGAGCTTCGCTCGCGAATTCCGAAGAATCGCGAGCGAAGCTCGCTCCTACACGGATGTCGGATACGGCGTCTTGAGCCGATGTTGCGGGTTCTGCTCGAGCCACGTGGCGAGCCGGTCGGTGCGCGAGATCGCAACGGGAATGAAATCGAGCGCCTGCTGCAAGCGCTCGTTCGGCTCGGCGCAGCTGAAACGCAAGAACCCGGCGCCTGCCGCGCCGAAGCATTCACCGCCGAGACAAGCGATGCCGAGCTTGTCGTCGGCGCCCTGGAGCATGAAGAGCGCCAAGCCGTGGCTCGTCACGCGCAGCCGGTTGCAGATCGGCGCGACGTTCGGAAACACGTAGAACGTGGCAGTCGGCGGCAACGTGTGGAAGCCGTCGATCTTGTTGAGCCCCTCGGTCAAGAGCACCACCTTGTCGCGAAACTTCTCCATGACTTGGCCGCGCTCGATCGAATCCTTCTTGAGCGCGGCCGTGCCCGCGAGCTGCACGATGGGCGGCGTGCACGATAGCGTCGTGTTGATCATTTTGCCGATCGAGTCCGCGATCGCGGCCGACGCGACCGCGAAGCCGAGCCGCCAGCCGCTCATGCTGTATGACTTGCTGAACGTGTAGGCGCCGACGCACTGCTCGAGCATGCCGGGCTGGCTCAGGATCGAATGGTGCGTTCCTTCCCAGATCATGTGGCAATACGGCTCGTCGCTGAACACGGCGACGTCGCGGCCACGGACGAGGTCGGCGATGTCGCGAAGGTCCTCGATCGTCGCCACGCCTCCGGTGGGGTTGTGGGGCGAGTTCAAGAAGATCGCGCGCGGGGACTTGTCGGTCGCAAGAAAATTCTCGATGTCCGCGACGTCCGGGCGGAATTCGTTCGCTTGGCGCAACGGCACCATCACGGCGCGCGCGCCGCGCCGTTGGATGTTCGGAATGTAGGTCGGGAAATAGGGGCTGAACACGAGCACGCCGTCGCCTAAGTTCAAGAATGCTTCGCAGAAGAACTGCTCGAACACTTTCGCGCCGGGGCCCGCGACGATGTTCTCGGCCTTGGCGGGGATCGCGAACTCGTCGCGCACGAACTCGGCCGCGGCGGCGCGAAATTCGGGGATCCCCGGCGACGGGCAGTAATGCGACTGATTATTCTCGATGGCGCTGATGCCTCCGGCACGCGCGGCCGCGGTGCTGTCGAACGGGCTGTCGCCGATCTCGAGCTCGATGACGTCCTTGCCGCCGGCCTTGAGCGCCTTGGCGACGCCGAGCACCGTAAAGGCCGTCTCGACGGTCAAAGAGCGCGCGAATTCACTGAGCTGTACGGCCATCTTGTTTGTAGGAGCGAGCTTCGCTCGCGATTCTTGCTTTTCGTCGGAGCGGCATATTGCCGCGATCCCGCGGCTTTTACCACCGCACTGCCTGTAGGAGCGAGCTCCGCTCGCGATTCCTCGCTTTCGAAAAGCGGCGAAGATCGCGAGCGAAGCTCGCTCCTACAGGACGAATTGCGCTACTTGAGGGCGCCGGACGCCTTCGCGGTGTGCGTCGCAATCGCGTCCATGAGCGGCGGCGACAAGCAGTCGTACGGCTCGAGGCCGATCTCCTTCAAGCGCGCGCGGATCCCGGCCATTTCGGACGGGGGCGTGCCGGACTCGATGGCCGATGATACGAATGCAGCGAATTCCGGCGCCGACCAACCCTTGTCGCTCGACAGCTCCGTATGGACGAAGTCCAGGCCGTAGAACGGGTGCTTTTGATTGTCGATGCGCCCATACATGTGCACGCCGCAGCCGCTGCACGCGTAACGTTTGATCGTGGCGTTGCTGTCGACGACTTTGAGCTTGTTCTCATTGGCGGTCACCTTGAGCTTGTCGCGCGGCACGACGGCCACCATGGAGAATGTCGCACCCGCCGGCTTCCAACATTTCGTGCAACCGCAGACGTGATTGTGCGCGGTTTGCGCGCTGATGCTGACGGCGACCTGATCGTTGCTGCACTTGCACTTCAGCGTTCCGCCGCCGAAGTTGGCTGCGCCTTTTTGAATACCGGAGTCGACTGATGGGTGAATGGAGACAGTAGCCATTTAGTTATTCTCCTTCTCGTGAGCTGACGAACAGAAAAACGGACAGCGATACGGGCCGCGCGCGTTCGGTGGCCAACCTTGAGTATAGAAACGCGCTTTGTCGGCTGCAATCCGGCCTAGGGGCGATAGGCAAGACCCAAGCGACCACGATCAGGACGGCCTAGCCCCCGGCGGGCGCCACAGTCGGCTTTTGCGTGTAAATCGAGTAGAGTTATGCCGCCTGGGGTTCACGCATAACAACCAGAACAGGGGTGAACGAATGGAAATCAGAGACGTGTTTTTCTTCGATAAGATGCTGACGCCGACCGTCATTGCAGTCGTCTATTGGCTCGCGC
>DATCIQ010000375.1:0-5045 GCA_036507635.1 Gammaproteobacteria bacterium
CGCGTGACGCGCGGTTGGGCCGAGCAAAAGGTCGTACGCGAGATCATGGTCTTTCTGCAATCGCACGGCGTCGGGACGGCCCGGGCGGTCCGCATCTACAAGACGTACGGGGACGCGGCAGTCGAGCGCGTGCGTGAGAATCCGTACCGGCTCGCGCTCGAAGTCCACGGGATCGGCTTCAAGACGGCCGACGCGCTCGGTCAGCGCTTAGGGATTGCCGCCGATTCGCTGATGCGCGCCGAAGCCGGCGTGCGCCACGCGTTGCAAGAGCTCGCCGCGAGCGGCCACTGCGCAGCCTATCGCGATGCACTCGCCGACGCCGCCGTGAAGCTGCTCGGAATCCCGCCGGCGATCGTTCTTCAGGCGATCGAAGCGGAGCTTCGCGCGGAGCGCCTCGTCGCGGAGTCGATCGCGGGGGAGCCTGCGATCTTTCTCGCTTCTCTCTACCGTTCGGAGCTCGGCGTTGCGCAGCACATCGCGCGGCTGAAGAGCGGCGAGCCGCCGTGGGGACGCATCGATCCCGCCAAGGCCGTGCCTTGGGTCGAGCGCAAAACGGGCCTCGAGCTATCCCGCACGCAAGCGCGCGCCGTCGCGACCGCGGTCCGCGCAAAGATCACGATCATCACGGGTGGGCCCGGCGTCGGCAAGACGACGGTCGTGACGAGCATCCTACAGATTGTGCGTGCCAAGGGCGCGAGAGTGCTGCTCACCGCGCCCACGGGACGGGCCGCCAAGCGTCTCGGGGAAGCGACGGGCGCGCAGGCGAAGACGATTCACCGGCTGCTCGAGTTCGACCCGAAGATCATGGGATTCAAACGCGACCAAGAGCATCCGCTCGACGCCGACCTGGTCGTGATCGACGAGGCGTCCATGGTCGACGTCGTCCTCATGAACCAACTGCTGCGCGCCGTTCCCGATGGCGCCGCCGTCTTGGTCGTGGGCGACGTCGATCAGCTGCCTTCCGTCGGGCCCGGAGCCGTGCTCGCGGACCTGATCGGCTCCGGCGCCGTGCCCACGGTGACGCTCACGGAAATCTTTCGGCAAGCCGCCGCCTCGAAGATTGTCGTCAACGCTCACCGCATCAACGAAGGCCGGCTGCCGGAGCCTGCGACAGGAGGCGAGAGCGACTTCTATTTCATCGCCGCCGACTCGCCGGAGGACATACACGAGAAGCTCATGGACGTGGTGACTCGGCGGCTGCCGCGGCACTTCGGTCTCGATCCGGTGGCCGATGTCCAGGTGCTGACGCCCATGAACCGCGGCGGGCTCGGCGCCGCAGCGCTCAACGTCGAGCTACGAGAGCGGCTCAATCCCCGTGTCGGCCCGAGCGTCACTCGCTTCGGTTGCACGTACGGGCTCGGCGACAAGGTGATTCAAACCGTGAACAACTACGACAAGGACGTTTTCAACGGCGACACGGGGCGCGTGGCGCGCATCGACGAAACCGAACAGGCGATCGGCGTCGATTACGACGGACGGCGGGTCGACTACGAGTTCGGCGAGCTCGACGAGATCTCGCTGGCCTACGCGCTGACCGTGCACAAGAGCCAGGGCTCGGAATATCCGGCGGTCGTGATCCCCCTTGCGACGCAGCACTACATGCTGCTCGAACGGAATCTCTTGTACACGGCGGTGACGCGCGGCAGAAAGCTCGTCGTGCTGATCGGCCAGCCGAAGGCGCTCGCGATCGCCGTCAAGCGCGCGGGATCGGGCAAGCGCTTGACCAACTTGCGATACCGGCTGTCGGCGTGAGTCTTGCCCTCAGGGACCACCGTTCTCGCGGGCTCGCGGCACGGCGGCTCGAGGGCCTTTGCTCAGACCCGGCCCAAGGTCTTCGCAGCCAGGTACAGCCTCAGCAAATCCGGGCGCAGCGCGTGCAGCGCGATTCGTTCGCCGATGGCGCCGCCGCTCGTCACGAGGCGATGCAGCGCGGCATAGGCGCGGCCCTCCGCGCTGTCGGGTGCACATTCCGCAGGTACGAGGTGAGCTTGAAAGGAATCGCCCAATAGCAGCCAGGCCGGAAAGTCGCCGACCGAGAGCTCGGCGTCCGCGCCGATGAACTTGCTCCACAGCCGCGCGGCCACCGGGTCGCCCGGCGCGTGGGCGAGAACGTCCGCAGCAGCCCCAGGGTGATCCCAGCACAGTTGCGCCCAAAGTCTCCGCGCGCGATCTTCCCGACCCTGCCTCGCCCGCGCTTCTGCGAGCCGCGCGACCAACGCCGCGTGCCGCGGCCAGCCAGGCTCGCGTTCGACACACGTTGCCGCGGCGTCCCACTGCTCTGCCTGCGCGTGGGCGTAGCTCGCATGCACGTGTGGTGTCTCGGGGTCGAAGCCCATTCCGCTCAATGCCATTGCGAGGTTGCTCCACAAGGGCCACAAATACGCGCGCGCCCGCGGCCCGAGATACCGCCGGGCCAACGGCGCAATCCTGAGCTCGAGCTCGCGCGAGCACTCGGCCGGCGACGTGCGCGGAGCAACGAGCCCGCCGAGCAGTTGCCCGTAATCGTCGATTGCCTGCACGTCGGACGTCAGCGCCCTCAGGCGTTGCAGCGCCGAGCCGGCGGCTTGCGTGCGGTGCTCGACGAGCGCCTCCTTGAGCTCATTGAGCGTCGCCGTCTGCGCGCCATCATGAAACAAGTCCGTCTGCCGAAGGTCGCCGTCGGCGCGGCGAAGAATCGAGCCGCATAGCTGCATCAACCGTTGCGACGCGTCCTCGCGAGGCCAGGGAGGCGCGTGCCGCGGTCGCGCCTCTAGCCGCGGCACGGCCACGAAATTCTGCGCGACTGCGTAAGCGTGCGCCTGCTCGAGCAACGCGACGGCTTCGGCGACGGGAGCTAGCAACGCGGAAATGATCTCGGTCCCGGCGACCAGTGGGGCGTCGGCGTCCGCGCGTCTCAGCAAACCGAATTCGACGAGACAGTCGACGGGGTCGAGCTCGCCGTGCTCGAGCAGCAGTCGGTCCACGACCTCGACGACACGACGCTCGATCGCGGACATCACGAGCAAGGCGATCTATGCCGGCAATCCAAGCTGTGGCGGCCGGTCTTCATTTGAACGGCGACCGCGAAATCTACCCCAGATATTGGCCCTTGCGATGGTAAATACTTGGGCGATATTCCTGCTCATGCGGCTGAACCCTGCGCCGGTTCTACGCCGCATTGCACATATTCCTGAATATTGGTGACGGAAAACCGCGCATGGCGTGCCCTCAGCTCGCTTCCTCCGATCAGACGGCGATCCGCGCCTTGATCGAGGGATGCGCTTCATACCCTACAATCTCGAAATCTTCGAAGCGATAGTCGAACAAGGTCGGCGCGCGCCGGTGAATGACGAGCTTCGGCAGCGGCAGAGGCTGCCGCGTCAGTTGCTCATCGGCCGCATCGAGGTGGCTTAGGTACAGGTGGCAGTCGCCGCCGGTCCAGATGAATTCGCCGACCTGCAATTCGCTCTGCTGCGCGACCATGTGCGTGAGCAATGCGTAGGACGCGATATTGAACGGCACGCCGAGGAACACGTCGGCGCTGCGCTGATAGAGCTGGCACGACAATCGTCCCGCGGCGACGTAGAACTGGAATAGCGCATGACACGGCTGGAGCGCCATCCGGTCGAGCTCGGCCACGTTCCAGGCGCTGACGACGATGCGCCGCGAGTCGGGGTCGGTGCGCAATAGGTCCAACGCGCGTTGCATCTGATCGATGGAGCGGCCGTCGCTCGTTCCCCAATGCCGCCACTGTGCGCCATAGACGGGTCCGAGATTGCCGTCGGCGTCGGCCCACTCGTCCCAGATCGTGACGTCGTTGTCGCGCAGGTATTGGACGTTGGTGTCGCCGCGTAGGAACCACAGGAGCTCGTGGATGATCGAGCGCAAGTGAAGCTTCTTCGTTGTGAGCGCGGGAAAGCCCGCGTTGAGATCGAAACGCATCTGGTGGCCGAAGATGCTCAGCGTGCCCGTACCGGTGCGGTCGTCTTTGCGAGCGCCTTCGTGGCGAATTTTTCGGAGCAAGTCGAGGTATTGCTGCATCGTCGCGCCCGCGCTCAAGTCCTGCGCCGGTAGGCGAGCATCAGCAGCGCGGCGCCGATCAAGATCATCGGTACCGTCAATACCTGCCCCCGCGTGACCCAACCGAAAGCCACGTAACCGATGTGAGCATCCGGCAGACGCAAGAACTCGACGCCGAACCGGAAGACACCGTAAAGCAATAGAAACAGCCCCGACGCTGCCATGCGCGGCCGCGGCTTCGCGGAATAGAGCAGCAACACGACGAACAGCACGATGCCTTCGAGAAACGCCTCGTAGAGCTGCGTCGGATGGCGCGCGACGCCGTCCACGACGACGGACCAAGGCGCCTCGGCGCTCGTCTCCCTGCCCCACAGCTCGCCGTTGATGAAATTGCCGATGCGGCCGAAGCCGAGCCCCGGCGGAACCCAGGGCGCGAGGAAATCCGTGATCGCAAAGAATGTTTGGTCATTGCGCTTGGCGAAAACCGCCATCGCAAGCAGCACGCCGATGAGCGCGCCATGGAACGACATGCCGCCGCGCCACACGTAGAGCAAGCTCAGCGGGTCGTCGAGCAGACGCGGTAAGTCGTAAAGGAGCATGTACCCCACGCGTCCGCCGACGAAAACGCCAATGGCGACGTAGAAAGTCAGATCCTCGACGCGTGCCGCCGTGACCGGCGAATCGGGCCGGCTGCGCGCGCGTGCGCGCGCGCCGAGCCACCCGGCAATGAAGCCGAGCACGTACATGAGCCCGTACCAGTGCACGGACACGCGCCAGATCTGGAACGCAACGGGGTTGATATCGGGATATTCGAACAGGGGAATCTACCTGGCGACGGCTCACACGAAGCTTTGGCAAGTGTAAACGCCGCGGAAAGCGCTCGCCAGGGTGAGTTGCTATAGTGAAAGAATCGCGAGCGAAGCTCGCTCCTACAGAAGACCGATGCCTAACGCGCTGAGCCGGGAAACGAGCCCATATCTCCTGCAGCACGCGGATAACCCCGTGGATTGGCATCCATGGAACGCCGCGGCGCTCGAGCTCGCGCG
>DATCIQ010000376.1:0-13260 GCA_036507635.1 Gammaproteobacteria bacterium
ATTGGAAAAAAGCTCCGCGCGCAAGATGTCGAGATCAGAGTCCCGGCCGAGCGGACCTGTCGCATCCAGGAGATCCATCTTTTGACGATCCATTGCCTTTGCGATCTCATCGACGCGGAGATGCTCGGATCGTAGGAGCGAACTTCGTCTTTGTGGGAGCGAGCTTCGCTCGCGATTCCAATATTCGCGAGCGAAGCTCGCTCCTACCCCGGAATCGCGGCCTTAAGGGCGCTGCTACTTCACCACTTTGAGGGAGGGTCGGCCTGCGGGCGGTGCGGGCCCGCCGCCCGAATCCGGCGGCGGCGAGTCCTCGGCCGAGAAGATCATGCCTTGGCCCGTCTCACGGGCGTAAATTCCGAGGACTGCGGGCACGGGCACCGAAAGCTCAAGCGCCACGCCGTTGAAGCGCGCCTCAAAAACGATCTCGTCGTTACCGAGTGTGAGTCCGCGTGTCGCCGCATAGCTCACATTGAGCACAATCTTACCGTCCTTGACGTGCTCCGGCGGCACGGCGAGCCCTTCGACACTCGCGTCCGCGACGATGTGCGGCGTGAGTCCGTTGTCTATCATCCATTCGTGCATCGCGCGAATCAGGTAGGGACGTTGTTTCGTCGTGCGCGGCACGGCCTTGGACTACTGACGGATTTCCTGCTCGAGCTCGGTGAGGCTCGCTTGGAACGAGGGTCGTGAAAAGACTTGATCCATGTACACCTGAATCGGCCGCGCTTGCGGGGGCAATCTGATCCCGAACAGAGGAAGGCGCCAGAGTATCGGTGCAATCGTGCAATCGACCAGCGAGAACTCGTCGCTCAAGAAGAACTTCTTGGCGGCAAAGATATCGACGCTCGAGAGGACGCTTTCATCGAGGGTGCGTACGGCGCGCGCGATGGGTTTGCGGTCGCCGCCGGCGGCGATGTCCTCGGCCAGCGAATACCAATCCTTCTCGATGCGAAACAGCGCGAGCCGGAATTGAGCGCGCGTGACGGGATCGACGGGCATGAGCGGCGGGTGCGGAAAGCGCTCATCGAGATATTCGATGATGACGCGTGAATCGTACAGCACCAGATCACGGTCGACGAGCGTAGGAACGCTGTTGTAGGGGTTCAAGTCAAGAAGATCTTCCGGCAGGTTGCCGTCGTCCACATCGACGATGTCGATGTTGATGCTCTTCTCTGCGAGCACGAGGCGCGTGCGATGACTCCATGGATCGGTAGGCTTGGAAAAAAGTGTCATCACGGAACGACGGTTTGAAATTACCGCCATAAGACGAATCTCCTTTCGCAATCCTGGAAGCTCGAGCCGAGGACGACGCTATTCAACGTCCTTCCATATTTCTTTCTTCAGCAGGTAGGCGATCAATAGAAATACCAGCAGGAACGCGATGACGCGTATACCCAGCGCTTGACGCTCGCGCTGCATAGGCTCGCCGATGTAGTCCAGGAAATTCACGATATCTCGAACGACTTGGTCGAATTCCACTGCGCTCAGAGCTCCTGAGCTTAGCATCTCGAAGCGCTGAAAAACCGGCGCCCCGCCGTGTTCTTCATCGACGCCGTAAACCGCGGTCTGCACGCCCTGTAGCTCCCAGAGCACGTGCGGCATGGCCGTGCCGGGCAAAACGAGATTGTCCGCGCCCGTGGGGCTCGTAGGATCCGCATAGAAGCTGCGCAGGTACGTATATAAGTAATCCGTGCCGCGGCTGCGCGCGATCAGCGACAGGTCGGGCGGCTCGACGCGGAACCAGCGTACTGCGTCCTCGGGCCGCATGGCGATATTCATCGTGTCGAAAGGCTGCTGTCCCGTGAACATGATGTTCTCGAGAAGCTGATCGTCGCTGAGCTCAAGCTCTGCGCCGAGGCGGTTGTAGCGCACGTACTTGGCCGAGTGGCAACCGAGACAATAATTGACGTAGTACTTGGCGCCGCGCTGCAGCGATACGTTGTCCTCGATATTGTTGCCGGCCGGCTCGAGCTCGATTTCGCTCGCGCCATGCGCTGCGGAAACAGCGAGCAAGCCTGCAGCCAGCGCGACGACCTTGATGCTCATTTAGTCACTCGGTTCGGCACGGGCTTGGTTTTCTCGTGGCTCGAATAAAACGGCATCAGAACGAAGAACGCGAAATACAAGGTCGTGAACACGCGCGACAGCACGACGTATATCGCTTCCGCGGCCTGCAGACCCAAATAGCCGAGGGCCAAAAAGCTCACGGCGAAAAGCCCGAGCGCGACTTTGTAGATCCAGCTGCGATAGCGGATCGACTTGACGCGGCAGCGGTCCAACCAGGGCAGGAAAAAGGGCAGTATCACAGCGGCGCCCATGAGCAAGGCGCCGAGCAATTCGTCCGGGACCGCGCGCAGCATCGCGTAATACGGCGTGAAGTACCACACGGGCGCGATGTGCTCGGGCGTAGCGAGCTGATTCGCGGGCTCGAAATTCGCGTGCTCGAGGAAGTAGCCGCCCATCTCGGGCGCAAAGAAAACTACGGCCGAAAAAATGATGAGGAACACGATGACGATCACGAGATCCTTGCTCGTGTGATACGGATGAAACGCGACGCCATCGATGGGTTTGCCGCGTGCGTCCTTGTGCTCCTTGATCTCGATGCCGTCGGGATTGTTCGAACCGACCTCGTGCAAAGCCATGATGTGGACTACGACGAGCAACACGAGCATCAGAGGCACGGCGATCACGTGAAATGCAAAGAAGCGATTGAGCGTGATGTCGGAAATATAGAAGTCGCCGCGAATCCACTCGGCGATGCCTTCGCCGACGACCGGCACCGTGCCGAACAGCGATACGATCACCTGCGCGCCCCAGTACGACATGTTGCCCCAAGGCAAGAGATACCCGAAGAACCCCTCGCCCATGAGGCATAGATAAATGACCATGCCGATCAGCCACACGAGCTCGCGCGGCTTCTTGTATGAGCCGTACATGAGGCCGCGGAACATGTGCAAGTAAACGACGATGAAAAGCGCGGACGCACCCGTGGAATGCAGGTAGCGGATCAGCCAGCCCCACTCCACGTCGCGCATGATGTACTCGATCGACGCGAACGCCTCGGCCTCGGACGGCTTGTAGTTCATGGTGAGGAAAATACCGGTGACGATCTGCAACACCAGAATCACCGTGGCGAGCACCCCGAACCCATACCAGAAATTGAAATTTTTTGCGGCGTAGTACTCGGTCGCGTGTTCCTTGATGAGCTTCGTCATTGGAAAGCGCGCGTCGATCCATGCGCCAAGCGCGCTCAAACGCCGCCCGAGACGATCGAACACGTCGACCTCGGTGCTCGCCATTTATGCGCTCCCCGTGTCCGCGCCGATCACGATCGTGTCGTCGTTGACGTAGCGATGCGGCGGGACCGGTAGGTTCCTCGGCGCCGGTACGCCGTCGAATACGCGACCCGCGAGATCGAACTTCGAGCCATGGCACGGGCAGAAAAATCCGCCCGGCCAGTCGGCGCCGAGATCCGCGGGACCGACCTCGAAGCGCGCCAACGGCGCGCAGCCCAAGTGCGTGCACACGCCTTCGAGCACGAGAATCGCCGGTTTGATGCTCCGGTACTCGTTCCGCGCATAGTCGGGCTGCACGGAGTCTTCCGACGAGGGGTCTCGCAAGAGCGCTGCGTCGCGGCCGAGCATGTCGAGCATCTCCTCGGTGCGGCGCAGGATGTAGACGACTCTGCCGCGCCATTCCACTCTCATGAGCGCGCCCGGCTCGAGCTTGCTGACGTCGACCTCCACGGGGACACCCAACGCTTGCGCGCGGGCGCTCGGCTTGAACGACGCGACGAAAGGCACAGCGGCCGCGGCGATACCGACACCGCCCGTGACGGCGGTGGCGACCGTCAAGAAATGACGTCTCGTGAACCCCGACGTTTCAGTCATTGCGCACTTCTGACGATGGTTTATGTTGCTGGCACATCCTGCGCTGTCCCAGCCGTGCGACGGGGCACCGATGGCATCAGACGGCAACATTATACACAGCGCGTAAAGAGCTTGGCCACCGAGCGCAGCTTCGACCTGCTACACTCGACGCATGCAGCGCATGTGGAAAGCGTTGGCGTTTGTCGTGCAGTCGGCGACGATCGGCCTCGCAATCGCTTTTCTCGTCGTTTTGGCCAAACCGAGCCTCGTCGGCTCGCCCGGCCCCGAGATCCGCGCCCCGCGAACGAGTTACGCGGCAGCCGTGGCCGCGAGCTCGCCGGCCGTCGCGAACGTTTACACGACCATCAATCTCGGCGGCAACGGGGACCTGACAGCCGCGCCCGGACGCGTGCTCGGTTCCGCCGTCGTCATCGATCCGAACGGCTATCTCGTCACCAATTGGCATGTGATCGAGGGTGCCGACCAGATCCGCATCCAGCTTGCCGACGGCCGAATCGCCGTGCCGACATTAGTCGGTGCCGACCCGGATACGGAGCTCGCATTACTGCGTATCGACGAGCGCAACCTGCCGAGCATCCGCCTCGGTCGCTCGGATAGCTTGAGGGTCGGCGATGTGGTCCTCGCCATCGGCAATTCGCTGGGCTTGAGTCAGACGGTGACGATGGGCATCGTCAGCGCCACCGGCAGAGGGCGCCTGGGAGTGACGGCGTTCGGGGATTTCATCCAGACAGACGCTGCGATCAACGTCGGTAACTCGGGCGGTGCTTTGATCAATGCCGACGGCGAGCTCGTCGGCATCAATACGGCGGTGATCAGCTCGACGATCCGCGATCGCGTAGTTCCCGAAGGCATCGGCTTCGCCATTCCCGTGAATCTCGTGCGCGGCGTCATGGCACAGCTCATCGAGCACGGCAGAGTCATCCGCGGTTATCTCGGCGTCGAAGGCACGGACTTGTCGCCGCGCGACGCGCAACCTTACGGCGTCGAGGGACCGGCGGTGCGCCTCACACTCGTGAACGCCGGCAGCCCGGCGGAAGCGGCCGGCCTCATGGCCGGCGACGTGCTCACGCATATCGACGAGGAGCGCGTATTCGGCCAAGAGCAGGCCATGAATATCATCGCCGGCGGACAGCCGGGCGACCGCGTCCGCATTCGCGTCACGCGTCCGGGCGCCGGGATCGTCGATACCGACGCTGTCCTCGAAGAACGTCCGAGCCGGCAAGGCAGTTGATATCGGGACGGCGTGCGTCTAGCGCCTAGCCGGCGAGACGCTTGATGCGGGCGCCGAGCTGCGCAAGCTTCTCCTCGATGCACTCGTAACCGCGATCGATGTGGTAGATGCGGTCGACGATCGTGCGCCCGTGCGCCGCGAGCCCCGCGAGCACGAGCGATGCGGACGCGCGCAAATCCGTCGCCATGACTTCTGCGCCGGTGAGGTGGGACACACCGCGGCAGATGACGGTGTTGCCCTCGATGGACAAGTTCGCACCGAGCCGCTGCAGCTCGAGCGCGTGCTGAAAGCGGTTCTCGAATATCGTCTCGGTAATGACCGCCGATCCTTCCGCAAGCGCGTTCAGCGCACAAAATTGGGCTTGCATGTCGGTGGGGAAACCCGGGTACGGTGCCGTCCTTATGTCGACGGCCCGCGGCCGCTGTCCGCCCATATCGAGCTCGATCCAATCCGGCCCCGCGGTGATGGCGGCCCCCGCTTCGCTCAACTTCTGCAGCACGGCATCGACATGCTCCGGCCGCGTCCGTTTGACCTTGACGCGGCCGCCCGTGATGGCGCCGGCAACCAAGTAGGTGCCGGTCTCGATTCGGTCCGGCATGATCTCGTAAGCGCATCCTTGCAGTCGCTCGGTACCTTGAATGTGAACCGTATCGGTCCCCGCGCCTTCCACGGTCGCGCCCATGGCGATCAAGAAATTGGCGAGATCGACGACTTCGGGCTCGCGGGCCGCATTTTCGATGACCGTCTCCCCTTGCGCGCATGCCGCGGCCATCATGAGGTTCTCCGTGCCGGTCACGGTCACGGTATCCAGGACGATGCGCGCGCCGCGGAGGCGCTCGGCGCGCGCGCGAATGTAGCCGTTCTCGATCTCGATCGTTGCGCCCATGGCACGCAAGCCGGCCACGTGCAAGTTCACGGGCCGCGCGCCGATGGCGCAGCCGCCCGGCAGGGAAACATCCGCGCTGCCGAAGCGTCCGACGAGAGGTCCCAACACGAGAATCGACGCGCGCATCGTCTTGACGAGCTCATATGGCGCGACGAACCGCGACGCTACGCGAGCGTCGATCTCGAGCTTGAGGCCATCGTGAAAGGTGACCTCCACTCCCATGCGACGCAACAACTTGACCGTGGTCGTAACGTCGTTCAGGTGCGGGACGTTGGCGAGCACGATGGGGCGGTCTGCGAGCAGCGTGGCCGCGAGAATCGGCAGCGCGGCATTCTTTGCGCCCGACACGACGATCTCGCCCGCGAGCGTGGTTCCCCCGATGATCTCGAGCTTGTCCAAGGCGCCTGCGTCAGCTCAGTGCGTCGGCCCATTCTTCGGGCGTGAAGGTCTTCACAGCCAGGGCGTGAATCTCATTCCCGACGCGTTGGCCGAGGGCCGCATAGACCATTTGGTGCCGCGGCACGCTGCGCTTGCCCGCAAACAAATTGCTGATCACGACGGCTTCGTAATGTCCTAAGCCGTCAGTCGTGACGCGAGCTTGTGCTCCCGCCAGCGATTGCTCGATCAAATTCTTGATGTCTTCGGGTGCCATCGGCGCGGTCGGCATGTCCTCGCGAGTTGCGTAGTCTAGCCCCCATAAGGGGTTGGCGTACAATCGGAAGCCACGATGTCCACGCGCAGCACGACGACGCGAAGCCGATGATGAGCGCGGTGCGTAACGCCTTCATCTTCGTGCTCCTCGCCGGCGCGGCCATCGCGACTTGGCTGCTCGGTCGACCGCCTGCGGAGCTCGAAAGAACTGCGCTGCGCCGACCGGCGCCCCTCGGCTACTACTTACGCGACGCAACCATCCTCGGCACGAACGCCGACGGTGTCGTGTCGTACCGCATCTACGCGGGGCTTCTCGAGCAGCCGGAGCAAGACCGGAGCTTGGTGCTCACCGACGTGCGCGTGGAGTACGATGCACGCGAGAATATACCGTGGCGCGTGACGGCACCGCATGCCTCGGCCGAGAGCGGCGGTGAGTATTTGCGCCTGTACGGCGGTGTGCAGCTCTCGAGTGAACCAGAAGACGGGACGACGGCGATCATGATCGAGACACCCGAGCTCGAGTTCAAACCGGAGGCTTACGTCGCAAGCGGCGCTCAGCCGGTTACCTATTCGCGCGGCGACACAAAACTGCGGGCCGAGAGCTTCACTGCCGACCTCAAGGAAGACCTCATCGATATGGTCAGCGTCCATGCAGAGTTCCACCGCTAGCATCGGCATTCTCGTCGTCCTCGTCGGCGGCATCGCTCAAGCCCAGGAAGGCACGCCACCTTGCTCCCTCGCGGCCGACTCCTGGTCGCTCGAGGGCCAGAGTACCCGTGGCGTCTTCCGCGGCATCCGCGTGACTTGCGAGGACGTCAATATCGCAGCCGATGAGGCCACGGCCGCCGAGGTTCTCCCGGAGCAAGGTGAATGGCAGTTTCGCGGCAACCTGCGGATCGAGATCGAGTCGGCCGTTCTCACCGCCGACAGCGCCACGTTCGCATTCACGGACAACGACGTGGTGTCCGCCGAGCTCGTGGGAACGCCCGCGGTTCTCGAGGACTTCATCGCGGAGGAAAATGACTCCGTTCGCGGCACGGCCGGCCGCATTCAATACGACAACGTGGCGCGCACGGCGACCATGGAGGACGGCGCCTCGCTCGTGCTCGGCACGAGTGAAATGAGCGGCTGCGGCATCGTCTATCATCTCGATACCGGCGCCGCGGATTCGGTCGCGAATTGCGGCGAGCCGTTCGTGATCAAGTATCTGCCGCGGCGCGGCGAGGACGCCGCGTCCGACGAGGCCCAACCCGCGCAATGAGTAAACTAGAAGCGCTGGGAATCACCAAGCGCTTTCGCATGCGTGACGTTGTCAAGGGCCTGTCGCTTTCCATCGAGAGCGGCGACGTGGTCGGATTGCTCGGGCCGAACGGCGCCGGCAAGACGACCGCCTTCTACATGATCGTCGGGCTCGTGGCTTGCGATCGCGGCAACATCGTGCTCAACGGTCAGGACATTACGCGACTGCCCGTCCACCGGCGGGCCAGGCTCGGGCTCGGGTACCTTCCGCAGGAAGCTTCCGTGTTCCGCAAGCTCAGCGTTGCCAACAACATACGCGCGATCCTCGAGACGCGGGCGGATCTCGGCCGGGCTGAACGCCAAGCGCAACTCGAAGAGCTGCTCGAGGAGCTGCACATCGGTCATGTTCGCGACAGCCTGGGATTGAGCTTGTCCGGCGGCGAGCGCCGGCGCGTGGAGATCGCGCGAGCACTCGCGGCGGAACCGAAGTTCATGCTGCTCGACGAGCCCTTTGCGGGTGTAGACCCGATATCGGTACTCGACATTCAACGCATAATCAGGCACTTGAGCCAGCGCGGCATCGGCGTGCTAATAACCGACCATAATGTGCGCGAGACCCTTGGAATCTGCCGGCGTGCTTATATTCTCAATAACGGCGAGCTCATGGCCGCAGGCACACCCGAACAAGTGCTGGCAGACAAGGGAGTGCGTGAAGTATATCTGGGAGAAGGGTTCTCTCTCTAACATTCTCCGATCTCGATGTTGAAACCGTCCTTACAACTGCGTCTGACGCAACAGCTGACGATGACGCCGCAGCTGCAGCAGGCTATACGGTTGCTGCAGTTGCCGGTCATGGAGCTGCAGCTGCAGATACAACAGGCTCTCGAGCAGAACGTCATGCTCGAGATCGAGGAGCCGGAGCTCGGTGAGCTCGATTCCGCCGAGTCGCTCGAAACTCACGACGTGCACAATGACGACAGTGAGGAGCCCGAGATCGATGTTCGCGCGGAGACGGAATGGGAGGACGTGCAGAGGACCGGCCCATCCGAGGCACCGCGCGTTCCCGAATCCACGGCTCCATACGAGCCTGCGGATCGATCCGAGGAGACGCTTGCGGATCACCTGCTTTGGCAGCTCGGGCTCGCCAAGCTGGACGCGCGCGGCGCGGGCATAGGGCACGCCGTCATCGATGCCATCAACGACGACGGCTATCTCACCGACGATCTGGAAACTATTCGCGCGACCCTGGCACCCGATCTCCTCGTCGCGATTCCGGAGATTGAAGGCGTGCTTGCGCTCATTCAGGAGTTCGATCCGGCCGGAGTCGGCGCTCGTTCCGTCAGCGAATGCGTGCAACTGCAGCTGCGGCAGCTCGCTCCTGACGTGCCGGGCGTCGGGCTTGCGGTCAGGATCGCAGCGGAACATCTCGAGCTCGTCGCCGAGCGCCAGTATGCGGCGCTCCGACGCGTGCTGCACGCGTCCGATCAGGAGCTCGAAGACGCTCTCGCCCTCGTCCGAGCATGCCATCCACGTCCCGGCGCGAGCGTGTTCGCGCCCGCCGCCGAGTACGTGGTACCGGACGTCTTCGTGCGCCGCGTCGACGGCCATTGGGCCGTCGAGCTCAACAATTCGATCGCTCCGCGACTGCGCGTCAACTCCATGTATGCGAGCTCGCTGGGTAGGGGCGACGAATACGACGCGCTGAAAAGCCAACTGCAGGAAGCGCGCTGGCTGATTCGCAGTCTGGAGATCCGCAATGAAACCCTGCTCAAGGTTGCGTTGACAATAGTCCATCGGCAGACGGAGTTCCTCGAGCAAGGCGAGGAGCACATGCGGCCAATGGTTCTGCGCGACATCGCGGAGGCCATCGAGATGCACGAATCCACAGTTTCGCGCGTGACGACGAACAAATACATGTACACGCCACGTGGCATATTCGAGTTTCGCTATTTCTTCTCGAGTCACGTGACGGGCGACGAAGGCGAGCAATCCTCCACGGCGGTCCGCGCGAAAATTCGCAAGCTCGTCAGCGCGGAAAGTCCGGACAAGCCACTCAGCGACAATGAGATCACCCGCCTGCTGTCCGAGGACGGCATCAAAGTCGCGCGACGGACGGTCGCCAAATACCGAGAGGCGATGAGGATTCCATCGTCGAGTGACCGGAAGCGAGGCAATTTGGTAGGCTGACAGGGAACGTGTAGGAGGAGCAGATCATGCAGCTGACCATCACCGGCCACCATATCGACGTCACGTCCGCGCTGCGCGACTATGTCGACACGAAACTTGGCAAGCTCGGCCGGCATTTCGACATCATGACGGACATTCACTGCGTGCTCACGGTGGAAAAGCTGCTGCACAAGGCCGAAGCGACCGTTCATTTGAGCGGCGGCACGCTCTATGCGGATGCGGTCGAGGCGGATATGTATGCGGCCATCGACGGCCTCGTCGACAAGCTCAGCCGCCAAGTCACCAAGCACAAAGAGAAAGTCACAGATCATCACGCCAGAGACGTGGAAAAACCGCGCTTCAAGTAGCCGCGAGCGTGAGCCGCCATGCGCCTAATCGTCATAAGCGGGCTGTCGGGATCCGGCAAGAGCGTTGCGCTTCATGTTCTCGAAGACCTGGGCTTCTACTGCATCGACAACATGCCGGCGGGGCTGTTGCGCTCAGTCGTAGAGGAAATCCTTCTGCGCCGCGACAGCGCCTACGAGAACGTCGGCGTCGGGCTCGACGCGCGTAATCGCCCGTCGGACATCGATAAAATTCCCGAGCTCGTCCGGGAGCTGCGCGCGGACGGACTCGCGTGCGAGGTCATCTTTCTGCAAGCGCGAGACGAAGTGCTGCTCTCGCGCTTCAGCGAAACGCGGCGCAAGCACCCGCTGTCGAACCAGCAAGTCAGCCTTCCGGAGGCGATCGCCAAAGAGCGCGAGTTGCTCGGCCCCATCATCAACACAGCCGATCTCGTCATCGATACGACGGGGACCACCGTGTATGCGCTGCGCCAACAGATCCAGCACCGCATCGGCCAGCGCGAGCCCGGAAAATTGTCGATCCTCGTGGAGTCCTTCGGCTACAAGCACGGCTTGCCCGCCGATGCGGACTTCGTGTTCGACGTCCGCTGCCTGCCTAACCCATTCTGGGAACCGCAATTGCGGCCACTGTGCGGCAAGGATGAGCCGGTCAAGGCGTTTCTCGACGCGGAGCCCCGCGTGCAGGAAATGATCGCCGACATCGCGAGCTTCTTGGCGCGATGGATTCCCCGCTATCAGGATTTTCAGCGTTCGTACCTGACGGTCGCGATTGGCTGCACTGGAGGTCTGCATCGGTCGGTCTATGTCGCGGAAGCGGTGGCGGCGCTGCTCGCCGAGCGGCACGGCCCGATCCGTACGCGCCATCACGAGCTCCCATAGCCTCCCGGGCGACCCGACGTGAATCACGAGCCGGAACCGGTTGCACAATCGAGCGCTCTTAAGATCCTGCGTGAGGCGCTCGAAACCGGCACGATGCGTCAAGTCGGGCGCCTCGTGAACGCGCTCAATCCCGCCGAGATCGCTGATTTGCTCGAATCGCTGCCCCTCGCGCAGCGCGAGATCGTCTGGCAGCTCGTTGCGCCCGAGGACGAGGGCGACGTCCTCGTCGAGCTCAACGACGACGTTCGCGACGGCCTCATCAAGGGCATGGATTCCGCGGACCTCGTTGCCGCCGCCGCGAACCTCGACCTCGACGACCTCGCGGACTTGGTCGCCGAGCTGCCCGAAACCGTCAATCGCGAAGTGTTGCGCTCGCTCGACGTCAGCGACCGGTTGCGCCTGCAGAGCGTGCTCAAATACGCCGAAGACACCGCCGGGGGACTCATGGACCCCGACACCGTCACGGTGCGCGGCGATGTGACCGTCGAAGTCGTGCTACGGTACTTACGCATGCGGCGCGAGCTGCCGACGGGCACGGACGCGCTGTTCGTCACGAGCCGTGACGGCCACTACCGCGGTGCGTTGCTGCTCACGAAGCTCGTTGCGTGCGATCCGGATCAGACCGTCAACGAGATCATGGATACCGGCGTGCCGGCGATCAAGGCGACGCTCGATGCCGCGCGAGTCGCAACCCTGTTCGAGACTCATGACCTCGTTTCCGCCGCCGTGGTCGACGAGCAAGGCAAGCTCGTGGGGCGCATCACGATCGACGACGTCGTCGACGTGATCCGCGAGGAGGCGAGCCATACGGTGCTGCGCATGGCGGGGCTTCGCGAAGACGACGACATGTTCGCGCCGGTCGGCGTAAGCGCGCGGCGCAGATCCATTTGGCTCGGCGTGAACGTGGCCACCGCATTCCTCGCGGCGTGGGTCGCGGGGCTATTCGAGGCTACGCTCGACCGCGTCGTCATGCTCGCCGTGCTCATGCCCATGGTGCCGAGCATGGGAGGCATCGCCGGCAGCCAAACGCTGATTCTGATGACGCGCGGCATGGCCTTAGGCCAGGTCGAACGGTCGAACGCGCGCTGGCTGCTCGCCAAGGAGCTCGGAGTTGCGCTCTACAACGCGACCGCCTGGGCCATCGTCGTCGGCCTCGTGACCATTTGGTGGTTCGGCACGTGGAAGATCGGCCTGGTGATCGCGCTGGCGCTCGCGGCCAACCTCCTCTGCGCAGCGGTCGCGGGATTCGCCGTGCCGCTTACGCTCAAGCGTCTCGGCATCGATCCCGCGCTCGCCGGCGGCGTCGTGTTGACGACCATCACCGATGTCGTCGGCCTGTCGGCATTCTTGGGTTTCGGCACTTTGTTGTTATTGTAGGAGCGAGCTTCGCTCTCGAATGTAACAATCGCGAGCGAAGCTCGCTCCTACATGAGACGCGTCCCTACCGCTCGAGATCTGCCTTGATGTGCACGGGCGCGTCGAGGGTGTCCATGGGCTGGTCGAAGAGGAACGCACGCAGGTCTTCCTCCACGCCCATCGCGTCGTTGTAGCCCATCTCGATCAAGGCGCGCGTGAATCCCGATTCGAACAGCAGGTAACTGACGAGTTGCATGCCGTCCCGGTTCATAGCGCCGAGACCTTTGAGCAGCAACCGCAAGGGCAGCGGCAATTCGTGCGCATACCGCGCGGCCACGCTACGCAGATCCTCTCTGGGTAGGATGACCAATGTGTGCAGAGGGCGCAGTGTCGCGATCGGCGGCTTGAGCTTATCGGTGCCGAGCTGCTCGAGCACGAGATTCATGCGCGTGACGCGCTCGAGATCCGTGTACAGCCCGTCCATGAACAATGTATCGAGCATGTACCCGGCGAGCGCCGCGAAGGTCGGCGGCTTCCCGGCGAGACCCGCGCGGGGCTCGGGATCCGGACGCTCGTCGCGAACGCCGATCACGAGCA
>DATCIQ010000377.1:0-5077 GCA_036507635.1 Gammaproteobacteria bacterium
CCGGGCCAAAATACCTATCGGGAAATTTCTTCGTGCAGCAATTTCGAAGGGTTTCAGGCGCGACGCATGCAGGCGCGGTGGCGCAATCCGGCGACCGGTAAACCCGAGGTCGTGCACACGCTCAACGGGTCAGGCGTCGCGGCGGGCCGCGCCCTGATCGCCGTGCTCGAGAACTACCAGCAAGCAGACGGGTCGGTGCGCGTTCCCGACGTTTTACAGCCGTATATGCGCGGCAAGCAGGTGATTACTCGTAGCGCAGCGAGCTGATGGGATCGAGGTTCGCGGCCTTGGCCGCGGGCAGAATGCCGAACACGATGCCGACTATACCTGAGAAGCCGAGCGCGAGCGCGACGGCCCACCACGGCATGTGCGCGGCCGGAAAGCCGGGGATGAGCGAGGCGACCAACGCACCGATGCCGTAGCCGATCGCAAGCCCGACGAGACCGCCGAGCAGGCACAGCACGAACGCCTCGAGCAGAAACTGCAACAGAATGTGGTGGCGCTTCGCGCCGATCGCCTTGCAGATGCCGATCTCGCGCGTCCGCTCGGTGACCGAGACGAGCATGATGTTCATGATGCCGATCCCGCCGACGAGCAGCGAGATGCCGACGATACCGGCAGCGACGGCCGTTACGTTGTTGAGGATCGAATCGAACGTGTCCTGGAGCTGATCGGCCGTCTGAATGCGGAAATCGTCGTCGTCGTCCTCCTCGAGATCGTGCGCGTTGCGCAGGAGCCGCGTGATCGTTTGCTGAATGTTCTCGAGCTCATTGAGGTCGCCGATCGTCAACTGGATCTGAATGTCCGGCTGCCGCCGGTTGCCTTGCAGGCTCGCCATCGTGCTGTAGGGCAGAATCACGCGGTTGTCTTGGCTCTGGCCGAAAATCTCGCCCTTGGGCTCCAGCAGCCCGATGATCTTGACCCACTCGCCGTTGATTTGGACGAACTCGTCGACGGGATTCTCGGGCATCGACAAATCCTCCCGCACCTGCTCCCCGATCACGGCCACGCGGCGCCGCGTGGCGTTGTCGCTGTCGGAAAGAAACCGTCCGTGCTCCGAGAAATACTGGCCGACGTGCTGAAACGAATAGGTCGTCCCTAGTATCTGCGCGGTTGCAGTCTGCGAGCCGTAGCGCACTTGGCTCAAGCCCGTTTGCAGATACATGATGGGCGTAATCGATTCGATGCCCCTCACGCGGTAACGAATCAGCTCGAGGTCCTCCTGCGTCAGCCGCGAGCGGCGGCCCTGGAGCGCGTCCTCCAGCGACGTGTAGGACTGCACCGTCACGCTGTTGCTGCCGAGCCCCTCGAACTGCTGCCCAATTATGAAGCTCAGGCCTTGAATGATCGACACCATCGCGATGACGGCCGCGACGCCGATGACGATACCGAGCGTCGTCAGGAAGCTGCGAAAGCCGTGGGCGCGAATCGATGAGAGCGCCGCGCGTACGCCTTCCGTGGCGGCAAACCACACGGGGAAACGGCCGCTCGCGTAGCGACGGACGCCGTGCAGCTCAGTGCGTTTGACGTTTGGGCTCGTTGGCATAGTCTTCGATGATCTTGCCGTCCTTGAGGCGCACGATGCGCTCGCCGTGCTGCGCGACCTCGGGCTCGTGCGTCACAAGCACGATCGTCTGCCCGTCGTCGTGGAGCTCGTCGAACAGCGCCAAGATCTCGACGCTGGTCTGCGAATCGAGATTTCCCGTCGGCTCGTCCGCGAGCAAGATCGACGGATTCGTGACGAGGGCGCGCGCGATCGCGACACGCTGCCGTTGGCCGCCTGAGAGCTGGTTCGGCAGGTGATGGCTGCGATCGGCGAGGCCGACGCGATCGAGCACGCGGTCGGCCTCGGCACGGCGATCGGCGAGGCTCAAGCCCCGGTAGATCAGCGGCTGCATGACATTTTTCAACGCCGAGGCGCGCGGCAACAGATTGAAGCTTTGAAAGATGAAACCGATCTCCTGGTTGCGGATATCGGCGAGCTGGTTCTCGTTGAGACCGCTCACGTCTTGCTGGTTCAGCACGTAGCGTCCCGACGTCGGCGTATCGAGGCAGCCGATGATGTTCATGAGCGTCGATTTGCCCGAGCCCGAAGCGCCGATGAACACGACGTACTCGTTGTAGTCGATTGAAAGATCGAGGGCATCGACGGCCTTGATCACGTGTTGGCCCATCACGTAGTGCTTGCTGATCGACTTGAGCTCGATGACGGGCACGATTGCGTCACTCGGGCTCGCTGACAACGACTCGGTCTCCATCCTCGAGGGCGCGCAACACGCGGTCCGGGCCGATGATGACTTCATCGCCTTCGCTCAATCCACTCGTAATCTCCTGATAAGTGTCGTCGGACAAGCCCACTTGGACCTCGACGCGCTCGGCCGTGCCGTTGCGGTTCACGAACGCGTAGCGTTGCGTCTCGTCGAGAGTGAGATCCTCTTCGACGACGATTGCCTGAATCGGTGCCGCGAGCACGGCCTCCTTCGTAGCCGTAAAGATCTCGGCCCGGCACGACATGCCGGGGCGCAGCGTGATCTTCTCGGGCTCGAGGATCCTGATCTTGACCGCGAAGCTCAAGCCTTGCGCGCCTTCCGCGACTTTGGCCGAAACCGCGATGGAATCGACGACACCCTCGACGGGGTCATCCGCATAGGCGATCGCGTAAACGCGCGCCCTCTGGCCGACCTCGACGCTCGCGATATCCGCTTCGTCGACGTTGACCTCGGTATGAATGCTTTCGGGATTTGCGATCGTCATGAGGCTCGACCCCGGGATATTGGTCGAGCTCGATATCGCCGTCTCGCCGACCTTGATGTCGAGCGAGGTGACCGTGCCGTCGATCGGCGAGTAGGCGCGCGTTTTGCTCAAGCGATCCTGGGCCTGCTCGAGCTGGGCCCGCGACTGCGACAGCGATTCGCGGCTCGAGCGCAGGTCCACCTCGGCGATCTCGAGATTGTTGGTTGCCGTCACGAAGCTGTCCTCGTCGATGAGGTTGCGCTCGTGCAGCCCTCGCATGCGCTCCCACTGCGTGCGCAAGTTGTTCACCTGCAATTGCTGGCGCTGAATCGCGATCTCCTGGACGCGCACGGTGGCTTCGTTCTGTTCGACCGCTGCGCGCAGCCGTTGGTCGTCGATCTGCAGCAGCAACTGCCCGGCCGTGACGTGATCGCCTTCCTCGACATAGATCGCCGTGACTTTGCCGATTTCCTCGGTGGAGAGCTTGACTTCCTCCTCATGGACCAGATGACCGGATGCGAGCACCGACGACTGAATGCTGCGCGGCGCGAGCTTCTCGACTTGGACCTCGACGGCAGCGCCTCCGCCCAACAGCGCTTGCAGCAGCGGAATCGCGACGACGGCTGCGACGATGCCGAGGATGATCAGCAGCTTCTTGGTCATCGGTGATCTCAGGTCAGCGTGAAGAGCAGAGTGATCGCGACGATGACGACCACCGGGCCGAGCACGACTGCGAGCGTTTTGACCAAGGAACGCTGCGTCCACGCCTGGTAACCGAGCACCATGAGGACGAGCGCCCAGAGCGAGGTGAGGTCGATGCCGAGCATGCTGCGTTGCAGGACGGTGGGGCTCTCGATATCGATACCTAACAGGTTGCCGAACGCGAGGGGATTGATGTCGTCTTGCAGCATGAAGCGCGCGTCGCCGAACACTATGTTGACGAGCGACGCCGTAAGCCCGAGCAGCACGGGCAGCGTGCACCAGCAGATCAGCGCGAACCATTGCTTGAGCTTGATGCCGTCGTGAGTCACGAACGACACGCCCGTGTAATAGAGCGCAATAATGAAGATATAGAGCAATATCGCGATCGACGACGTTACGGCGCCGATCGCGCCGAGCGCCACGCCGGGTAAGTTCTCGGCCACTCGCAGAGCTTGCTCCCGTTGTGCTTCGGTCATCTCCGCGCCGCTGGCCGTCAACTGCTGCTCCATGAACCAAGGCAGATCGACGGACGTCATGTACACGAGCGAAATCGCGGAATAGAACAAGACCAAGAGAAGGATCGGCAGCAAGACTCTGGGCCGTTCCTTGATGGCCGCAAACGCCTCGCTCGGCGCGACGAAAATATTGGCGGCGACTGCCAGCGAAGAACTCTCTGCCATGGGAGCGATCCTCAAGCGTTGCAATGAGCGGCTGAGTGGCCGCCGCCGCGTATTGTATAGGGACCATACCTAGAACAGCGAAGTTCCAGGCCCCGAAAATTCAAAAGAATGTTCAAGCGCGGGGGGCGACTGGCTATAATCCGGCCATGCAAAGAAGAGAATTCCTCGGCACGTTGGCGGCCGCGGGCCTCGCGACGGCACTGCCCGCCGGCGGGCAGGAGGCTCGCATTCAACGTAACGGGCGCATCAAGCAGGGGCTGTGGCGCAATAATTTCGGCGAGGCCACGACGCTCACGTTCGACGACATGTGCCGCGAAGCCGCGCGCCTCGGCGCTTACGGGTTCGATCTTATAGGGCCGGAGAATTGGCCGACGCTGCGCCGCCACGGCCTCGAGCCGCTGCTCGTCGGCACGGGGGGCGTCGATTTCGAGAACGGCATCATCCACCCCGAGGTGCACGATCAGATCGAGACCACGCTCCGACCCTATATAGATATGTGCGCCGAAAACGGCGTGCGCCGCATCATCACGATCGGCGGACAGCGCCGGGGCATGCCGTACGACGCCGCCGCCGACAACGCCGTCGCGTTCCTGAATCGCATCAAGGGTCAGCTCGAAGAGCGTAACGTGACGATTGCGATCGAAAACATGAACAACCGGCTTAACGATCCGCGCTTCGGGCGCGAGGACCAAGTCTTCGGACATTGGGCTTGGGGCGTGGGCGTTTGCGAGCGCGTCGATTCTCAGAACGTCAAGCTCGTCTGCGACCTCTACCACTTGCAGATCATGGACGGCGACCTCGCGCGCTACATCCGCGACACAAGCCGGTGGATCGCGCATTTCCACGTCGCCGGCGTGCCGACGCGCAACGAGATCGACTTTACCCAAGAGATCAACTATCGCTACGTCGCCGAGGTCATCGCCGACCTCGACTACGAGGGCTTCGTGAGCCACGAGTGGCGC
>DATCIQ010000378.1:0-6284 GCA_036507635.1 Gammaproteobacteria bacterium
GCGGCGGCGCCGCCGACCAGGACGAAGCTCAGGCAGAAGGTCGAGAACGACAGCCGGTTCATGGCATGACTCCTCATTATTGTTCGAGTTGCTCGCGTCGCGATGAGCCGCAGTGTAGCGCAAATCCTGCTAGGCTTACGGCATGAGCGTGCGCCAAATCACCATGGACGATTCCGTCAACGTATTCGGGGAAGCGCTCGAATCTTGTAGCGAGAACCCGATGACGGGATTCTTCCGCGACGGCTGCTGCAACACGAGCGACGACGATTTGGGCTCGCACACGGTCTGCGTCCAAGTCACGCAAGAATTTCTCGAGTTCTCGCGCTTCCGCGGCAACGATCTCTCGACGCCGCGACCCGAGTTCGGTTTCGCGGGCTTGAAGCCCGGCGACCGCTGGTGCCTGTGCGCCGCGCGCTGGAAGGAAGCTTACGAGGCCGGTATGGCGCCGCGCGTCTACTTGCGCGCGACGCACAAGCGCGCGCTCGAGATTGTGTCGCTCGATCTCATGCGCGGGTTGGCCGCGGATCTCAACTGAGTGATCTCCGGCCGGCTGATATCGTGGTATCCCGGACTGTGAAGCAATCGGCATTGCTTGGGCGGCCGCTGCGTGATAATAGTTAGCACAGCTAGACGTATGGAGAAGAGCGGTGCTAAGACGCACGTGGATCGCAGCAGCGACTGCCTTGATCCTTGCTCAGCCTGTCTTCCCCCATCCCGGCGGCACGAACGCCGACGGTTGTCACACCGATCGAAGAACTGGCGAGTACCATTGCCACAACCCGAAACCGCCGGTTCCCGACCGGGTGACCTACTGTCATGTGGTAGACGGCGAACGACGGTGCGGCTATGCGCGAAGCACCTGTGCGGAGCTAGTGGCGGAGTTTGGGGGCTCCTGTCAGCGGCAGTAGGTGTTCCGCCGGGGTATAGATATGTCCGGATTACTTTCTGCCCGCCTGGCCCGATTTAGTGTGTAAGTGCATAAATCACAATGTTTACACCCAACGCGACTGCGCCCCCAAGAGAAAACTGCTTGGGATGAGCTGGGTCATCCACATGCTCCCAGCCATCTCCGAAGTCCATGTTCTGACAAAAAATAGCCATCAGCCGACCATCCTCATCGATCAAACCCAAAACTTGCGCCTCGTCGCTGCTTACACCCCTGTCCGGACGGCGCACGATTTCGGTAATCCCCGGTATCTGCGGTATGTCGTTAATCTCATAGAACGACCGAAAGATTTCATGCTCCGGCCGCAGCTCCACGGGATCCAGATCTGGGAAGACACGCCGCGTCTGCGTGGTCAGCGCGGCTCCTTCTTCCTCTCCCCAGAAGTCGTCCACCATTAGAAAACCGCCGCCGCTCAAGTATTCTCGGAGAGCAACAACCTCATTGTCGTTCAACGTCAGGTACCCACCTTCGACGATGTATATAAACGGATAACGGGACAAGGCGGGATCGGTCAGTTCAAGGACTAATCCGTTTCGGTCAGTGTCAAGACCGGTGACTTCCTCGAAGTGCTGCAGAAACGAGGTTTCCGCGTCCGGATAGTCAACCCTCCAAGACCCATCGTAAGCACTCTCGCTCGAGTACTTGATGCGCACAAAGGTGAATGGCATTGCTTCTAGCTCAGCCTGTTCGATGTTTCGAACCGGGACGGGCATCTCAAACGTAGTCTCTACTCGATCGTCCGGCTGGGCATGGGTAGCCGAGGCAAAGAATGCGATCGAGACGGCCGTGAGGCAGGATGCGGAACAGCGTGGTTTCATTCCCGACCCCCTATCTATTGATGCCTCGAAGCTAATAGTATAGTACGGTTACAGGCATGTAAGCAGCCGCGTCACGGCTCGCTTGTGCGGCTGGTGTCGGCGGTTGTGGTCTAGCCAAACGCATCAAGCGAATAATGAGAAATCAAGCGATGACTACGCTCCCTGACGCGAGCGCTCTCGCGCCTCTCTGAACAGCTCCGCAAAAACCTGCCGGATCCACTGACTGCCGGGCTCGCGGTGAAACCGTTCATGCCAATGCTGTGACACATCGATGCGCGGCAGCTTCACGGGCGTCGTCACTAGGCGCAGGCCCAATTGCTCGGCAAGCCCGGTGGCGAGCGATGACGGGAGCGTCACTACGGCGTCGGTTTTGCTCGCGATCACAGCGGCGGTCACGAACGTCGGGACGCGGCACGTGATGTGCTCGGCTGGCACTATGGCTTCGATGGCGCGCTCGGCCTGCAGATGCGCATGGCCCGTGCCGGCCGTCGAGACGAGCACGTGTTTCTCGGCGGCGAACGCGGCCGCCGACGGCTTCGTCTTGAGACGCGGGTGGTCCTTGCGAACGACACTCACGTACGTGACCGCGAACAGCAGCTCGCGGCGGACCTTTTTTGATAGCGACGGGAAGGAGCCCATCGCAAAGTCGAGCTTGCCGGATTCGAGCGAGGACTCGAGTTTCTCGATCTCGAGCGGCGCAACGCGCAGGCTCACGCGCGGCGCATGGGCATGCAGGTGCCGAATCAGCGGCGGCAGCAGGCGGATTAAACCGGCGTCGACGACGCAGAATATAAACACGCGTGCCGAGCTCGCTGCGTCGAAGGGCACGTGGCGGCTCTTGAGCGTCGTGATTTGATCGAGAATCGCGCCGATCGCGGGTCCGAGCTCGAGCGCCTTCGAGGTCGGCTCCATCTTGTGGCCGACGCGAATGAACAGCGGATCGGCAAAATAGTTGCGCAGAGACGCGAGCGTTTTGCTGAGCGCGGGCTGCGTGACGTCGAGCACTTGGGCTGCACGCGTCAAGGTGTGCTCGCGCAATAGCGCCTGAAACACGCGCAGCTGCCGGAGGTCGAGCTCTGCAGAATTCCTACTGGCTATAGATTCTATATCCACGCATTTATAGTTTAACGAGCGCCGCGGGGGTACGCTACCCAGCTGGATTTACGCGGACGGCCCGCCATCGGCGGCGCTCGGAGGGGAACATGCAGGTTCGATTTAACGCCCGCAAGCACGCCGCGTTGGTCGGCGCGGTCGCGGCGCTCGTCACATTCTCGGCCGCGGCGCACCATTCATTCGCGATCTTCGATCACTCGCAGACTTATACGCTCAAAGGCACGGTTCGCGAGTTCCAGTGGACGAATCCGCACGGCTATATCGATCTCGCCGTCAGCGAAGGGCCCGAGGGCATCGACGAGTTCACGATCGAGCTCACGAGCATCAACATGCTGCGCCGGGCCGGTTGGCGCTCGACGGACGTCAAGGCCGGCGATGAGGTCACGGCCATCGTCGCACCGCTTCTGAATGGCCAGAAAGGCGGCCTGCTGCTCGAGCTCAACGTGCCGGACGGCCGCACGCTCGTGCCGCCCGTGCCGGCCATCAACACGTTCCAGAGGACGCCGGCGCCATGATGCCCTCGTGCGCCGGCAGCGCGCTATCGAGACACCTGCCGCTCGCGTTCGCCGCCGCGGTCGCGGTCGGCGTGACGTTCGCGGCGACGCCGGCGCGCGCGCAGGAACACTCGGCCCAGACCGGAATCGGAGGCACCTGGACGATCTCTTTCTCCGCCGGCGGCAATCCCGGCCAAACCGAGAACACTCGGCTCCAGCAGTCCGAGCCGCCGCTCAAGCCCGAGTACCGCGCCGTGTGGCAAGCGCGTCAGGCCGCGGCCCGCGAGGCCGACGCGCGCGGTGAGCCGCTTGCGACCTCCGCGACGTTCTGTCTGCCGCAGGGCATGCCGTCGATGATGGGCGGCGGCGGGCCGTTCCCCATGGAGATTCTCGTGAGCGTTGGCCAAGTCACGATCATTCAGGAAGCCTACAACCAGGTGCGGCGCATCTATCTCGATCGCCCGCAACTCTCGCTCGACGAGATCGAGCCCGGGTTCTACGGGCGTTCGGTCGGGCATTGGGAAGGCGATACGCTCGTCGTCGACACGATCGGCATCAAGGAATCGGTCGAGTTTCGCAATATTCCGCACACGCTAAACATGCGCATCACCGAGCGTATTCGGCTCGTCGAGCCGGACGTGTTCGTTGACGAGATCACGATCGAGGATCCCGAAGTGCTGACCGAGCCCTGGAACATGGCGTTCACGTTCAGCCGTTTGCCGGACTACGAGATCATGGAGTACGTCTGCGAGGACAATCGCGAGTACGCCGACGAGTCCGGCGCTACGCGCCTGCGCGTCCAGTAGGAGCGGCCTCCGGCCGCGATTTTGGAATCGCGGCGAGACGCCGCTCCCACAAAGACGCCGCTCCTACTCAAGCGCCGCGAGCCGCGCCGCCTCGAACTCGTCGCCGGGATTCCACGCCGGCATCGCGTCGGCGTTCGCGACGATGAGCCCGGCCCAGAACGCGAACTGTGCATCCTGAACTAAGCCTCCGAAGTTCCAGTTTTCGGTGAGCTCGTCGCTCGGCTGGTGATAGTTGCGCGCTTCGTATTCCTCGATCTTTGCGACGCCCCAACCCTCGGCTTGCCCGACGAACTCCGTGCCTTCGTCGAGATACATCGCCGGCACGCCGATCTTCGCCAAATTGAACTGGTCCGAGCGGTAGAAGGAGCCGCGGTCCGGGAATTGATCCGGCTTGACGATGCGGTCTTGGTAGGCAGCCACGGTACGCGCGACGTTATCGAGGCTCGATTTGCCGAGACCGACGAAAGTAATGTCGCGAGTAAGTCCCCAAATGTTTCCGGCGTCGAGGTTGATCGTGGCCGCGATCCTGCCCGGTGCGATGGTCGGCTGCTGCGCGTAGTACTGTGAGCCCAACAGCCCTTGCTCTTCGGCGCCGACGAACGCGAGCATGACGGAGCGGCGCGGGGGCTCTCGCAATTCGGCAAACGCCTTGCCGATTGCGAGCACCATCGCGACACCGCTCGCATTGTCGCGCGCTCCGTTGTAGATACGGTCGCTCGGGTCGGCCGGATTCGGCTCGCCGATACCGAGATGATCGTGATGGGCCGTGTAAATCACGACCTCGTCGCGAGCGTCGGGATCGCTGCCCTCGAGAATCCCGAGCACGTTGCCGGAGGTCGTCCGCGACAGGCCGTTCGCGAGCGTAATCGACGTCCGAATGCCGAGCGGCACGGGACGAAACTCGCGCGTTCTGGCCGCGGCGACGAGCGCGGGGAGCTTTTCGCCCGCAAGCGCGACGAGCTTCTCGGCGGCCGACTCCGTAACCCATGCCGCAATCTGGACTCGCGGCTCGCCTGTGGCCGGCAGCTCGAATTGCGCACCGGTCCACGAGGTCTGAACGACTTGCCACGGATATCCGGCCGAGGGCGTCGTATGAACGATGATCGCGCCGGCCGCGCCCTGGCGCGCCGCGCTCTCGTATTTATAGGTCCACCGGCCGTAGTACAGCCGCCGCTCGCCGGCGAAGAGCTCCGGGTCCCAGTCGGGGTCGTTGTTGAGCATCAACAGCACCTTGCCTTCGAGATCGACGTCCTTGAAGTCGTCCCATTGGTGCTCGGGCGCTTGAATGCCGTAGCCGACGAACACGAGCTCGGCATCGACGATGCGGGCGCTTTCGCTTTGCACGCCGCTCGACACGATGAACTCCTCGTTTTGGCGGAGCACGACGTCGCTCTCGGCAGAGAACGTCCATTGCTCGGGTTGCCCGGTCTCGATGCCGACGAGCTCGAACGGCTGCTCCCACTGCCGGCTCGGCCCGGCAGGAGCGAACCCGATCCGCTCGAGCGCTTGCGCGAGATACGCGCGCGTGCGCTCGTCGCCTGCGCTGCCGGGGCTGCGGCCTTCGTAGCCGTCGCTCGCGATCTCGGCGACGACCTCGTGAATGGTGTCGGCGTCGATGCTCGCGGCCGCGCGTTCTGCATCTGCCGTGAACGGCGTGACGTCGGCCACAGGCGCGGGGCCCTCGTCGGCGGCGCAAGCGCCTAAACAGGCGGCGACGGCGAGAATCCATTTCGTTTGGCTCATGGTGGTTTCGATGCTACCGCGCGGTAGGAGCGGCTTCCAGCCGCCGCGAGCGGTCGCGAGCGGAGCTCGCTCCTACGAACACGAGGAGAGCTCGGCGATGCGTCGCTCGAGCCGCTTGAAGAACGGCTCGGCATCGAGGCGCCGGCCCGTCGCGGCCTCGATGAGATCCTCGGCATCGAGCTCGGCGCCACGGGCGTACACGTGCCGCGCGAGCCACTCGCGGAGCGAGCTTAGGTTCCCTTCGGCAAGCTCCGCGTCGAGATCCGCATCGCGCGCATAGGCTTCGACGAGTTGTGCCGCATACAAGTTGCCGATCGTGTAGGTCGGGAAATAGCCGAAGTCGCCGAGCGCCCAATGCACGTCC
>DATCIQ010000379.1:0-4770 GCA_036507635.1 Gammaproteobacteria bacterium
AACGCCGCCGCTTGCGTGATCGAGCCATCGCTCAATCGTGCCAGAAATTCCGAGTGCCTCCATCACGCGCAACCCCAGTCCCTACAACGCTCTCAGCTCAGCGGCACTGCTGAAATCACCCACACGAAAACCGGAAGAGCCCAAATACAGTTAGGCGGCGCTACGTCACCGTGTAAGTCGCCCGAAGAAGTAGACATGAACAATTCCTGGATGCCGATGGGCTTTCACACGATAACTCCCAATGTCGTCGTAGATAGAGCAGAGGACGCAGTTGCCTTTCTGCGCAAGGCATTTGGATTCGTGGAGAACTATCGGTTGACCACTTCGAACGGAAAGATTGCGCACTGCGAGCTCCAGCTCGGCGATTCGATTCTAAACATTGGGGAAGCGATGGACGGCTTCCCTAGCTCTACGTTGATGGCACAGATCTACGTTGAGAATTCTGACGAACTATTTCAGCTTGCCGTGCAAGCGGGAGCGAAAATCCTGATGCCGATGACAGACATGTTCTTTGGATCGAGGGAGGGAAGGGTTGAAGATCCATTTGGCAATGTCTGGACCATTGCGACGCTCCACGAAGTGGTGGAACCCGCAGAGATGCAGAGAAGAATGGCGGAAGCGGGGTACTAAGGTTCACAAGCGTACCACCGCGCCGCCTAACAACCACATGGAGCCGACGTGCCAAAATCGCACCGCCCTTGCAAAGAGAAGAGCAAGGGCGGCGCCATTGTGGCACGCGGCTCATGTGGAACGTTAGGCCCCATAGCAAGGCGTCGGTGCGCGCTGGCGAGTCGAGGTCGAATCGGATTCGCGCTACGGATCGACGTCAGACCGGTCGTCCTGGAAAATCGCCTCTATCGGCTCTTCAAACAATCGCGCGATGCGAAACGCCAGTGGGAGGGACGGATCGTACTTGCCCGATTCGATGGCGTTGACACTTTGACGCGAAACTTGTAGACGCTGCGCGAGTTCAGCCTGGGTCCAGTCGCGCTCCGCGCGCAACACTTTGAGCTTGTTCTTCACGTGTACTTCCTAGCCAGGAACGGCACGCAGATTAGCGCTGCACCCGTGAAGAACGGGAACACCCAGTAGAGTCGTATCGATGGCGCACCCGCGATTTCGAGGAAGCCCCATACCGTCGTTGCTGCCAGCGTAATCGCGAGACCCCATAGCATCGCTTCCGCCCAAAGCGCGCGTTGAAACTCGTCTTCCTTCCCGTACATGAGTTGTCCGACGAGCACAATCACCACAACGAGGGGTAGCGCCGGAGCGAGCGCAACGAGATACCTGAGCACGCCGGCGAGCTCCAGTTCGGTCAGCAGCCACTTCGAGCCGAGCAAGACGAATAGGTAGATCACCCACGTTGGCCAAACTCGGCGCAGATAGCGCCTATGGCTGGCGGTCTTCTGCTGTCCCATGGACACCCCCTGTCAGCGATATGACGAGCCGGCGATGGCGCAATAATCAAGGAAACCTGTCCAAACGTCAAGGGTCCTTGACTTACCCTCTTGTGTCAAGTTACCTTGTCAAAGTCCGATCTTGGACAGAATCGCGGGAGAGCCTCATGAACATGTCGTGGGTCTTGATGACGCTGACCGCTGGCCTGCTGCTGGGATCAGTAGAATCGGCGTTTGCGGAAAACAATAGGGGCGCGCTTTACCCTTCGATCTTCTTGACTACCGACTACCGATACGACGGTGCCAGTCTCAGCGGGGGCAAGCCTACAGCGCAATTGTCGGTTTTCTGGGCAAGACCTGATAACTTCTACGCTGGAATCTGGGCGTCTGGGGTGGACTTCAGTGACCTCGGCGACAACACGACATCGTATGAGGTCGATATTTACGGCGGCTACAACTTCTACGTGCGAGCGACGCGCCTGTCTGCCGAGCTCATGTACTCGGCGTTCCCTGACAAGGACATCCCCGGGCCAACGTACAACTTCTATACGGCAAAACTGCGTGCAACTCGGTCCGTCCATGCATTCACTTTTGACGGTCAACTATTGTTTGTACCCGAAGGACCTTACAGGTCGGGGAGTCACTGGCGACTCGGCGGTGATGCGAGTTACCGGTGGAAAGACTGGCTATCCACCAGTGCAGCCGTTGGCCGCCGATGGTCCGCATCCGGGCGACATCGGTCGTTCTGGGACATCGGCGCTACTGCGAAGTGGAACAGCCTCTCCATCGATCTGCGGTATTCCGGTACGAATCAGAACTTCGTTGAATGCGGTTTTGTCAATTGGTGCGACCCAGGAGTAACGTTAACTTTACAGATCGACCTTTGGGAATAACACGGCAAGCAAAGCAAGTTGCACGGGGTGGCCTAACATTCAGATGCAGACGCCGCTGATCTGAGCGTTGAGCCTGTAGAAAAACCCTTGAGTTGCGCGTCGTTGTGAGGTGTGATCGCGTCAGCGAGCGGTGAAGGCCGCTGAGCGGAGTTGCGATGGCACGCTACAAGCCCTACGACTATCGGCAGACGAAGATGCTGCCGGTACGATTCGAAGAGCAGATTCTCCCCGGCACGTTCGAGTACAGACTGAACCGACTGATCGATGAGTCGATTGATCTGTCGGTATTCGAGGCGCGCTACCGCAACGACGATGGCGGAGCCCCCGCTTACGACCCTGCGGTGCTTCTTAAGATCATTCTGCTTGCGTACTCGCGCGGCATTACCTCGAGCCGCCAGATCGAGCGGCTGTGCCGAGAGAACGTGCTGTTCATGGCGATCTCGGCGGACAGCCAACCGCACTTCACGACGATCGCGCACTTCATTGCGACGCTCGACCGGGAGATCACGACGGTTTTCCGAGACGTGCTGCTGGTGTGCGATGAGGCGGGACTCATCGGCAAGGAGATGTTCGCGGTGGACGGGGTGAAGCTGCCGAGTAACGCGAGCAAGGAGTGGAGCGGGAGCCAGGCGGACTACAGCAAGAAGATCGAGAAGATGGAGCGCGCCGTGCGGCATTTGACCGAGCGGCACCGAGAAGCGGACACGGCCGGTGAGGACGAAGGCGTCAGTGCCGCCCGCGCGAGGCAACAGGCGACGCTCGAGAGGGCGATTGCGAAAGTCCGGAGGTATCTTCAAGGACACCAAGACAAGGTAGGGGCCGAAGGCCGGATCAAGCAGAGCAACATCACGGACAACGAGAGCGCGAAGATGTTGAGCTCGAAGGGCGTGATCCAAGGGTATACCGCGGTCGCCTTGGTCGACGGCAAGCACCAGATCGTGGTGCACGCCGAAGCGCACGGCGAAGGCCAGGAGCATGGTCTTTTGATCCCGATGATCGAAGGGGCTCGCGAGCATTTTGGAGCCGACCCGTTCAAAGATGCCGCGGTCCTCGCCGATGCGGGCTACTGCAGCGAAGCGAACGCGCGGTATTTGAGCGAACAGCACATCGACGGGTATCTCGCGGACCCCATGTTCCGCAAGCGCGATCCGCGTTTCATCGACGCCGTTCGCCACAAGCCGACGCGGCCGGATGAGCCGTTTGCGAAGCCAAAGGGAGAGGTCCGCTTTCAGCCGAAGGACTTTCAGATCGCGGCGGATCGAACGCACGCGATCTGCCCGGCCGGCAAGCGCCTCTATCGCAATGGCCGGCACTGCGATCTCAACGGCTATGAGGCGATCCGCTTCCGCGGAAACAAAGGCGACTGCCGGGGTTGTGCGTTGCGAGCGCAATGCTTACGGCATCCGGAGAGAACCGTGGAGCGGCAGGTGGCGCTCTTCATTGGTCGAGCCAGAGGTAAACCGGAAACCTACTCGGCCAAGATGAAGCGTAAAATCGACAGCGAGCTTGGGCGACACCGTTACGGTCGACGGCTCGGGATCGTGGAGCCAGTGTTTGCCAACATCCGCAGCTCCCATCGGCTCAGTCGCTTCAGTCATCGCGGACGGCGCAAGGTGACGACGCAGTGGCAGCTTTTCTGCCTGGTACACAACATCGGCAAGGTGCAGCGGTACGCGGGATTGAGAGCCGGATGATGATCGAACGCGGTCACGACTTCGATGACGCTGATCGATCCGGCAAACGCTCGTTTTTTCTGATCACGAACCCAACGCCTCGTTCGCACGACGGGGTTTTTCTACAGGCTCGTTAGCCAGACCTGTCCGGCCGTATCGCGATTTTCCCCAAGATTACGAGCAATTGCAGGTCGCTGACAATTGGTGACGTTGGTAGAATCAGGCCATGGCCAAGCCGATGACTGTCGAGGACATCCTGCCGCTTGTGGCTGGGCTGACGCCCCGTGAGCGCGTTCGACTGCTTCGGTTAATCGCGGCCTCGCCAGGCGTTAGCGCCGCTATGGCGTATGCTGCCGTGCCTCCTGGTGGCGATGAATTCTCGACTGATCAGGAACCCCTTGAGTGGGAGGCTGAAGGCTGGGAGGAGCTCGGTTGAGGAGAGGCGAGATCCGGTGGTACACGTTCCGGCTCCCCGACAAACGGCGCCCTGTTTTGGTTCTCACGCGAAGCGAAGTTATCAGTCAACTCAATGAGCTGATCGTCGTCCCAGCAACGCGGACGATTCGAGGTCTGACGAGCGAAGTTATCCTGACGTCGGATGACGGTATGCCCACGACGTGTGCGCTGAACTTCGATCACGTATCTCTCGCGCAGCGCACTCGTATCGGCTCGCTCTTGTGCGTGCTGCCGGAAGCACGATGGGGGGACGTTCGCCGGGCACTGCTCGTAGCTTGTGGGTTTGATGACCGTGAGGCTGGCTAACAACCCGATGGAGCCGACGCGATCAACCGCTGTGCGCGCTGCGCG
>DATCIQ010000380.1:0-13363 GCA_036507635.1 Gammaproteobacteria bacterium
CGTCGATTTCTACGTCAAAGCGTACTTCCACGACTGGGATACCGAGTACACCGACATCCGCAACGACATCGGCGTCGGTGGCGCCTTGACCGGAACGCAAACAGTAGTTTACGACGCAGCCTTCTGGGGCTTCGAGGATTACGGCATCACGGCGCTTGCAAGCGTCCGTGCAAGCGACGCCGTCGAATTTTCGGTCGGCTACGATTACCAGCGCTTCTGGGGAGAGGACGAAGTCTGGCTCATCCAAGACAAGACGGAGAAGGCACAGGCCGTTTACGGACAGATTCGCAGCTCCGAGTCGGCGTTCGAGAGCTCCGATATCGCATTCGGGTTGCGCTACAACACGACGAGCGGCAGCGCCGACGGCACGGTATGGAACTTGAGCGGCCAACACAATATTGCCGGCAACTTCTACGTCCGCGGCCAGGTCGGGACGTCGTTTCGCTTGCCCGATGCCGAAGAGCTTTACCTCCGCGACTGTTGCGAGGTCGGCAACCCGAATCTCGAGTCGGAGGAGAGCGAGAACTTGGAGATCGGCATCGGCGGATCGGCTAATGCCGCCGAAGGCGTGCAATGGCAACTCGTCTACTTCACGCGCGACGTCGACAATCTCATCGACATCGACTTCGACAATCCGGCGTTCCCCGACGGAATCTTCGCGAACTTCGATCAAACCGTCGAATTCGAGGGCTTCGAATTCAGCGTGGACGCCGCTTTCAGTGATTCGATCTCGGCGGGATTGAGCTACACGAGCAACGAGGCCAATTTCGAGGGCAGCGGCGAGCAATTCAACCGCGTTCCCGAGAGCTTGCTCAAGGCCGATCTCACGTACCGCTCGGTGCAGACGCCGCTCGAATTGAATCTATCCTTGATCAACATCGGCGACGTATCCGATACGATCGGCGGCGGAGTCGGACGCCGAGAGTACGGCGGATACACGGTCGTGGACTTGAGCGGCGCCTACTATCTCGACAGCGAGCGCAAGCACCGGCTCGGCGCACGGCTCGAGAACGCGCTCGACGAAAATTACGCGACGTCGCTCGGCCGCGGCCGCTTCGACGTCGACAATTCGTCATACGCCTACCGCAACTTGGGCGCGCCGCGGACGCTGAACGTGAGCTACGCCTACCGTTGGTAGGCTTGGGCTCACTCGGCCGGCTCGATCTTGAGGATGGTGCCGTCGGGATTGCCGCTGCCGTACCGTACTTCGGTCGAGACATAGAGGAGACCGTCGGGACCCTGCACGACGTCGCGGAAGCGCACGCCGAGCTCGCGGAGCAACGGCTCGCGGCGTTCGGCCTGGCCCGGCTGGTTGAACGCGATGCGCTGCATTTGCTGCCCGTTGAGCGAGCCGATGATGAGGCTGCCCTTCCAGTCCGGGAAGCGATCGCCCGTGTAGAACGTCATCCCCGACGGGCTGATCTGCGGTACCCAGAACATGCGCGGATTTTCCATGCCGGGCCGAAACCAAGGTTGATCGGATACGAGCGTCCCGGAGTAGTTGCGTCCCATCGAGACGAGCGGCCAACCGTAGTTCGCACCCGGCTCGAGAATATTGATCTCGTCGCCGCCGAGCGGGCCGATCTCGGTCTGCCAGAGCTCACCGGTCTCGGGATGGAAGGCGAGACCGTAGCCGTTGCGATTGCCGTACGTGAAGACCTCCGGCAGCGCACCGGCTCGGCCGACGAACGGGTTGCCTTCCGGGACGCCGCCGTCGTCCGTGAGACGCAGTGTCTTGCCGACGTGATTGCCGAGATCCTGTGCGCGCAAGCGAATGGCGTTGTCGTCTTGCGGTCCGCAGCAAAGCCGATCGCGGTCGCCGACCGTCACATAGAGAGTTTCGTCGGGCCCGAACAACATGCGCCCCGCGGTCGCGTTGCGCGCGTTCTCCCACGCGTCGGCGACGAAAATCTCGGCCACGTCGGTGAGCTTGCGGCCCTCGAGGCGTCCGCGCGACACGGCGAGTGTGAGCAGGCCGTCCTCGCGCGCCTTCGTATACGACGCATAGACGAAACGGTTCTCGGCGAACCGCGGGTGAATGGCGAGGCCATGCAGGACGTCGTTGCCTTCAGGCGAAGGCGCTTCCCAGACCGGCTCGGGATCGAGCACGCCGTTCTCGACGATGCGTAAGCGCCCGTTGCTCTCGGTGACGAGCAGGGTCTCGCTGCCGGGTAGAAACTCGATATCCCAGGGAGCGACGAGGCCGTCCACGACGAGGCTCACGCGGATTTTCTCCGCGCCGGCGGGCAGCACGAGCGGCTCGCCGGGCTTCGGCAGAACGACCGGCTGCGCCGCGGGCGGCTGCGCGAAAACGCTTGCGGACGCAATGAGAATAGGCACGACCAGCAGGGTCGCCCACCAACGCTCATTCATGTCGATTCCTTTAGTCATAGTACTCGGGTGCTTTTTTCAATCGGCGGTGAGCCGGCAGATCGTGCTGAATCCAGAGCGCCGCACCGGTCCGCGATAGAAACGCTTCGACGTCTTCCCGCGCGCGTCTCGTCTGCTCCTCGCTGACCTCGAACGTCGGCAAGCGCCCGAGCGTGCGTTCGGCGGGATAATGGTAAAGATCTCCCGAAAGCAACACGCCCCCGGTCTGCGCGAGCTTCACGTAAAGCACCGCGTGTCCCTCGGTGTGCCCCGGTGCCTGCTTGATGATCACGGTGCCGTCGCCGAACACGTCGTGCTCGTCATCGGTAATGAAAACCGTACGGCTCTGCTCGAGCGCTGTGTAGGTCGCGAGCCGAACGCCGCCGGGCGGCTCGTCGGCGAACATCGCATCGCGCTCGATCTCCGGCACGAGCCAGGTCGCGTGAGCGAAGGCATTGGCGTTCGCGGTGTGGTCCCAATGGTAGTGGGACAACGCGAAATGCGTGACGTCGGCCGGCGCAGAGCCGATCGCGCTGAGCTGCGGCAGCAACGCGGGGCCGAGCGTGACAAATCGCTCTTCCCCGTCGTGGCGCAACACGCGCTGCTCGACGCCGGTTCCACCGGGGATGCGCTCGCCGTCGGCGATCGCGCCTGCGTCCCACAGCAAAATGCCGCGCGGGTGCACGATGAGGTACGCGGCAACGGCCAACGCGGTCTCCTCGACGTCGTCCGCGGTGAGACGGTAGCGCGCCGGATCCGATGCGAGCACACCGCCGTCGAGCACGTACAGCCGCAGCGATTGCACCTCGCGGCTCGAAGAAGCGAGTTGTGCCACACCCGTCGATGCCACTGCGACGAGCAGGATGATGCCGGCCGCCAAGCGCCAAACGCAGTTACGTACCATCGCAACCCTCATTACCGAGCGGCATCAAGATAGCAGAACTCAATGGATGCTCTGGCCGCCCCATTACCAACCCCCGCCCCCACCGCCACCCGAGCTGCCCCCGCCCCCGCCGCTGCCGCCGGCGGATGACGACGAAACCGCGACCCCGGCCGCCATCGCGCCCGCGGCTGTCGACCAGACCCCCGACGCACCCCCGCCGCCGAACGCTCCGCCGCCGCCGCTCCAGGTCGAGCTCGGAGACGAGCCGCTGTGGTGCGCCGGACCGACCGTCGTCGATCGCGAGCCTATCGCGGCCGTTGCGAGCCCGAACCGCCCGAACCACTGATCCATCCGCTTGCCGAGGCCAAACGCGATCAGGTACGGATACCACGCGTCCTCGAGCTTCGGCTCGGCGCGGGTCAGCTGCTCGGCAAAATACTCGCGCGCCGCGGAAAGGTTCTTGCGCTCCGCTATCCGGTCTGGGCGGACGCGCGTGTACGCGCGGTTCAGGGCGAGGTTCAAGATCCAGGCGGCGAGCGCCGCAAGCGCCACGTACATCGGCCAGCCGAGATAGGCGCCGCCGCCGCGTACGATCAAGAGCAAAACGACGACATAGAGCGCATAGACGCCGAGCAGCCATTCGAGATGCCGGCGCGGGCCGACGACGTTGCCGCGCAGTGTGTAGCCGAGCGCGATGAGCACGCCGCCGAACACGACCGACGTGAAAGCGATGAGAAGAGCGTGGAGCACGAAGGCGTTCGTCACGCCGAGCCGTACTTCGGCTGCGAGGCTCGTGCCGAAAGCCACCGCAGCCACGAGCGCGAGCAGCAAGCTCAACGTCCAACCCTGCGCGAGTGCCGCTTTGTTCTGCTCGCTCGCCACCTCCCGACCGCCCGGGAGATGCCGGCGGATGATGGCGGCCGGGTCGAACGCCTTGTTGCGCTTGCCGTAGTGAGCGCGGATGCGTTCGGTGTCGGTCGTGTTACCGTCGATGAAGAGCGCTTTGATGAGTGCGCTCTCGTAAGCATTGAATGTCGGGCGCGGACTCGGGATCGCGAGATGCAGCACGTCCTCGCGATGCATGAGGCGCCGGCGCTGCTCGATGCGGCTCGTGAGCTTCCCTTCCTGCACGAGCCGCGCGAGTATCGCCGCGACCTCGGCGGCGCCGGTTCTGTCGTCCCAGAGATTGCCGACGTGCTCGGGCCGGTGCTTGAAGACGTGCTCCGCAAGCCAGGCGCCGTCGATCGCCGCGATCGGCGGGAGCGGCGCATAGCGGCCATTGCGTTTCTCGTGTGCGACGTAGCGCTGCAAACGCCAACCTCCGAAGGCGAGCAACGTAGAGACCGGCAGCAACAGCCAAAGCCGCGACGTCGGCTCGCGCACGCCGGCAGGCGTTGTTGCGGCCACGCGCTCGAACGGCATCGTCACCACGACACCCGCGCCCGGCGGCAGATTCGAGCGCCGCAAAGAAAGCGGCGACGTGACGTCCCCGGTCGGCGCCCATGCCACGTCGAACGTGAGCTCGAGCGAAAACGCTTGGATGACGCCGGTGCGGTCAGGAAACGCAAAGTCGTGATCGAGCACGAAGGCCGAGCCGTCTCGTTGCAGCAGGTTCGAGAGCACGTACTCGACCTCATAGACGAGCGTCGTCATTTGAAACGGCGGATCGCGAGGCTGTCGGCTTCGCCAGCGCAGCGTCGTTGCGTCCGTAAAGGCGAAGTGATCGACGCTATCGAGCTCGCCGGGCCGCAATGGCACGGCCGTCCCCGTTGCTGCGTCGATGCGACGCACGCGGATGCCTTCCAGACGTTGGCTGCCGCGTAGGCGGAAACGGCGCTCGCCGCCGTTCCAGTCGCCATCGAACACCATGGCGTGGCGCTCGACGACATGCAGCCGGCCGTCCGCATCGAGCGCGGCGGCAACGTCGAGCGCCGACCAGTGCAGCGTGCGTGCGTGCAGGACCGGAACGTACACCGCCGCTGCCAAGCACACGCACAGCAGCGCGAGGTATCTCCCCATGCTGAATCCTGTGCTCCCGGGCGTGAGTTTGGCACCGCCTCACGCGCCTGCAAAGAACCACGCTGACCGGCGCGCCTGAACCGCGCGCCCTGGGTCGGATCTATTCGGTGTTCCGTTCCCCGCGAACCAGCGTGGAGCACGTCTCAATGCACGTCTCGCAGATCCGCGCGGCGCCGCTGCCGACCAAGTAGCGCACTTCGCTCAACGCCCTGCCGCAGAATGAGCACGCCGGAACGGGCTCTTGCGCACACTCGACGGCGCTCTCGCGCAGGATGCGGGGAATCCGGCAGAACCGCTTGACGTTGGAGTGCGGCTCGTCACCCATCTGACTGGGGCGAGCGCGACTTGGATTGCAGCGCAATGTGGACGCGACCGCGCTGATGCAGTCTGCGTTCGTTGAGCTGCACGACAATCGCTTCCACGGCCGTCGTCACGCTGTCCAGACCGCCGTGCCGATAGCCGACAATCCGGTTCACACCCTGTGCGATCTCGTAGCGATGCCACGGTGCTCCCGGTGCACCGCTCGGCGCGGCCACGGCCCGCACCGACACGAGCCGGTAGGGGTCCGCCAGAGCTGCCGTCATCTCAACGAGACGCCGTCAAGACTGGCGGCTACCAGCGACGACCGCCGAAGCCTCCGCGATCTCCGCCGCCGGATCTTTTCTCCTGCGGCTTCGCTTCGTTGACTTTCATCGGACGCCCTTCGTAATCGACGCCGTTGAGCGCTGCGATCGCCGCGCTCGCTTCGGAATCGCGGCTCATCTCGACGAAGGCGAATCCCTTGCTTTGTCCGGTATCGCGATCCGTGATGAGCTTGGCCGATTCCACAGTGCCGTGCTCGGCGAACTTGGCGGCGAGCCCTTGTTCCGTCGCTGAATAAGGCAGGTTGCCGACGTATAGCTTTCTTCCCATAAATCCTCCATTGGATAACAACCGCTAAAGGAGGATATGGGCGGGATGCCCGTAGGCTCGATCAGGGGTGCGGGTGGAGAATCATACGCCAGGCGGCGTCCGCATGCCACGGTCCGCGAACGGCGGAGCGCATTCCTTGCTATTTGGAGGTACGCGCCCCATAGTGCGTGCCCTCAGTGACAAGGTGACACATGGCACGATCCGGACCACAGACGCACGCGAAACGCATGCGTGAAGCGGCCAAGCGAGACAAGCGTCGCGCCAAGGATGAGCGCCGGGCGGCGCGCAAGGCGGCCAAGAACCCTGCGCCCCCTTCGCCGATCGCGGCCGCTCTGCCGCTGCCCCCAAAGTAACCCCGCCGCTTATCCGATTAGACTTCTACGGCGCGCGTCGCGCAGTCCCGCCGGGTGCGGCCGCGTCGGCGGCGGGCTGGTTCGTAGCCGCGGTATCTTCGGGCCGCGCAAGATTGACGGACATGAGACGCCCGTCGTAGGTCGTCAAGTTGAGGCGACGAATGGCGGTCAAGGCCTCGGGGCCGGTCGCCATTTCGATGAAGCCGAACCTCTTGCTGCGCCCGGTGCTCGCGTCGAGCATGATCTTCGCAGCAACGACGGATCCGCATCTGCCGAACTTGAGCAAGAGTTCCTGCTCCGTCGCGGAGAGGGGCAAATTGCTGATGTAAAGCGTTCTGCCGGCCACGGCAAAGCTCTTCAAAGCAGGCCGCACCGATCTTCTTGCCTCCGGTAAGGCCGATTGCAGTCCCAGCCGCTTCCGGAATAGTCGAGGTGCGCGTTCTCGGGCAACTGCACGGCGACGCAAGCCTCACCCACCGATTCATAACCGCGATCGCAGGTCCAACCCGCTCCATACGACGCGTTCGTCAGATATCCGTTCGAGGGCACTTGGATGGCAAGGCACGCCCCGGCGGCCGCGCGATGGCCGCGCTCGCACGTCCATGCATCGCCGAACGTGTTGAGATAAGCATTCGGCGGCACCTCGATGGCGATGCAGCTTTGCTCAACGCTCCGATACCCGCGATCGCATTTCCAGCGATCTCCCAGAGAGTCGAGATATGCGTTCGGCGGCACCTCGATGGCGATACACGTCTCGTCGAGCATTCGATACCCGCGGTCGCACACCCAGCCGCGGCCATAGGCGCTATCGGTCAGATAAGCATTGGCGGGGACGTCGATGCCTGTGCAGCCCTCGTCAATCTCCCGGTAGCCGCGATCGCATTCCCATCCGCTGCCGTAGCTTCTGGCGCTGGCATTGTCGGGAACGGCGACGGCACCCACTTGCGCGAACGCAAGGCCGGGGCTTGCCAGAATCGCAAGGATCAAAGTGTGAAGGGAAACGTCACGTCGTCGCATCATGCTCATGGGTCAATCCTTGTAGATGCTGAGCAGCCGTGCGGTATTCGCACGTAGTCGGTGACCCGCGTCGGGGAGATCAAGAACCGACAGGGAAAAGCAGGCGGGAATCCTTGATAGAAGCAATCACCATACACGAAAGCCGCGCGTATGTCCCACTTGCGCGTGGAGATTCGCGCGAAACGCGCGCACTGTCATAATCGCGGCCGCGGCCGCCGCAAGGGCGGATCGAAGATCAAAAGCTCTTCGTGTACTGCACACTCCAACGCATCGGCAGAGCTTTCCAGACGAACGGATGCGAGAACGAGACAACCGCTGCCTCGCTCGCGGCGCCTAACTCGCGACCAGAGCCTCGAGCAGGTCGGCGAGCTCGAGCTGGGCGACCGCGACGCCGGAATCCGAGAAGCCGTAGGGCACAATCAATCGATTCGCGTGCACGATTGCGCCGCACGTGTAGACGACGTTCGGCACGTACCCTTCGCGCTCGCTCTCGTCGGGCTCGATCAGCGGTGTCGGCAAATCGCCGATCACGCGCTGCGGGTCATGTAGATCGAGCAGCATGGCCCCAATGGCGTAGCGGCGCATGGGCCCGACACCGTGCGTCAGCACGAGCCATCCGGCCTCGGTCTCGATCGGTGAGCCGCAGTTGCCGATATGCATTAACTCCCAGGGATGTGTCGGGCGGTGCAACGCCGTCACTTCGTTCCAGTGGTGCACGTCGTCCGAGATCGACAGGTGCAGGTTCTCGCGGTCCTTGCGCGACAGCATGACGTATTTGCCGTCGATCTGACGCGGGAACAGCGCCATGCCTTTGTTCTGCGCGGCCTCCCCGTTCAACGTGGAGATCGCGAAGCGCACGAAATCTTCAGTCTCGATCAGTTGCGGCAAGATCGAGAAGCCGTCGTAGGCCGTATAGGTCGCGTAATACTTGATGCCGCCGTCGCCTGCAATGAAACGCACGAAGCGTGCGTCTTCCATGCCCCGCGTTTCGTTCGGCCCCGCCGGAAAAATTACGCGCTCCGACAGGTCGGAATCCGCGGGAAAGGTAGTCACGTAGTTGGACGACGCCAGCACGCGAATGATCTTGACGGTCTCGAACCAGATCGCGGGCGGCGGCCCGTGCGCCTCGAGCGCAATCAGGGATGCCTCGAGCTCTTCGATTGTGAACTTATCTCCAAGTCGACTGAGAACGCTCGATGACAGATCGTTGATTGCGCCGAGCTCGAGCAGCTTGGTGCTGAAGCGCGACTTGTCGAAGTAAGCGGGCGACGTCCGCCGGCCGCCGACCAAACGCGTTCCCGCTGGGTCGATGATCATGCCGCCGTCGGCGTCGAGCACGCCGGAGCGGAACTCTATCGAGGACAAATGGCCTTCGCCGACCGCACGCAAGCTCATCACGAAGCGCTTCGAGCCGCGCGCGAGACCGCTCTGGTCCGGCGCAAGCACGATCGAAGGGTTGAAGAGAGCAGCGGCCTCGACGGCAAACTCATGCGTGAAGTAGGCGCCGATCAGCAGACGGTGCGCGGCGGACAATTTCGTGGCGTCCGCGATGTAGTGTGAGACGGTCTCGAACTGACGCTCCAACGTCTGGCGGAAGTTGTTATGGCGCTCCCCGAACCGCTGCAAGATCTCCGTGTTGAGCGCGCCGACTCGAGCTTCTGGAATCGCCAAGATGCGCGCGATCAGCGCGTGCGCACGTGAGGGGCCGGGCAACAGGGCCTCGTCGCCCGGAAGATAGGGCTTGGCGAGCACGCGGCGGGCGTCGGGCAAGAGCCGATGCCGAGTACGTGTGATCTCGACGGATGCCATAGTCAGTCGTCGGAGACTTGGCGAGCGTCGCCGTGCCGGAACTCATCTCCGGCAAGCTCGAGCATCTTGAGGAGCGCCATCAAAAAGCAAATCGTGCTTTCGGCGCCTTGGTTCTCGTTGACGTGCGACATGCCCATGCCGTCGCGGCAGCCGCCGGTCACGAAATCGTATAACGGCAGCCCCACGCGGTTGGCACCGAGGAACCAGGCGAACGCTTCGCGCATGCGCCGCAAGTAATGCCGATCGTTCGTGACCATGTAGGCGCAGCGAAATGCGAGCACGAAGGCAGCGGCATCGATGGCCTGCTCATCGGCGCACGCCTTTTCGCCGCCGCGGCTGTGCCAACCGGTGTTGCCGACGAGCTGCAGTCGATCGCCCTCGAAGCAGATCTCCTCGAGAAACTCGAGCGACTCACGCGCAACTCGCAGTGTGGCCCGTTCACCCGTGACACCGTACGCGGCAAACAGCGCCAGCGGCAGAATGGCGTTGTCGTAGGTGAGCGTGGGCTCGAACCAGCGCCAATCGTCCATGGTGTTGGCGCGATAGCGCTCCATGAGCTTCTCGACCAGACTATCGAGCATCCCTCGTATATCGGTCGCGGCAGGATCACCGGCGAGAAAACTCACCAGACCGAGGGCGGCTTGCGCGGTGCCGCGCGGTCCCAAGTCGCGGGCGTGCGGCAGCGCGCGATGCAGCATCTCGCGCGCAAGCAAGCGGCAGCCGTCGTCCTCGGCAAGGTCCGCTGTGACTCCCAATGCCCAGATGGCGCGCCCGATGCAATCATCCGACGGCGGCGCCGACTCCAACACACGGTCATAGCTCATGAAGTTGCAGAAGCTTCCGTCCCGATTCTGCGAGTTGTGCAGAAAACTCAGGTAAGTCGTGACGAGCGCGCGCGTTTCGGCGGACCCCTGTATGCGATCGGCATGTATCGCTACGACCAGCGCACGCGCATTGTCGTCGACGCAATAGCCGCTCCGCCGCGCCGGCACGCTGAACGTTGCATGTTGGATGATGCCGGTGTCGTCGGTTAGGCGCCGCAGATGATCGAGGCACAGCTCCGGTAGACTGCTGGCCGACGCAGGCTCCCCGACCGCGTCGGGGCCGGGCTGCTCCGTGCGAGCGTGCAGCGCATTGCCGATCACCTCGACGTAGGCGTCTCCGATACGCGGCCAGGCCATCGAGTGCGCGAACTCAAACGCAGCATCACGCACGCCTCGCAGCCTGCTCGGCGAGCCGAGCAACTCGAGCAACGTGTCGCTCAAAGCCGCGTGATCCTTGAAGGGAAATAAACAGCCGCGGCCGTTGGCAAGCAATTCCTGCGCGTGCCAGTAGGGCGTCGACACAACCGCCGCTCCCGCACCCATCGCGTACGAAAGTGCGCCGCTCGTGGCCTGCGCCTCGTTGAGATATGGGCTCACGAAGATATCGGCGGCCTGCAGATACCGGCGTAATTCATCGTCTGGAACGAACTGGCCACGGAACACCAGATGCTCGCGCACGCCGAGGCTCTCGGCCTCGCGTTCGAGCATCGTTCGATAAGCCTCGCCTTCGCGACGGAGGACGACGGGATGCGTTGCTCCCACCACGAAATAGATCAGATCCGGAAAGCGCTGCACCACAGCCGGTAACGCACGGATTACAGTCTCGATGCCCTTGTTCGGACTCAGCAAGCCGAACGTCAGCAGCAACGGCCGGCCAGCCACGCCGAACTTTGCTTTCAACGCCTGCTGCTCGAGTTGGCGATCCATGACTGGAATGCCGTGCGGAATGATCTGCACCTTCGAACCGTGCACACCATACGACGTTGCGAGGAGCTCCTGGGCGATCTGGCTCATGACGACGACCTGTACGCACTGCGCAGCCAGCTTCTGCACGATCGCCTTTTGGTTCTCCGATGGGTGCTTGAGGACCGTGTGCAGCGTGACCATGGCCGGCATATGCAAGGCATCGACGAAATCGAGAATGTATCCGCCGTCGTCGCCGCCGAAGATACCGTACTCATGTTGAATCGAGACTACGCGCACATGGCTGTAGTTCAGGAATTCTGCAGCGCGCGCATAGTCGGCCTTGACGTTCTGCCGGATATCGAATTTGACGTCGGACGGATATTGGTACTGTCCAGGAGGGTCGGTGACCGCCAAAACCATCGGCACGATACGTCGATCGTTCGACGCAACCGCGCGCGCGAGGTCAGCTGTAAAGGTGGCGATCCCGCAGCGGCGCGGGGTATACGTGCCGACGAACGCGACCGCAATCTCGCTGTCGAGCGCTTCGGCTATCTTGGAGCCATGTTGATCGGCAAAGCTCGCTGTCAACAGTAGGCACTTCTGGGCGAGACGCGGCGTGAGCCGTGCTTAAGTGGAACTCTATGGTAGATACCGTGCATCACCAATCAGCCTACCACCCTCTCGCGCCAACCAGCTACCTTTTGTGGCCATTCATAGGAATGCGCACGAATCGGGATCGGGAGGTCATCCCGTATGAAGATCGCGACCGAAGGTCGCTCCTACAGCGGCAACGCGAGCGCCACGAGCTCCGCGCCGCGCTCGCCCGCGACCGAGATTGCGATGAACTGGCGGCCATCGACGGCGTAGCTCATCGGCAGGCCGCCCGATGCACGGGGGAGGTCGATCGCCGCGATCTCTTCGCCCGTCGCTTTGTCATAGGCGCGCAGGACGGGCGTGCCGCCCCAACCGTCCGTGCCGAACAAAAGCGTTTTCGTCGCGAGCAGCATGGCGCGCGTCGCGCGTCCCGTCGGCGGAATTTCGAGGCCCGCGAGCGCCGTGTTATTCGCAAGCTCGTCGGGCGTCGGACCGTTCGGGATCATCCATGCGTGCTCGCCTGTATGCATATCGATGGCCGTGATGCGCCCCCAGGGCGGCTTCACGATCGGCAGACCGTTGAGCCACGGCAGCTCGCCGCCGCCGCCGGCGATGAAGCGGATATCCGAGAGCTCGGGCTCGGCCGTCAACGCGAATACGGAAGGGTTCGTGAACGAGCCGATATAAAGCATGCCTGTCTCGGGATCGTAGGTGCCGCCTTCCCAGTTCGCGCCGCCGACCGGGCTCGGCAGCAGCAACGTTCCGCGCGTGCCGTCGGGCGCCTCGCCGAGAGACGGCGGCGTATACATCGGCCCCGTGCGAAAGATCTTGATGCCCTCGAGCGCCTCGGCGCGAAGCTCGGGCGTGAAATCGATGAGGTCGTCTGCGCCGAAGCCTTGGCGATCGAAGGCTAGAGGTTTCGTCGGGAACGGCTGCGTCGGCGCGGTCACCTCGCCCGGCACGTCGGATGAGGGCACCGGCCGCTCCTCGATCGGCCAGACCGGCTCGCCCGTCACGCGGTCGAACGTATAAACCCACGCTTGCTTCGTGATCTGCGCGACGGCTTGGATCGGCTCGCCGTCGACGACGAGGTCCATGAGAATCGGCGCCGTCGGGTTATCCCAATCCCAGATGTCGTGATGGATGAGTTGGTAGTACCAGACGACTTCGCCCGTACGCGCATCGAGGCAGACCAAGCTGTTGCCGTAGAGATTGTCTCCGGGTCGCTCTCCGCCGTAGAGATCGCTGAGCGGCGCTTCGATCGGCAGATAGACGAGCCCGAGCTCCTCGTCGGCCGCCATACGCGCCCACACGCCGGCATTGCCCGTGTATTCCGCCGAGCCTTCGAGCCAGGTTTCGTAGCCCGGCTCTCCGGGCTCCGGGATCGTGTGAAACGTCCACAGATGCCGTCCGGTGCGCACGTCGTAGCCGCGCACGTCGCCTTTGAGGTTGGCTTTCGAAGGCGGGCGCATCGCAACGTCATGCGCGGGACCGACGACGACGGTATTGCCGACGACGAGCGCCGGCGACGTATTGCCGATGCTCGATTTGTCGTTGACTTCGCCGCGCACGCCCTGCATGAGATCGACGATGCCGTTCTCGCCAAAGCCCGGCACTTGCCGACCCGTGCCGGGATCGAGCGCGACGAGATAAAAGCCCGGCGTCACGACGAGCAA
>DATCIQ010000381.1:0-5319 GCA_036507635.1 Gammaproteobacteria bacterium
CGAGCTTCGCTCGCGATTCTTATGTCGCGAGCGAAGCTCGCTCCTACGATAGGTACAACGACCGTTCAGGTGCGATTCAGCGCCCTGGAGCTACCTTGCGTTCCACGATTCATGGGAATCGCAACAGCGAGGGATGTGCCATGTGGACCAAGGGATTGACTGCGACGGCGGCGGCGTTGCTCATGAGCGCACAAGCGCTAGGCGACGACGGCCATAGGCATCGCGGCCGTGGCTACGGCCACGGCGGCAGGGATATCGTGTACGCGCGCGTGATCGAGGCCCAACCGATCGTTCGTTACGTTACGGTAGAACGACCGCGCCGCGAGTGTTGGCAGGATGTTGAATACCGTTCCGACGCTCCGGCGCGCGTTGCCGGCACGACGCTCGCAGGCGGCATCGTCGGCGCCGCGATCGGGAGGCAATTCGGCGGCGGCAGCGGCCGCGACGCAATGACGCTGATCGGCGGTCTTGCGGGCTCGGTGGTCGCCCACGAGCGCGCGACGCGACGTCTCGCCGAGCGCGGCGATCTCACGACCTATGCCGTGCCGGTGGAGCGTTGCGAGATCGTCAGGGAACGCTTTACCGAAGAAGTCATCGACGGCTACCGGGTGGTGTACCTGTACGAGGGGCGGCGCCACTCGATGCGCACCGTGGAGCATCCCGGCACCCGCGTTCCACTACACGTGAGCTTCAGACCCGTGCGGTTTTAGGTATGCGTCTTACGTTCGGCAGCGGACCTTGGGGCGGGCGCAAGCCCGCCCTGTTTTATCAATGCGGTGCAATTTCCTTGACGTTGAAGGGTCATGGAATTCAAGCTCTGCATCGAACGGAGTGGTGAGCCTTTTGGGGACTAGAGCGTGAGCACAATCAGGCGAAACGAGCACGGCCGAACGCTGCGCGCACTGGCTTGGACCGCCATCGCGGCTTTCGGTCTCGGCGCCGGCGGTGTGTCTCTGGCGCGTCCCAAGCCGTGGGTCGAGCCACCGGCATACGTCGAGATCCAAGTCGACGGGGCGCCGATGCAAGGCGGGGCGATCTCGTTGCAGCAAGCCATCGAGATGGCCACGCGCCGGTATCCCGGCCGCGTGGTACGCGCGGATACGACGGTTCGCAACGGCCGCGTCGTACATGAGATTCGCATCCTCGGGGACGACAGCCGCGTGCGCACGGTGCAAATCGACGCGCAGAGCACGGCTCGGCGCTGAAGGCCGCCGAGGAATCGCATGCGTTTATTGCTCGTTGAAGACGATCAGAGCTTGAATCGCTCGCTCGTCGCGCAGCTCGAGCAGGCGGGCTACAAGGTGGATAGCTCTCTCGACGGCCGCGAGGGTCTCTATTTCGCGCAGGAATATCCGATCGATCTCGCCATTGTCGACCTCGGTCTACCGAGTCTATCGGGTGTCGAGGTCATTCGCGCGCTGCGGACGGAAGGCAAGGAGTACCCGATACTCGTGTTGACTGCGCGCGACCGTTGGCAGGACAAGGTCGAAGCGCTGAAGCTCGGCGCCGACGACTACGTCGTCAAACCGTTCCATGTCGAGGAGTTGCTCGCGCGCGTCGACGCATTACTGCGTCGCGCCGGAGGCTGGGCGCAATCGGAGCTCGTTTGCGGCCCCATCACGCTCGATACGCGGAGCCAAGTCGTGGCGGTGAACGGCAACCCACTCGAGCTCACGAGCTTCGAGTATCGATTGCTCGAATATCTCATGCTGCATGCCGGTGAGGTGCTGTCGAAGACGCAAATCACCGAGGCGCTTTACGACCAGGATTTCGAGCGCGACAGCAACGTGATCGAGGTATTCATCGGCCGTCTGCGCCGCAAGCTCGATCCGACCGGAGATACCCAGCCCATCGAGACGTTGCGCGGTCGCGGCTACCGTATGGCATTGCCGCGCGGCGCGCCCGCTCAAAGCTAGCCATTTGGCTCACGCGTGACGGCGCCCTGAGTCATGCAGATCGTTCACTCGCTGCGCGCGCGTGTCGTGCTCTGGGTCGGAATCGCGCTTACGGTGCTCCTCGCCGTCACGATCGTCGGTCTCGACCAGGCGTTTCGCCGGAGCACGGAACGTGCCATTCAGGAGCTCTTGCAAGCGCAGTTGCTCGGGCTGATCGCGCTCGCCGAGGAGACGCCCGACGGCAATCTCACGCTGCCCGAACGCTTGAACCCGCAATTCAGCCTCGCGGATTCGGGGTTCTACAGCACGCTCTGGGACGCGGACGGCGTGCCGGTCTGGCAATCCTCGTCGTTGCTCGGTCGGGAGATCGGCGTGCCTGCGGTCCCTGCGCCCGGCGAGCAGCGCCACGTGCGCTTGTCGCCGCCGGACTTGCCGCCGCTCGAGGCGCTGCTCAGGGGGCTGACTTGGCAGTTCGATGAGGGTTACATTCTGCCGTATACCTTCGGCGTTGCCGTCTCCGTGGAACCCTACGACGAGCGGCAAAGCGCATTTCGCCGCAATCTGATCAGTTGGTTCGTCGGCGTCGAGTTGACGATGGTGCTCGTCCTCGCCGGATTGCTGCGTTTCGTGCTGCGGCCGTTGCGGCGGATCGAACGCCAGGTCCGCGAGGTCGAGGCCGGCGAACGGAGCCGTCTCACGGTCGAGCTACCGAGCGAGCTGATCGGCCTAGCGGCCAATCTCAATGCGCTCATCGACACCGAGCACCGGCGCCTCACGCGCTATCGCAATACGCTCGACGATCTCGCCCACAGCCTGAAGACACCGCTCGCTGCGATGCGTGCGTTGCTCGCCGAGACGCACTCGGCAGGGTCCGCCGTGCAGATCGATGCCCTCCAACGCGAGCTTGACCGCATGGATCAACGCGTTTCGTATCAGCTCAGGCGCGCCCGTGCGAGCGGGGCGACCGGTCTCGGCGTCGAGCCCGTCGCGGTCGAGCCCATCATTCACGAGCTCGTCCAGACGCTCGACAAGGTCTACCGCGACAAGGGCGTGAGCTGCGAGCTCGATATCGCTCCGCGTGCGACGTTTCAGGGCGACCCCGGCGACTTGACCGAAATCCTCGGTAACTTGCTCGACAATGCCTACAAGTACTGCAGGCGGCGCGTCGCCGTCGTCGTGACGACACGCCCCGCCGGCGTCACGATCGCCATCGGCGACGACGGTCCGGGAATCGAGAAGGCCGCGGTGGAGAGACTCTTCCAACGGGGCACGCGCGTCGACGAGTCCGTGCCGGGGCAGGGGATCGGCCTCGCCGTCGTGCGCGAGACGGTCGGCCTCTACCACGGCTCACTCGGCGTCGGCGTGTCGCCGCTCGGCGGCGCCCTGCTCACCGTCGATCTCGGACGCGCCGGCGCCGTGACGCGTTTGTAATTGATTGTAGGAGCGAGCTTCGCTCGCGATTCTTCGAAGAATCGCGAGCAAAGCTCGCTCCTACGAAGAGGCGATCCAGCGGATCGCGAGCGACGTCTATGGCGCGGTTCGCCGTTTCGCGGCGTCGAGCATGGGCGCGATGAGATCGAGCGGCAACGGAAACACGATCGTGTGCGAGTTCTTCTCGCTGCCGATCTCGGTGAGGGTTTGCAGGTAGCGTAGCTGCAAAGCTTGCGGCTGAGAGGCCAGCACGCCCGCGGCTTCGGCGAGCCGTTTCGAAGCCTGGAACTCGCCTTCGGCATGAATGACCTTGGCACGCCGCGTGCGCTCGGCTTCCGCTTGCGCGGCGATCGCGCGGATCATGCTCTCGTCGAGGTCGACGTGCTTGATCTCGACGTTCGAGACCTTGATGCCCCAGGCCGCCGTGGACTGATCGAGTATCCCCTGAATGTGGGCGTTGAGCTTCTCGCGCTCGGCGAGAATGTCGTCGAGCTCGTGCTGTCCAAGCACGGAGCGCAGCGTCGTCTGCGCGAGCTGGCTCGTCGCTTCGACGCGATTCTCGATCTGGATGATCGCTTTTTCCGGATCTATGACGCGGAAATAGATGACGGCACTGACTTTGACGGACACGTTGTCGCGGGAGATCACGTCTTGAGTCGGCACGTCCATGACGATGGTGCGCAGATCGACGCGCACCATTCTTTGGATCATGGGAATCACGATGATGAGGCCCGGTCCTTTGACTTTCCAGAACCGGCCAAGCTGGAAGATTACGCCGCGTTGGTACTCTTGCAGGATCTTGATCGCGCTGACGACGAAAAGGACGGCAATCACGATCAGGATCGTGCTGATTTGTAACTCGAGCATGGTTTTTCTCCTTAGTTCTCTTTCTGAGCCGGCTCGACCTCGAGCGTGAGCCCGTCGATTCGCGTGACCTTGAGGAGCTGGCCCTTCACGACGGGGGTATGGCTGCGCGCTTGCCAGCGCTCGCCGCGCACGAAAACGTGCCCTTCATGCTCGAAATCCTCGAGCGCCGTGGCGTTGAGGTTTGCCATCTGCTCGACGCCGCTCACGACGGGACGCACGCGCGCACGCATCGCAAGCCAAATCGTGCCGAGCAGCGTGAGCGCGGCGATACCTGCGAGCGAGATGATGAGCGGGCGCGCGATATCGAAGCCGGGCACATCCGTGTCGATGAGGATCAGAGACCCGAAGATGAACGACACGATGCCGCCGAGGCCGAGCGCGCCGAAGCTCGGCATCACGAACTCGCCGATCATGAGTATGACCCCGAGCAGGATCAACGCGAGCCCCGCGTAGTTGACGGGCAGGATCTGAAACGCGAACAGCGCGAGCAGCAATGAGATGGCGCCGACGACGCCCGGCACGATCGCGCCGGGGTTGTACCCTTCGAAGAGGAGCCCGTAGATGCCGAGCAGCATGAGCATATAGGCGACCGTCGGGTTGCTGATCACGGCGAGGAACCGCGTGCGCCAATCCGGCTCGAAGCGATCGACGGCGGCGCCCGATGTCGCGAGCACGATGCTCTCACCGTTGACGGTCAGCGTGCGACCGTCGAGCTGGCGCAAGAGGTCCGCGAGGTCGGTCGCAACGAGATCGATGACGTCGTTGGCAAGCGCCGCGTCGGCGCTCAAGCTCTCCGCCGATCGCACGGCACGCTCCGCCCAGTCCGGATTGCGCCCGCGCCGTTCGGCGAGGCTTCTGATGTAAGCGACTGCGTCATTGACGGCCTTGCGCTCGGACGCAGAGGCGGGCTCCGGTGCCCCGCTCGGCGCGGCCTCGTCGCGTTCGGCGTTTTCGTCATCGGCATCACGGCCGCTCGTCTCTTCGGGCTCGCGGGTCGGCAGCGGCGCGGGCGAGGAACCGCCGATCGCAACCGGCGTCGCCGCCCCCAAGTTCGTGGCCGGGGCCATCGCGGCGATGTGGCTCGCATAGAGAATATAAGTGCCGGCGCTCGCGGCGCGCGCGCCTT
>DATCIQ010000382.1:0-4096 GCA_036507635.1 Gammaproteobacteria bacterium
TATGATTGACGCGAGTTTCGGCCGAGTGCTACGGTCGTCCGCATGGCGATGACACCCACCCAATGGCTCGAAGCCTATCGCAAGGCGTGGATAGACCGCGATGCCGACGCGGCGGCTGCGCTGTTCACCGAGGATGCGACCTACGCCGAGCAGCCGTACCAAAACGCGTTCGTGGGACGTAAGGGCGTCCGCGAGTATTGGGCGCGCGTAACTGCGACGCAGGACAAGATCGACATCAAATACGGCACGCCGATCGCGGTCGGCAACCGCACCGCGGTGGAATGGTGGACCACCCTTACCAATGGTGGAGTCCCGATCACGCTCGCCGGCGCGTTCATTCTCACGTTCGACGAGTCGGGCCTGTGCCGCACTCTGCGCGAGTACTGGCAGTTCGTCGAAGGAACGAAGAAGCCGCTCGGGGGTTGGGGCGCGTAGCCGCCGCGCACCTCCGCCTTCAGCCGGATTTCACTTCAACTTCGTTGAGCTTCGCAGTCGCGTGTGATGCGGTCCAGTACGCCTCGGAACGTCGCCGCGCGGCGCCTCGAGCCCCACGGCCGAGTAGAGCGCCGCGACTTCGTCGGGCTCGAGCGCCCTGCTCTGACCCCGCCGCAGCTTGCCGAGCTCGATCGGCCCGTAACGGACGCGGATCAGGCGGCTCACCGTGAGCCCGAGAGCTTCGAAGATTCGCCGCACGTCCCGATTGCCCGTCTCGACGAGCGTCACGTGCCCCCAGACGTTGGCGCCCGTGCCGCCGCGAAGCTCGGCCGTGTCGAAGCGCGCCGCGCCGGCCTCGCCGTGCTCGCCGTCCTCGAGCTCGACGCCCTCGGTCAGCCTTCGAAGCTGATCTTCGCTCGGCGCTCCCAGCAGCCGCACGGCGTATTCGCGCTTGATTCCGTAGCGCGGGTGCATGAGCCGGTGCGCGAGCTCGCCGTCCGTCGTGAATACGAGCAGCCCCGACGTGCTCATATCGAGGCGGCCGACGTTGATCCAGCGCCCGTGCGGGGGCCGCGGCAACGCGTCGAACACGGTGCGGCGGCCTTCCGGGTCGCTGCGCGACGTGAGCTCACCGGCCGGCTTGTAATAGGCGACGTGCGCGTGACCGGCTTTGGCGCGCATTCGCCCGGCCGCGATCGGCCGGCCGTCGAGCGCGATCTTCTCGGTGCCGACGATCTGTTGCCCGAGCGTCGCGGGCTTGCCGTCGACGACGATGCGGCCCGCCGCGATCCAACGCTCTATTTGACGCCTGGAGCCGATGCCGAGACCGGCCAGCGCTTTGTGGATCCGTTCGGCCAGATCAGTGGGGTTCCGACTTGGTCACGAGGTGCAGCGGCGTCGCGGGCTCCTCCTCGTCTTCGTCGGCCCACTCGTCGGCGTCCATGCCCTCGTCGTCGTCGATGAGCGAGCGCTCCCCGTCGCCGACGTGCACGGCCGAAAGCTCGATGCCTTCGAGCACGTCGACGAGATCGGATTGCGGGCTCGTCTCGGGATACATGTCCTTGAGCTCGGCGAGCGGCGGCAAATCGTCGAGCTTCCTCAAGCCGAAGTAATCGAGAAATTCGCGCGTCGTGCCGAGCATGGAGGGCTTGCCGGGAACGTCCCGGTAGCCGACGACGCGGACCCACCCACGGTCCAAGAGCGTCCTGACGATGTTCGTGCTCACGACGACGCCGCGCACGCCTTCGATCTCGGCGCGCGTGATCGGCTGCCGATACGCGATCAACGCGAGGATCTCGAGCAGTGCGCGCGTATAGCGTGGCGCGCGCTCCTCGAACAGCGCGTCGAGCCAATCGCGCTCGCCGCTCCGGATCTGAATGCGAAAACCGGTCGCCACTTCCTTGATCTCGATGCCGCGGCCCGCGTATTCCTCGCTCAGCTTGCCGATCGCCGAGCGCAGAACGGCACGGTCGACGTCCGTTCCCTTGGCCGTGAAGAGCTCGCCGAGCTTATCGAGGGCCAGCGGCCGCCCGGCCGCCAATAACGCGGCCTCGACGATGTTCTTGATTTCAGCTTCGTTCATTGCATGGCCCTCAAGCGTTCGCCGAGCTTTCGCCGGGATGCGTGCCGTGCGCGGCGCGAATGTGAATCGGCCCGAAGGGCTCGGCCTGGATCACGTCGACGAGCGACTCCTTGAGGAGCTCGAGAACGGCGAGAAACGTGACGGCCACGCCCATGCGCCCCTCGCTCGGATCGAAAAGCTTGACGAAATCGACGTAGCGTTCCGCCTCGAGCGAGAGCAGTACCTGCGACATGCGCTCGCGGACGCTCAACGGCTCGCGCTGCACATGATGGTGCGCGAACATGTTGGACCGCTCGAGCGCGTCCCGGAAAACGATCAAGAGCTCCTTGAGCGTGATATCGGGGAGCTTCGTCACGATCCGCCGCTCGCCGACGTCCGCTTGCGCGGCCAAGACGTCGCGCTCCATGCGCTCGAGCGCGTCGATGTCCTCGGCCGCCTGCTTGTAGCGCTCGTACTCCTGCAACCGCCGCACGATCTCGGCGCGCGGATCTTCCTCGTCCTCTTCCTCCGCGGAGCGCGGCAAGAGCATGCGCGACTTGATCTCGGCGAGCGTCGCCGCCATCACGAGGTATTCGCCCGCGAGCTCGAACTGCATCTCCTTCATGAGCTCGATGTAGGTCACGTACTGCCGCGAGATCTCGGCGATCGGGATATCGAGAATGTTGAGATTCTGCCGGCGGATCAAATAGAGGAGCAGATCGAGCGGCCCTTCGAACGCCTCGAGAAAGACCTCCAAGCAGTGCGGGGGAATGTACAGATCCCGCGGCAGCTCCGTGATCGGCTCGCCCTCGACGATCGCGAACGGCATCTCGCCCTGCGCGATCTCGCCGGCCTCGCCGGTGACCGGCGGCGGGACGACCGGCACCAAGCGCAGCGTCGGTCTATCCGGGCTGTTGCCGTGTTCCGCCAACTACCTCAATCCTCCTAGCGACTCGAAGAAACCCACGAAAAATACGAGCGGGGGTATCAGGAACGGCATGAGCACCTGCGAATACAGCAGAACTAAGACGATGATAAAGCCGAACGGCTCGATTCTACCAAGGATCGCCGCCCCATTGGGGGGAAGCAGCCCCGCGAGGACCCGGCCGCCGTCGAGCGGCGGGATCGGCACCATGTTGAACAGGGCCAAGAGGACGTTGACGAGGATTCCATACCGGCACATCTGCGCGATCACGAGCCCGGCGATCGTTTGTTGACCGCCGACCAAGACCACGACGGCGGCGAGCACCGACCAGCCGAGCGCCATGAGCATATTCGCCCCGGGCCCGGCGGCGGCGACCAAGACCATATCGCGCCGGGGATTCCGCAGGTTCTGAAAGGCGACCGGCACGGGCTTGGCCCATCCGAACACGAAATTCGTCAAATAGTAGAGAGCGATCGGGACGATGATCGTGCCGACGAGGTCGACATGCTTGATGGGATTGAGCGTCAGCCGGCCGGCGCGAAACGCCGTCGGATCGCCGAATTGCTTCGCGACCCAGCCGTGCGCGACCTCGTGCACGGTAATCGCGAAAATCACGGGAGGCAGAAACGCAATCGCAGTGAGGACGATTTCGAAGAGGCTCAAACCCTGCATGCCGGCATTATACGCACGCCCTACGCTTCAAAGGCGCTGACGTCTCCTTTGCCGTAGCGCACCACCGTGAAGTTGCCCTTGCTCAAGTCGATGACGGTCGTCGGCTCCATGCCGCAGGCGCCGCCGTCGACGACGACGTCCACGAGTCGATCCATACGCTCGCGGATCGTCTCGGCCTCCGTCATGGGGAATTCGTCGCCCGGCAACAGCAGCGTCGAGCTCATGATCGGCTCGCCGTGCACCTCGAGCAGCGCCAGCGCGATCTTGTGGTCGGGCACTCGAATGCCGATCGAGCGCCGCTTCGGATCCTGCAAGCGCTTCGGAACCTCGCGCGTCGCGTTCAATATGAAGGTGTACGGCCCCGGCGTCAGCGCCTTGAGCATCCGGTACGACGAGTTTTCGACGCGCGCATAGGTCGCGATCTCGGAGAGGTCGTGGCAGACCAGCGTGAAATCGTGATCGCGCTCCGTCTGCCTAATGCGGCGGATGCGCTCGAGCGCCGC
>DATCIQ010000383.1:0-4496 GCA_036507635.1 Gammaproteobacteria bacterium
GCGCGGCGGCCGCGTTCGGGTGGCTCCTCGCTTACTTGCAAGTGCCGGCGCTCACCGTCGAGGCCATTCGCGGCATCGCGAACGATCCGCTCATGGTGCTCGTGCTGATCAACGTCGCGCTGCTCGTGCTCGGAACGTTCATGGACATGGCGCCGCTCATCATCATCACGACGCCGATTTTCCTGCCGGTCGCGGTCGCGTTCGGCGTCAACCCCATCCATTTCGGCACGATCCTCGTGCTCAACGCCGGCATCGGCCTGATCACGCCGCCCGTGGGCTCGGTGCTGTTCGTCGGCACCGCGATCGGCAAGATCAGCATCGCCGAGACGCTCAAGACGATCTGGCCGTTCTATCTCGCGGGCCTCGCGGTGCTCTTGCTCGTGACCTACTGGCCCGGCGTTTCTCTTTGGCTGCCGAGCGTGCTGCGATGAGCGCGGCGCCCGCGAGCATCGATTCGTTTCTGCGCGCGGGGCCCGTGATCGCGGTCGTGACGCTCGAGCGCGCGGAGGACGCTCGCCCGCTCGCCGCAGCGCTTGCGGCAGGCGGCGTACGCGTGCTCGAAGTGACCTTGCGCACGCGCGCGGCGCTCGCGGCGATCGAGGCCATCGCCTTGCATTGCCCGGACGTCGTTGTCGGCGCCGGCACCGTGCTCGCCCCAGGCGATTTCGCGGCCGCGGCCGATGCGGGCGCGCGCTTCGCGGTGAGCCCGGGATACACCTCGCGCCTCGCGGCGGCGGCTCACGACTCGCCCCTGCCGTGGCTGCCGGGCGTCGCTACGGCCTCGGAGATCATGGCGGCGCTCGACGGCGGAATCGAGCGGCTCAAGTTTTTCCCGGCCGAGGCAGCCGGCGGACCGGCGGCGCTACGCGCCCTCGGTGCCGTGTTTCCGAGCGCTCGGTTCTGCCCCACGGGCGGAATCGACGCGGGCAACGCGGCGCGGTATCTCGCGCTCGCGAACGTCGATTGCGTCGCCGGCAGCTGGCTCGCACCCCCGGAGGCGCTCGACGCCCAGGACTGGCGAGCCGTCGAGGCTCTGGCCTCGGCTGCCGCGGCCTTGGGACGGGACCGCACGCCGGCCGGGACGCCCCTTGCTCGTCCCGCGCGGCCGGAGTAGTATCTTGATGACACCGGTAGACAGTAAAAAAATGATACCGGTAGCATTTTGGCACAGGGGGATGGTATGAACAGCGTCAAGTACCGATGGATAACGGCGTTCTTGCGCCGCGCTTGGGTGTTGAGCTCGACGGCTGCCTTGGTCGCGACGGCATGGCCCTCCGGGGCCGCCGCTCAGGACGGGCCGGTGGACGAGGTCATCGTCCAAGGCTTCCGCTCAAGCCTCAATGCCTCGTTGAGCGCGAAGCGCGCGGCGAACGGCGCCGTCGACACGATCGTCGCCGAGGATATCGTCGACTTTCCCGATCTCAACCTCGCGGAGGCGCTGCAGCGCATCCCCGGCGTCGCAATCACGCGCGCCGCCGGCGAAGGCCGGCAGGTCACGGTGCGCGGACTCGGGCCGACGTTTACGACCACGCGTATCAACGGCATGGAGGCGCTGGCGACGAGCGGCTTCACCGACGCCCTCGGCGGCGCGAATCGCACGCGCGGCTTCGACTTCAACGCCTTCGATTCGGAGCTGTTCACCCGGCTCGCCGTCCACAAGACCTCCTCGGCTGAAGTCGAGGAAGGCGGCCTCGGCGCAACGCTCGATCTTAAGACCGCGCGGCCCTTCGACTACGACGGCCTGACGGTCGCAACCTCTGCGCAGCTCGGTTACAACGACCTCTCCGACGAAAGCGATCCGCGCGCCGCGTTCCAGATCAGCAACACGTTCGCCGACGATCGCTTCGGGGCGCTCTTGTCCCTCTCGTGGAGCGAGCGGAACAGTCTCGACGAAGGCAGCAGCACGGTGCGTTGGTCCGCCGCCGAGAACTTCGGTACGGTGAACGGCGTGCCGCTCGTTCCGGCGAACGATCCGGATCACGAGGTCAATCAGGCGTGGCATCCGCGGCTGCCGCGCTACGACTCCTACGTCCAGAACACGGAGCGGCTCGGCGTGGCCGGAGCGTTCGAGTTCCGGCCGGGCGACTCGACGTCGCTCAATCTGGACGTGCTGCTCTCGCAGGCCGACACCACACGCGACGAGGCGTTCATCCAGGCGGCGCTGAACAACAACACATTCGTGGCCGCGACGAACATCTCCAACTACTCCATTCGCGACGCCGCGATCGTCGCCGCGAGCTTCACGAACGCTCGGCTCTTGTCGGAGCGCCGTCACGACGAGATCGAGGTCGACTTCAATCAGACCGTGCTGTCGCTCGAGCACTCCTTCAGCGACCGGTTTCGCATGAGCGCGCTGCTCGGCTCGTCGGACTCCGAGTTCGACAACCCCGTGCAGCGCTACGTGATCCTGCAGAAGAACGGCGACTTCAGTTATGACATGCAGGGTGGCGACGGCGCGATCTTCACGTGGGGGCCGCAGGCGAGCGACCCGAACGGTTGGAGCGTCTCGAACCTCCGCAAGCGCGAGCCGTTCACGAACAACGAGCTCGACGTCGGCGAGCTCACCTTCGCGTTCGACTTGAGCGACGCGCTCACGATCAAGGCGGGCGTCGCGGAGAAGTCGTACGACTTCGCGACAACCCAGGCGTTCATGGCGAACGAGGGAACCAACGGCATCACCGGCGTGGTCGGCTCTGATCTCCTCTTCACCTACGACGCGGGCTCGCTCGGCTCGTGGGCAGCGCCGAATCTCGACGAGTTCAACAATCAGTTCGGCTTCTACGCCGATAGCGGCGTGTTCACGACGAGCACCGACTTTAGGCTCCAGGATACGTTCGCAGTCGAGGAAGAGACCGCGAGCGCCTTCGTGCAGCTCGACTTCGCGTTCGGCAGCGCCCTGCCGATTCGCGGCAACGTCGGCTTGCGCAGCTTCGAGACGGATCAGCGCTCGACCGGCATCGCAAGCCTCGCCGCCGGCACGGTCGACGCCGAAATCCAATACTCCGACACGCTGCCGTCGCTGAACCTCGTGGCGGAGGTCACGGACGAGCTGCTGCTGCGCTTCGGCTACGCCGAGGTCATCAACCGTCCCGGCATGCAGTTGCTGCGTCCCGTGTCGTCCGTCTCCGTGGCGGGCAGCAATCGGACCGTGAACGGCAACAATCCGGGGCTCGGGCCGACTCTGGCCGATACCTACGATTTCTCGGCCGAATGGTATTTCGCGGAGGAATCCGTCCTCGCCCTCGCGATCTTCCGCAAGGACATCGGCAGCTTCATACAGAACATCGCTCAAAACATACCCTATACGGCGACGGGCTTGCCCCTGCAGCAGGCGATCGATGCCTGCGCCGCCAGCGCGTTCGGCTACGGGCCCGACTGCAACGAGAATCTACTTTGGAACGTCAACGGTCCCGGCAACAGTCCCGGCGGGAATCTCGACGGATACGAGCTCTCGTACCAGCAGCCGTTCTCGTTCCTGTCAGGCATTGGAAGCAACTTCGGCGTGATCGCCAACTACACCTATGTCGATGCGAAAATCGATTACGTCGGCGTGGTCGGCGGCGTGACGACGATCGTGCGGCCGGACGAACCGCTCGTGAACTTGTCGGAGAACACCGCCAACCTGACGTTTTACTTCGAGAACGACAAGTTGAGCGCGCGCGTCTCGGTCGCAGACCGCGACGAATACCTCACCAGCGTGCCGGGCCGCAACGGCACGTACGTGGAGTACACGGACGGCACGACGAACATCGATTTCGCCATGAGCTACCGGTTCAACGATCAATTCAGGCTCACGTTCGAGGCGCTGAACCTGACCGACGAGTCCGAAAACCAACGGCTGAACGCGACAGTGTTGCCGGCGAACGTGGTGTCTTACTACCACGAGACGGGTAAGCAATACTTTCTGGGATTCCGCTACGCGTTGTGATCGAGCTCGGGACCTAGTCGGGGGTTGTGCCGCCCGCGCGCGGCGCGCCCCCGCTCGACCCCGCGAGCATCTTCTGCCCCGTCACGACCATCACGATCGACGTCGCGTTCGCGAGGTTGCTGCCGTCCCTCGCGAGGCTCCCTTCGACGGTGACGAGATCGTCGGGTTTCAGCGAGTCGCGTTTCCAGCCCAAGCGCAACAGCGCATTCGGGCCGCCCATTTCGAGCGCCCAATTCACGACTGCGCCCGTCTTCTCATCCGGCACGTCGATGTAGATAAAGATGTGCGGATTGGTCCACTCGACCTTCGTGACCTTGCCGGTCAACGTGATCGTCTTCGATGCGTCGTATTGCGCGGGAAACGAGTGGTGTGCATACACGGGCAACGCGGCCGCGAGTACGCTCGCGGTCAACGAAAGCAACGCAGTTCTGATGGGCGTCTTCATGGGTTCACTCCGGCTCAACTCAGCTTAGACGAGCCGCAACGGTAGGCTGCGCAGGCGCTGCCCGGTCAGTGCAAAAACCGCGTTCGCGGCGGCGGGCGCGATCGGCGGTACGCCAGGCTCGCC
>DATCIQ010000384.1:0-6592 GCA_036507635.1 Gammaproteobacteria bacterium
ATGCCGTGCACGGGGATGTTGATCGCGGGATCCAAGCCGTAGCGCTCGACGTTGTCCAGGTACGCTCCGCCCCACCAGTGCCAATCCCAGTCGAAGGTCGTGAAGTCGCCCTCGAGGAAGATACGCGGCCCCGGAATGTAGGCGAACACGGCTTCCGCCATGTGCAGATGGCCGACGGCATGATAGACGTCGACGCGCATCGTGCCGTCGTCGAGCACGAGACGATCGTCGACCGGAACGAACTTGAGCGGTTGCGGATTGCGCGCGAGCGCGTCCGGAAAGTTCGGCGCGGGACGCGCGACCATCTCGCGGAAAATACCCTCGTTGCCGCGGCGCGAAATGATTGTGAGCCCGCGCGCGACGGCGGCGCGCAAGCCTCCGCTGTGGTCGAAATGATGATGCGAGACGATGACCTCAGTCACCTCTTTGCCCGGCACGAGCGTGTTCGCGAGATCGAGACGCGCGAACGTATCGGCTTCGTTGTTGTACGCCTCGAACATCGTCAAGTGATCGGCGAACTCGATGACCGCGCCGCCGTTACCGCCGATGCGCACGTCCCAAACACCTTCGGCAACCTCATTCGCTTCGGCGCGGCGTTCTTGCGGCGCGGGCGGGGCGCTCACCTCCGGGAACGGCTCAAGATCTCGGGCGTCGAGGCGGTAGGAATCGACGTGAAAGATCGCGGTCGTCGTATCGCGCCAGTCGATGGCCGTCGTCAACCCGACGGGCAGCCACACCTCGTCGAACGGCAGGTAGCCCGTGAAATACGCCGTGCTCACGACGTCGCCGAGAGTTGCGCTCGGGCCGATTGAGCGTATCCATGCCGGGAGCTTCGTCGCGGGATCGAGCGCGAGCCAAAGCGTCGCGCCTTGCTCGACCGTGAATTCGACGACGTTCAAGCCGTCCTCGGTATGCACGGCGCCGAGCCGCGTCTCGGGATCGAGCGCCTCGAGCAGCGCCGGCAACGGATGATCGAGCAGCGCGACGCCGGTCTGCACTTGGGCGTTCCGGTCCCACGAGCGCTCGGCTGCAAACGGAAACAGCGAGCCGCGCCGGTCGCGGTTCACGGCGCGCTCGTTCGCAAGATCGAACACGCGCTCGACGTCGTGCGCCACGGTCCACTTCGACGGCGCTCGCGGATGGGGCGACGGATTGCCGCCGCCTTGCTGGCTCACGTATTGGCCGAAGCCCGTCAACACGACGTTGTCGAGGGCTTGCAGCCGCTTAAGCCCGCCCATCGCCTCGGCCGCTTGCTCGAGCAGCGTGCGCGCCGGAATCGGTTGCGCGAGCGCCGGCGAGCTGCCGGTCGCAGCAATCGCGGCCGCAAAGAAGAGCTTTTCCCAAGAGCGCATCTTTCCCCCCAATGCGACGCCTGTTGAAATGATCCTATTCCTCGAGCCGCGCGCGCAGCGCAGCCAAAAGCCAATTGGCGGCGTCTCCATAATCGGACCGGAACGGAATGCCCTTGAGTTTCGACACCAATTCCCAGTAGCGATTGATGCGCGGATCGTACTCAAAGTGCGAGACCAGCCAGCGAGCGAACTCCGCATCCGGCTCGCGTGAGTAAATTCGCGCCAAACTCTTTATCCAATCGTTGAGCAGCGCTTGAGATGATTCATCATCCGGTCTGCGTCTCTCGCGAGCTGCTTGCATAGCGCCTGTGACTATACACTGGAAAGTCTTACTCAAATCGGCTAAGACCGTTTGGTTTATGCCGCGCGTAGATTGCCGGTGACGCTCCAACGTTTCGCGAAAGCGCTCGTCGGCTGCGATTTCGGCAAGCTCTATCCAGGCTTCGAGTTGAGCCTCATCCATCTCTTCGGGAAGATCGAATACCGCCGCCCGCCAGACCGCTTGACTCGCGGGCGAATCGTCGGGGCTCCAGTTCAAATGTTTCGCGAGGAAATGCTCGCGCTCTAGCCGATCGAGCTTCGCAAGCACATGCTTGCGTTGTAAGCGCGCCAGCAGCTCCCGTCGTTCGCCATCCATCGAGGCTTTGAGGATCAGTTGCCGACGTTTGAGCGCGCGCTGTTCTACTTCTAGTGCTGCAAGCTGCAATTCAATCGCGTTGCTTGGCTCGATCTTGCTGTCGAGCAGCTTGGCAATTGTATCGAGAGCGAAACCCAACTCTCGTAACACGCGGATCAACTGCAAACGCTCGCAATCGCGTTGCGAGTAACGGCGATAACCCGCCGCAGATTGTTGCGAAGGAATCAGCAAGCCTAATTTGTCGTAATGGCGCAGCGTTTGTACGCTTACGCCAGCTCGCTTGGCCGCTTCTCCGATGGATAACAGATTCGTCATGGCTCTTTACTCTACAACGATTGTAGGGTCTAGCCTGCGCAGATTGACCGAATGTGATCGACATGACGCGCCTATCGCTACCTTTTTCCGCGGCCGGCGGCGGACACAACCCGGGGACGCCGGTGCTCATCGACTCGCTACTGCATCCGCAGGCCGCGTTGATCCGCGCTCTACTGACGCGGTCGAGGCAAAAAGTAGGCAACAGCCTCATTCTCATCGATGACGAAGAGAATATTGTGCGAGCCATCTACTCCGGTGTTGTCATCCGTTCGATAGTTCGATCGTGTGACACGACGATTCCGGACTATTTGCGACGCCGGCTGCCGCCTGACGTGCAAAGCTACGAAATAGCCAAGCGGACGTGCAAAAAGCTTTTTGAGAACGACAAGGTGTCGCGGATCTTCGCTATCGCCGACGCACCGCAACCGCAGTCGCTCAATGCGCTGCTGGCCGCGCGCCGCGATATCGTCGTTCTCGATGGCATCAGTATCGCCGGGAATATCGGCGCAATCATTCGTACTTCGTCGGCAATGGGCATCGGTGGCATTGTGCTCGTGAACGCGGAGTCCACAGATATTTTCGATCGTCGCGTGATCCGCGCGAGTCGTGGTTATTTATTCGCCTTGCCCGTGATCGCCGCAACCGCCGGCGAGCTCATTCGGTTCTGCGCTTTGCGTGGCATGCCCATTGTCGTGACGTTACCGCGCGCGGGCAGGGCGGTGAGTGAGATTTCATTGCTGCCGCACCCACTTGCCATCGTCTATGGCCGCGAGAAAACCGGCTGCTCGCAAATGCTGATAGACGCCGCGACGTTGCATGTGGAAATCCTGACTAATCCTGCGGTAGAGTCGCTCAACGTTGCCGCTGCCGCCGCGATTACGCTGTACTGCCGCTATAACTTCAATAGATCGCGTGAATCATGTTGATCCCCGTCGCACGCGTTCTGCTCCCTAACAGCCAACGCGGGGTAGCTCATCGCGGAGCCAGCCGTCCAGCTGCTTGCGACGCGTTCTGGAAGCGAGGTGTACGATCCCGTGGCGTAGCTCGGCGAGCGTCGCGACGCTGAGAAACACTCGGTCCTCGTCCGCCTGCTCGAACCAGGTGATCACACCGCTGTTCGGGCGCGGCTTCGTCCACTCGGAGACGACATTCGTTAGCAGGAAGCTCATAGGTCAGATGAGCGCAGCTTGTCCCTCGATCGTTTGACCTTGAGTCCTGAGCCCCCCAGCGGCGAGCTCGCAAAGAAGTCGGCGAGTGTGCCGACGCGCTTCGTCTTGCGCGCCCGCTCGTCGGCCGACACGACCACCGCCGCTTTGCGGCTATTGCGGGTAGGATCGCGCACAGCGCGGACGATTCCCTCAAGGTGCTGGGGACGCCGTTTCGCTGAGCGAGTCATGCGGCCGCGCCCACGCAGCGCAGGTATCGGTACGCGATACCGCGGCTTGATCGTCGGAGATTCCGACGCTAACCGAACGGTGGCGCGGCATGCGGCTGTCGTCTATCTCAGACCGGCATCCGAGCGATAGACCGTACGAGCTTTCTCGAGCAGCGGGACGGGCATGACCGTCGCGCGGATCCGAAACGGCACGTGATCCTCGACCTGCGCCTTGGACGACGGCCTGTTTTCGCCCCAGACGACGGTCACCTCGGTGCCAGGCTTAGCGAGCTCGGCGTCGACGGTGCCGAGCGACAGAATCCTGCGCTCGTTGGCCGAGTAGCCGCGCGCGAACCGCCTAGGGCTCTGCGCGATAGACGCGATACACGGCGCGATCGAAGTCGTCGACGAGCTCCGTTGCACCTGGATCGCCAAACGGCAACATCTGGGTCAGCAACACGGCCGAAATTCCCTTCTCGCGGTCGATCCAGAAGTACGTGTTGAAAAGACCAGCCCACGACAACGTGCCCGCGCCCCGGCCCGACGTGAGCGGTGCGCGATTGAGCGCGAAGCCGAACCCGAACGCGTCCAGGCCGCCGGGCATGACGAGATCGGCGACCACCACTTGCGGATCCATCGTCGTGATGGGAGACAGCGGGAGATCGCCGAGCTGATTCTGCGCCATGAGCGCCACCGTGTCGGCCTTCAAGATGCGGCGCCCGTCGAGCTCCCCACCGGCGAGCAGGGCGCGCGTGAAGCGCGAGTAATCGCTCGCCGTGGAGTAGAGCCCGCCGCCGCCCGAAAAGAACTCGACGACCGTCGGCGTGCTGGGAATTGCGCCGAGAGTGCCGTCGGGTAGGCGAGCGAACTGCGTGGCCACTCGCGGCTGCTTGTCGGCCGGCACGTTGAAGTACGTGTCGGTCATTCTGAGCGGTTCGAAAATGCTCGCGCGCATGTACGCGTCGAGCGACTGTCCGCTGACGGCTTCGACGAGCCTTCCCAACCAGTCCACGCTGATTCCGTATTCGAATCGGGAACCGGGGTCGAACACGAGCGGCGCGGCGAGGAAGTCGCCGGTGTTCGTGAACAGCGTCGCGAGCTTGCCCGACTGAACGAGATCCGCGATGTCGCGATTGAATATCTCGTAGGCGAAGCCCGACGTGTGCGTCAACAATTGGCGCACCGTGGGCGGGGATTTCGGCGGACGCGGCACGCCCCCCTCGAGCACCTGGAGCGTGGCGAGCTCGGGCAGGTAGGTGTGCGCCGGCTCGTCCAGGTCGACTTTGCCTGCTTCGACGAGCTGCATGACGGCCACGGCCGTGACGGGCTTCGTCATCGAGGCAATCGCGAAAACCGTATCCGCCGGAAGCCCGACGGCCCGCTCGTAGACGACGCCGTCTGCCGTGGCCACCATCGCAACCACGCCCGGTGTCCGGTTGGCGGCCACGGCGTCGTCGAGCAGCGCGTCGAGCTCGGTCGAGTCGGCGGTCGGCGCGGCGCGTTCGCACCCGATGAGCAGCGACGCGCATACGAGCGCCGCGACGAGTTTCTGGACCATGTTCGATCCCCGCGTCGATGCCGGTGGCATCGGTGGTCGAGTTATACACCGGTGAGCGCGGCGGCTTCCAGGGTGGCTCGGCGGCGATAGCCGCCCATAGCCGGGCGGCGGCAGAGCCCGCTCGTTGGGCCGGCATGCCGTCACTCCATCAATTGAAACCGCTTGTTCCGCGACCATCGGTAGACGAGAAAGTCGGCATCGAATGTCAGTATTCGTGCCTCTTCATGAACTTCCGCGCTTCGAATCAAGCAGGCATCGGCAAGAGAGATCGGTTTGTCGGCATACTTCTTGAGCAGTGCCTCGAGGTTCGCCCAGTGCCCGTCAATCGATATGGATAGCTCGTAAACTCCCTTTCGGCCCAGTGCCAGGACTTCGGCTGCGCCGGCGACATGGACTTTCCTCATGAGGAAGCAGGCTTCCGCGAGGACAGCCTCAGGGCAGCGCAATGGCGGCAGGCAGGCCGCAAACAGCCGCTCGGCGCGGTGATGGTCCGCATCATCTTTCGACAGCAAAGCTACCAATGGTCCCGTGTCGAGAAGTACGCCCGGGCGGTTCAACGGCCGAACTCTGCCAGATGCTCTTTGTTCGTGGAGAGATCCTTCGGGCCGCCGGCGAATTTCCCGGAGCTATTGCCGGCGAGTTCCAACGCGTTGCGCTGACGCCCGAGTTGGCGCCGAACGAGACTCAGGCCCTCACGGACCAACTCGGACTCCGAGCGCCCGGTCGACTTCTTCAGCTCCTCGAGAATGGCTCGATCCTCCTTGCTGAGACGGGCATGGATGTGCGTTTTCATGCGACCAATGTAGCACAAGTATAAATAACGTGCTACAGCAGCGCGTGGCGCGCTCGAGGCGTTCCTTCACGCGGGGGTTCACGGGAACGGATCAGCGAACTTCGGATCGCTGCCGTCGTCATTGGACTCGCGCAGCAGCAGAGCGAGCGCCGGGCTGTCCTGCACGCCATGGTCGTAGTGGTCGATCACGTCACGCAACGTGGCGAAGCGCGAAACTCCGGATAGTGCGCAGCGACGATCTGATAGAGCAGCGTCGCTTCCGGCCAGTGGCGGCGATAGCCGGGCGGCGCGAGAAATCCCCCGGAGTGCGCGAAGTCGTATGCCGCCGTGCCCATCGCTCCGCGTCCCTGACGCTAACCGAACAGTGGCGCGACGTGCGGCTCTCGCTTACTTCAGACCGGCATCCGAGCGATAGACCGTGCGAGCTTTTTCGAGCAGCGGGGCGGGCATGACCGTCGCGCGGATCCGAAACGGCACGTGATCCTCGACCTGCGCCTTGGAGGACGGTGTGTCTTCGCCCCAGACGACCGTCACCTCGGTGCCCGGCGTCGCGAGCTCGGTG
>DATCIQ010000385.1:0-2687 GCA_036507635.1 Gammaproteobacteria bacterium
CGATGGACTTCGGCATACGTGTGCCCATGCGGTAGATGACCTGAGCCTGGACGCTCTGGTAGGCGGGGCCGAACGTAACGAGCTCCTCGAGCGGGGTTGTGACCGTGAGACCGGCCGCGCCGATGTGCGCATTGCCCTCGAGAACATCCGGATACACTTTGTGGAATTCGTCGGCTGTGTAGAGCCTCAAACTAACGCCCAATCTGTTCGCGAATCCACGCGCGAGCTCGAACTCGATGCCGCGCGCTTCTTCGGCGCCATAGTAGAACGTCGCCGGCGAATTCTGCGTGACGACACGCAGCTCGCCCAGGCGAACGATCCGTTCGAGCAGCGACGGAGGCGACGAACACGACCCGAGCAAAATGCTCAGGAGAATGGCGGCGAAGGCTCTCAATGGCTGGCTCTCTTGGTGGAGCGAGGCCACCAGTATACGTGCAATTTCGTTCGGAATCCCCGTTCCGGAGCACGAATAGATGCGCCGATCGAGCTATGTCGCCTAAGCTGCGGTTATGTAAGGCCGTGTCGCCACGGGTCTTAGCTTGCTTGGTCGGCGCTCCGCCGCTATCGTTTTCAGTTGTCATGCGAAAACCGAGCGCCAAGTGGTTCCTCCTCGTGCCGATCCTGTTATTCGGGCTGTCGTATCTCGACGTCGAGAATCAACGGGCACCGGGAGGTTGGCGGCACGCGAGTCGCGACCCCGTCGGGCTCGCCCCGGATCCCGCCGTGCTGCGCGAGGGCATCGTCCAGGTGTACGCGGCGCGCGCAGTGCGCTGGCGCGGCTATTTCGGCGTCCACACTTGGATCGCCGTAAAGCCCGCGGGCGCCGGCCAGTACACGGTGTACGAGGTCACGGGTTGGCGCATGCGGCGCGCCCCCACGTCCGTCTCGATCAGCAATCGCGTGCCGGATGCACGTTGGTACGGTAATGCTCCGGAGCTCATTGCGGAGCTGCGCGGTGCCGGTGTCGACGACGTCATCGAGCGCATCGACGCCGCCGCGCACGCTTATCCTCATGCGAGCAAGTATCGAATTTGGCCGGGGCCGAACTCGAATACGTTTACGGCGTTCGTGCTGCGCGAAGTTCCGGAGCTGCGTGCGGATCTCCCGCCGACGGCGATCGGCAAGGATTATTTAGGCTCGCACTTCGTTGCAATAACGCCGAGCGGAACGGGCGGGCAGCTCAGTGTCTTGGGGCTGCTTGGCGTTCTCGCCGGTGTCGAAGAGGGCTTCGAGCTGAATCTCTTGGGGCTCACGTTCGGCCTCGATCCGAAACAGTTGGCCGTCAAGCTCCCGCTCGCGGGCGATTTCGGCTTCATCGACACAGTGCGAGCAGCGGAGGAAGAGCCATGACGACTCTCTTTGTAGGAGCGAGCTCCGCTCGCGAGCTTGTCTTAATCGCGAGCAAAGCTCGCTCCTACGCCGAAGTGACGTGACGTTTCTCAGCCGTATCGGCCTTCTCGCGCTGCTTGCGGCGGCGCTCCTCGGCGCCGCGCAAGGCGACGAGCCCGAGCGCAAGCAGTTCACGTTCGCTTGGCCGTTTCTGCCCGATGATGCGATGCGCCCGCGCGGCGGGTCGACGACGGGCGCACGGGTCACATTGCAGACCGCGCCGAGCGACGAGTGGCGCGCGCTACGGGAGCCAGGTATCACGAAATTCGAGCGCGACCGGCGCGCGATTCTCGCGATGGCGGGAGGCTTCAGGACGTCCTTCGATTTCATCGAGACCGTCGGATTCACGGCGGACTTCGCCCCGGCGCGGCCTTATCAGTCCTGGGGCACCGAGTACGTGTACGTTCTCGAGGACCATGGCGAGGAGATCGTGCTCCAGCACATCATGGTCATGTTCTTCGCAGACGACGAAGGCGCGGTCCAAGGTCCAATCGTGCAAAAGCACTGGCGTCAGGACTGGCGTTACGAGGATCGCGACCTGCACGAGTTCGCCGGCCGCGACCGGTGGCGCCGGAAAACGCTCGACGCGGACAGCGTTTCCGGACGCTGGGCGCAGGCCGTTTATCAGGTCGACGATTCGCCGCGCTACGAGGCTGTCGGTGAATGGGTTCACGACGTGAACTACTCGGCCTGGACGAGCGGCCAAACGTGGCGACCGCTGCCGCGGCGCGAGTCGAGCGTGCGCGACGACTACCACGTGTTGATCGGCACGAATCGCCATACGATCACGCCGACGGGATGGGTCCAGGAGGAGGAGAACCTCAAAGTAGCGCTCGACGAGGCCGGAAGCTTGCGCGACGAGGCGCCGTACCTCGCTCGTGAGCTCGGCGTCAACCGCTACGAGCGCATCGTCGATTTCGACTTCTCCGCCGGCGACCGCTACTTGGAAGCGACCGGGGCGTTTTGGAGTGAAGTCCGTGCCGCCTGGGCCGACCTGTACGCACGCAGCCCAGAGTTTACGTTTCTCGACGAGCGCGAAGGCCGCGCAATGTTCGAGCCGATGTTCGACTATGCAGCCCGGCTCGAGGCCGGCGAGCCGTACGATCCAGACGACGCGCGCGCCTTCATCCGCGCCACGATCGACGACTACGTAGAATAAAAAAAAGGGGGGGGGTAGGAGCGAGCTTCGCTCGCGATCTTCACTCACAATCTTCACTCGCGATTTTCAGCTAAGGGGAATCGATATATGAAACGCCTTTCAATCGTCCTGTCGTTCGCCGTCATCGCCGCCGGTCAAC
>DATCIQ010000386.1:0-8307 GCA_036507635.1 Gammaproteobacteria bacterium
ACGTCTTGAAACGTATCGGTGCCGTTTGCGCTACGAGCGCCGGCCGCGGCGGCGAGCAAATGCAAGTCGTGATTGCCGAGCACGCAGAGCGCGCTGTCGCCGAGCGCGATGACGCGGCGCAGGACGCCGAGCGAATCCGGCCCGCGGTTGACGAGATCGCCGACCAGCCAAAGGCGATCGCGGCTTTCGTTGAAAGCCAATTGCTTCAATAACTTATTGAAAGCTTCGGCGCACCCTTGCACGTCGCCGATCGCGTACAGCGTCATGTCCGACGGATCGCACTTGAAACCGCCGTCATTTTACGCGCCCAAGCGGGCAAGGCGCGCGAAATCTTGAGGCTCGAGATCCTCGGGGCGCGCGCGCGGGTCGATGCCGGCCGCGGCGATGACGTCGGCGGCGAGACGGTTCTTGAGGGCGCGCCCGATCGTCTTGCGGCGCATCGAGAACAGGTGCGCGACGATCTCGGCGAAGCGCCGCTCGTCGCCGACGGCGAAGCTCGGTTGCGCGCGCGGCTTGATACGCACGAACGTGGACCAGACCTTCGGCGCCGGCGCGAAGGCGCCCGGGCCGATGTCGAATAGCGCCTCGATCTCCGTCCACGCGGACAACATCACGGTCAAACGCCCATATTTCTTGCCGCCCGGCCGTGCCGTCATACGCGTCACCACTTCCTTCTGCAACATCACGTGCAGATCGCGAATTGCTTCGCGGTAGGCGAGGACGCGAAACAGCAATGGCGTCGAAATGTTGTAGGGGAGGTTACCGACGACGCGCAGCGGTCGCGCGCGCGTCGCCAGCGCCGCGAAATCGAACTTGAGCGCGTCGCTGCGATGCACGACGAGCCGTGCGGACCCCGTCGCCAGGCGCTCGAGCTCGTCGGCGAGACGCGTATCGACCTCGATGACGTGCAACAAGGCGACGCGCTCGAGCAACGGTGCCGTGAGCGCACCCAAGCCCCCGCCGATCTCGACGATGTTGTCGTCGAGCGCGGGATCGACGGCCGCGATGATCTTGCGGATGACCGCGGGGTCGTGCAGGAAGTGCTGACCGAATCGCTTGCGGGCCGCGACCTTCATCGGCCGGCGGCGCGTCGCGCGAGCGCTCCGGCCAAATCCACGGCGGCGCTGAGACTCTCGGCACGCGCTTTGCCGGTGCCCGCCAGAGACAGCGCCGTGCCGTGATCGACCGAGGTGCGAATGATCGGCAGGCCGAGGGTCACGTTGACGACTTCGCCGAACCCGAGCGCCTTGATGACCGGCAGGCCTTGGTCGTGATACATCGCGAGCACGACGTCGCAGCCGGCCAAAGATTCGGCCGTGAATGCCGTATCGGCGGACGCGGGGCCGAGCACCGCGAGACCTCGGGCGCGCAAACGCTCGACGACGGGCGCAATGACCGTGCGTTCCTCATCGCCGAGCACGCCGCTTTCACCGGCATGCGGGTTGAGGCCGAGAACGAGAATGCGGGGCGCCGCGACGGCAAAGAGCTTTCGCAAGTCGGTATCGATGACGGTGATGACGCGCTCGAGCAGCTCTTGATCGATGGCGTCGGCGACGGCGCGCAACGGCAGATGCGTGGTCGCGAGCGCGACGCGCAACTGTCCGCCCGCGAGCATCATGACGGGTTGCACGGTGCTCGTGAGCTCGGCGAGGAATTCCGTGTGTCCCGTAAACTGTACACCCGCGGCGTTGATCACGCTCTTTTGCACCGGCGCCGTCACGAGCGCCGCGGCTTCGCCGCGCCGACAGATCTCGACGCCGCGCCGCAGGATGCGCAACACGTATTCGGCATTGCCGGCGTCCAACCGCCCGGGGATGACGGGGCGCGGCGCCTCTACGGCGAGCACCTGCATTATCCCGCCTTGCTGCGGCTCGACCTCGGCCGGCGTCGGGCGCACGAGGATTCGCACCTGCAGGCGCAGTTGCTCGGCTCGGGCGTCGAGCACCGTGGGATCGCCGAGCACCGCAATGCGCCAAGGGAGGGCTCGAGTCGCGAGCAGCGCGCAAATATCGGGGCCGATGCCGGCCGGCTCGCCTGAGCTGAGCGCGATGCAGGGGATATCGGTGGTCATATCCGGCCGGCCCGAGGGTGCCGGAGTCTTACAAGCGTATGTCGATATAGGCTTGGTCGCGAAGCCGGCGCAACCACACTTCTCTCTCTTCTTGAGCTTTGCCCGCGCGAATCTCCGAGCGGCAGCGCTGTTCCTTGAGCTCGTCGGTGGAGTCGTGAGAGCGGCGGTCGGTCACTTCCACGATGTGCCAGCCGAAGCGCGTATTAAATACGTCGCTGAGCTCCCCGACAGGGAGCGTCTCGAGCTTTTCGGCGAATTCCGGAACGAAGTCCTCGGGTGCAATCCAACCGAGATCGCCGCCGTCGGCGGCCGAGAGCGTGTCCTCCGAAACCGCGAGAGCAACGGCGCCGAAGTCGTCGCCGTTGACGATCTGCTCGCGAATGCCGAGCAGCTTTTGCCGCGTGGCGTCGTCGTCGAGGATCTGCGTCGGCGCGATGAGGATATGCCGCGCGCGAACCTGGTCGACCATCACGCGTTCCGCGCCGCGCATCTCGTTGAGGCGCACGAGATGGAACCCGCTGCCGCTCTGGATCGGCTCCGAGTACTCGCCGGGCTGCATGCGTGTCACGACGTCGGCGAACAGCGTCGGGAGCTCGGACCCTTTGCGCCACCCGAGCGAGCCGCCCTCGAGCGCTGTTTGCGCCTCGGAGTAGGTCAGCGCGAGCTGCGCGAAGTCTTCGCCGGCCTCGAGCCGTTCACGAATCTCCTCGATGCGCCGCTCGGCCTCGCGAACTTCCCCGCTCGTCGCCGAGGCCGACAGGCCGATCAGGATGTGCGAGACGTTGTAGTCGAACTCGTTCGTTTGATTGGCCTCGGCGCGCGCGAGACATTGCTCGAGCTCGCGCGGCGTGACGTTGATGCGGCTCAACACGTCGCGTTGCTCGAGCTGACTGAGTATGAGGTCCTCGCGGCTGTCTTCGCGATACATCGCATAGTCGATGTTCTCGGCCGCGAGCGCTGCCGGCAGCTGTTCCAGCGTCAATCCGAGATTGGCCGCGACGTTGCCGAGCGCCTGATTGAGGATGTCGTCACTGACGACGATGCCGAGCCGCTCGGCGCGCTGCAACTGAATCTCCTTGAGCACGAGCTGGTCGAGCACCTGGCGCTCGAGCACCGACAGCGGCGGCAGTTGCGTGCGCTGTTCCGCCGGTAACTGTTGTTGCTGCTGACGGAAATTGTCGATGACGAGCGCAATCCGCGCGTCCAACTCGCTCTGCAGCACGATCCCCGCTTCGACGACGGCCGCGATGCTCTCGAGCAGCTGCCCCGTCGAGCCGAGGTCGCGATCCTGCGCTTGAGCCGCTGAGCAAAAGAGCGCCGCCGCACCGGCGGCAAGCGTGGTCCGAAGGAAACGCGCCGTCATTCCGTACCGGCTCCCGAAAAACGTCGATAGCCAAGAATACCACGGTCGAGCAGCTCCTCCGGGGAGCTCGCGCGTTGCGTCAAGCCCTTGAGCTCGAGCTGGATCGAGATCGCGCTGTCCGTTTCCCCGGTCCGGCTGCTGATGTAACGGCGCCCCGTCAAGCGCACGCGCCAGCAGCAAGCCTCGTACTCGAGCCCGACGAACTGCTCGAGCGGCTCCTCCTCGAGCAAGGAATAGCTGTACTGGCCGATGAACCGCCAACTCTGGCCGACCGGCCACACCATGGAAAGCTCGCCCTGCTCGAGCAGCCCTTCGCGCAGTCGATAGCCGAACCCGAACAGCCGGTCCATCTGCGGCCGAAACTCGAAGCGCGTTTCGGCGCGCACCGTGGAGTCGGTTTCGCTGTTCCATTGGTAGCCGACGTCGAGATTCCATTTATTGCTCAAGGCTACGCCGATCTCGGCCACGTAGTCGGAGTCGCTGGCGCCGCTCAGCGGTTGCCCCGGCAGGCTCACGGTTTGCGAGGCGAGGTAGTGAGTCCGCCCCAAGGTGGCGCTCAACCGTTCCTCGCCGCTGCTGCCGTCGACGAGCCGCGTCGTCACGCCGAAGCTCAACTGATCCGTATCGGCGACGCGGTCCGGACCGACGAATTGATACTTGCGGAACAGCTGCACCAAATTGAAGTCCGGCACGATCGTGTCGAACACCGGCAGTTGCGATTGATCCTCGAACGGCACGTTGATGTAGAGCAAACGCGGTTCCAAGGTCTGGATCCAGCGGTCGGTTTTGCCGGCATCGCGCTCGAAGCGGATGCCGGTATCGAGACTGCCGACCGGCAAGCCGCGCGTCAGCGTGTCGTCGCCGCTCGCATCGGGGTCGTCGAGCCAGTAGTTGGTCTGCCGCCAAGCCACGGCCGGAGTCAGGTATAGGCCGGCGCGGCCGAAGCGCAGGCTGAGCTCCTGCGTCGAATCGAGCCGCCAGCCCGTCACACCGACGTCGCGGTCGAAATTGACGAGCTCGGTCGAGGAATCGAAGCTCCAAATTCCCGCCGACCAAAGGCCCTCGAACAGCATTTGCGGCACGCGCTCGTAAGGGCGGTCGAAGGGATCGATGAGCAAATCGAGCGTTTGATAGTTCTGGAGGCGGCTCCGCACCGACCAGCGCGGCGCGAAAAAACCGAGATCGAGAAAGCGGCTCAGATAGATTTGGCTCGTGACGCTCAGGCTGTCGCCCATGTCCTCGAAATAGGCTTCGTCGGAGACTTCCTCGACGCCCGCGATGAGCTGCCACCCGCGGCCGAAAAGTGTTTCGTGTTGCAGATTCACGTAGCCGCGTGTGTCGTTGGTCTCATTGTCGTCGGGCAGATAATCGAACGCGAATGTCCCGGCGCTGCGGGGCAAGAGATAGCGAAAATCGTTGTTGAGCTGCGTGCCGCGCTTGCTGAGATAGCGCGGCTCGATTGTCAGATCGTAGTTGGGTGCGAGATTGAAGTAGTACGGGATCGAGATGTCGAGACCCGTTCGCTCGCGCTCCGCGATCTGCGGCGTGAGGAAGCCGTTCTTGCGCTGGTCATCGATCGGAAACGTGAAATAGGGCGCATACAGAATCGGCACGCCCTTGAATTTCAATCGGACGCCGTGCGCGGTCCCGAATCCGCCTTCGGCATCCAAGCTGAGGTCGCGCGCTAGCAGCTCCCAATCCGTATCGTTTTCCGGGCATGTCGTGAAGACGAGCGAGGAGAGCGACATCGTTTTCGCGTCGGTGATGATGAGCTCTTGGGCGGAGCCGCGTGCCGGGCGTTTGGGCATGTTGAACCCGGCCGCGGAGAACGACAGGATGCGCGCGTCGTTGTCGAGCGCGGCGTCCTCGGCAAACACCGTGATGTCCTCGTTGGCGAAAGTCACGCGCCCGATCACGTCGACGAGATCGTCCTCGACGCTCATGCTCTCCGCCGTCAACGTGCCGCCGTGGTATTGGACCCGCACCTCGTCGGAAAACTGTGCGCTCGAGTCGGAATCGAATCGCCAACGACGCGCTCTGATGTCGAGCCTGTCGTCGGCGGGAGCATTCGTGTCAACGGGCAGGGGGCCGGCGGGCGTCGGGTCGACGACCAGGCAAACACGTTGAGCGGCGGCGTGATTAGCCGCGAGGACGCAAAAACATGCGAGGAGAGCGCGAGCGGGATTGACTGGGGCCACGAAGTCTGAGCCGCGTAAAGGCGGCTACAATGGCACAGATCATGTATGCCTTCAACGCTTCGGCAGCGCCATGAAAGCGATGATACTCGCGGCAGGACGCGGCACGCGCATGGGCGCCTTGAGCGAGCAGCGGCCGAAGCCGCTGCTCGACCTCGGACGTGAATCGCTGCTCGAGCGTCAGGTGCGTCGGCTCGCGGCAGCGGGCATTCGCGATCTCGTCATCAACGTTTCCTACAACGCCGCGCAAATCCAAGCGGCGATCGGCGACGGCTCGCGCTGGGACGCACGCATTCGCTACAGCGTCGAAAGCGACCCGCCGCTCGAGACCGGCGGCGGCATCATCAAGGCATTGCCGCTGCTCGGGCCGGCCCCGTTTCTCGTCGTCAATGCCGACGTGCTCACGGATTTTCCGTTTGCGAGCCTCAAGCTCGACGCCGGCCGCGGCGTCCTCGTTCTCGTGCCCAATCCCGCGCACCACGCCGCCGGGGACTACGGCATCGACGCGCAGTCGCGCATCGTCGACCGGCCGCCGAAGCTCACGTTCGCCGGGGTCTCGATCCTCGATGGCGCGTTGTTCGCGGGCTTTGCGGTCGGCAAGCATGCGTTGAAGCCGATCCTCGACGCTGCCGTCGCCCGCGGGGATCTCTACGGCGAGCGCTACGACGGGGTGTGGATCGACGTCGGCACTCCGGAACGGCTGGCGCTCGCGCGCGAGAAAGCGCGCGCCCTCGATGTCGATGCCCTGTAGGAGCGAGCTTCGCTCGCGATCTTCAACAAGGATCGCGAGCGAAGCTCGCTCCTACGAGATCAGCCTTGCGACCGGTACCCGTGCTCCATGCGTACGTCGAGCAGCGCCTGCCGCCCGGACTGGACGGCGGCGAGCGCGGCTTCGAGCGCGCCCGGCAGGTCGGCGGGATCGTCGACGCGCCGCGCATAGGCATCCGACGCCTGGGCGACTTTGGCAAATTCCGGTGACGGCTTGAGCTCGACGAGCGGCATCACGGGGCTCGCGGCAGCGAGGCCCTCGGGATATACGCCGCGCGTCGCGGCGTCGACGGCATGCCAACGGTTGTTGTTGCAGACGACGGTCAACACGGGAAGCTCGGCGGAGCGTGCGACGAAGTGGAACGGCGTCGGATTGCCGAACATGTAGCTGCCGTCGCCGATGGTGCAGACGACGGTCCGGCCGGGCGCCGCGAGCTTGGCGCCGAGCGACGCGCCGAGCCCGAAGCCGAGCCCGCCGCCGACGCCGACGCCGATGAGGCTCCCCGGTTCCTCGAGCGCGAGCTGGTCGGCCGAGGCGCCGAGCTCGGTGATCACGATGCCGCCTGTTGGCAGGATGCGCCGTATGCATTCGCCGACATACGCGTAGCTGATCGGCTTGGCGCGGCGCGCTGCTTCGAGCATCGCAGCTGTGTACGCGCGTCGACCCGTCTGATAGGTTTCGATCGCGGCACGCCTGACTACGGTCGCGCCTTTCGGGACGGCGACCGAGCGGAGCTCATCCGCAAGTAGGCGCAGCGTCGCGAGCGTATCGCCGGGCACGGCGAGATCCGTCGGAAACGAGCGGATCGGATAGCGGACGCACAACGGATCGATGCCGAGGTGCACGACGCGTGTCCCGGCGTTCGGCGTGAAATTGCGCGGGAACCACGGCACCTCGCTGTCGATGACGACGATGAGGTCGGCGTTCTTGAGCATCACGCCGCCGGCTTGTCCGACGTTCATCGCGTGGCTCGCCGGCAGGTTCACGCAGGTCGCGCCTGCTTGGCACACGGGGATCGCATACCGTTCGGTGAGCTCGGCCAACGCCGCGACCGCCGCGACGTCGCGGCCCAAGTGCGACGTGACGATCATGGGCCAGGATGCATCGCCGATCCACCGCGCGAGCGTCGCGACGTGCGCAGCGCTCGGTTGCGGCCGCGCCACGATGCCCGCGGGCGGCAACGGCGCGCGTATCTGATCGACGTCGGCGAGCACCTCGCGCGGCAACGTGAGATACACGGGGCCCCGCGGCTCGGCCACGGCGATTTCCAATGCACGCGCGACGATCTGCTCGACGGGCTGCCCGGCGCGAAGCTCGTAGTCCCACTTCGTGTACTCACGCACCATCCCGGCTTGATCGAAATTCTCTTGGCCCCAATGGATCGGGAACGAGCGCGAGGCGATGTGCCCGATTTGCGTATGCGGTGTCCGTCCGGCCATGAGCAGCAGCGGCACGTTGTCGCGGTACGCGTTCATGAGCGCGCAGATCGCGTTGCCGGTGCCGACGGTCACGTGCACCATCGCCGCGGACGGTTTCCGCGCCACGAGGTAGTAGCCGTGCGCCATCGCGACGGCAAGATTCTCGTGCGGAATCGTCAGGAATTTCGGCACGGCGTTGGGCTCCGGCGCGAGGCCGACGAGCGCTTCGATGATCGGCGCAAAGTCCGTGCCGGCGTTCGCGAATACGTAGTCGATTCCTTGCCGTTTGAGCGCGCGCAGGAAGGATTCGGCTACGCTGGCCTCCCGCGATTTCGTGCCGTCCATCGAGTCCCTCAATGCGTCATCGCGTAGATGACGTAATTCACGGCGAAACGGTAGGCGAGCGCGGTCATCGGATTGGGGTACCAAGGATCGTCGGCGTGCTCCCAAGCATCGCCGAGATCCATGTTGAAATTGATCGCGACCATGAG
>DATCIQ010000387.1:0-2062 GCA_036507635.1 Gammaproteobacteria bacterium
CGAGGCATCGCCGAGCCTGAGGTATGTCTTTGGGCGGCTGGCGCCGGGCCATCCACGCGAGGAAGCGACCGCCCAGGTGGCGGTGATCGGCGCCCGAGCAGCGACGATGTTTCCGGAGACGCGCAAGAATGTGCGCCTGCAAGTCCTCTCTCTGCCCGACGCTGTCAGTGATTTGCCAGCCGCGGCGGCGTTGGTGCTGGCGTCGATCAACGTGTTCCTCGTGCTGTTGGGCGCGCTTTTGTGCGGCAACGTCGCAATGTTGTTGTTCGCCCGCGCCGTCAGTCGAGAGCGGGAGCTCCTTGTTCGCACCGCACTTGGCGCCAGCCGTGGACGCCTCATCCTGCAACTCTTTGCCGAGGCGCTCCTGCTGTGCGCCGTCGGCGCGGTGGTTGGTCTCATGGTTGCGCGCTTCGTGCTCGCGCGGACCTGGACGATGATCGAAGGGCAAACGGGTCCGTTGCCGTTTTATATCGACACTTCGGTTTCGTCGACGACGATTCTTTATGCCGTTGGGCTGACGCTGTTCGCGGCGGCGATCGCCGGCTTCGTTCCCGCGGTCAAAGTGACGTCGGGTGGTGTTGGTGGCAAGCTCCGAGCCGCGTCAAGCGGCGGCGGCGGGTTGCAGTTCGGCGGCGTGTGGACCGTGGTCATTGTCGCGCAGATTGCGCTCACGACGGTGGTTCCGGTGCCGCTGCTCGGCGTGGGAGCGGACGTCACGCGAAAAACGCCAGCAGGATTCCCGGCCGAAGCATTTCTCACGGCCACGCTCGCCATCGATCGCTTTGACGGCGTCGCGGCGAGTGGAGACACGGTGCCGGCGGTGCGTGCGATGCGGCTCGAAGCAAGCTACCGCGCGCTCGCCGACCGGCTCCGACAGGAGCCGGGCGTGCTGGACGTCACGTACGCCGATCAAATGCCGGTGATGCGTATTAGGTGGCACGGGATCAAGATGGACTCGGGTCCGGCCGCTGAGCACAGTGAACGCTGTGTGGGTGGCTACTGCGCCGGGTACGTGTCCGTCGATCCGCGATTCTTCGACGTGGTCGGTGCGCCCGTGATCCGCGGCCGAGCGTTGACGACGGCCGACGCGGAACACCGGACGCGTGCCGTGCTCGTGAACGAGTTTTTCGTCGATCAGGTAATGGGCGGCCGTAATCCAATTGGCCGCCGGTTTCGCTACTCATCAACTCGCGAACCCACCGCCGAGTCGTGGTATGACATCGTCGGTGTCGTGCCCGATCTCGGCGTAAACCGCGATATGGTCGATTTCGGCCGAGCCCGCATCTTTCAGGCGACGCTGCCGAAGGAAACCGGTCCGCTTCGTGTCGCCATTCACGTTCGCGGCGATCCGCAGCGTTTTGCGGTGCGTCTCCGCGAGCTTGCGCAGGCGACCGATCCCGCGCTACGCGTGATCGATCCGAAACCGCTGCCTCGTCTGGCGGAGTCCGTCAGCGCGTTCTGGCTTGAGCTCCTGGTCAGCTTCACGAGTGTGACGCTGATGTTGTCGCTCGCCGGTGTCTATGCCGTGACGGCCTTCGCCGTCGCCAGGCGGACGCGGGAGATCGGCGTGCGCGTCGCGCTCGGCGCGCAGCCGCTGCACGTGCTGACTACCGTCTTCAAGCGCCCACTCGTTCAGATTGCGCTGGGCCTTGGCGTTGGTGCAATCCTGTCGCTCGGTCTCGCTAACAACGACCTGTCGGATGTGCATCTCGATGATTTCGGTCGATCGGCAGTCTTCGCACTGTCTACGGCGATGTGCTGTGCACTCGCATGCATCGTCCCGACGCGACGGGCGCTTCGCATTCAGCCGACGGAGGCATTGCGGGACGAATCTTGACTTCACAAGCCACGTTCACGGCTCGTCGCCGCGAAGATCGCGCGCGGCCGGCGTGTGGTCGTCAGCGCGACATGATCTCTGCAAGAACGAATGTGGAGCCGCACGGAGAGTGGGAGGCGGACGATTCATCAGTGACACGTGCTCGGCCTAACGAGGATGTAGAAAAAGTCCCCGCCGACGCGACGGGGTCGAATTAGGGGGTCCTTCAACCCCCAACTCGACCGC
>DATCIQ010000388.1:0-3932 GCA_036507635.1 Gammaproteobacteria bacterium
CCAAATGTTGCCGTCCGGGCCTGAAGCCAACGCCCGCGGGCCGCTGTCCGGCGTCGGAATCGGAAACTCGGTGATGACGCCGTCGGGCGTGATGCGGCCGATCTTGCCGGCCGCGAACATGCCGAACCATATGTTGCCGTCGGCGCCGAGCGCGATCGCGCGCGGCTGGCTCGCTGGTGTCGGAATCGGGAATTCCGCAATCTCCCCCGTGGGCGTGATGCGGCCCATGCGGTTGCCCGTATGCTCGGAGAACCAGAGGTTGCCGTCCGCCCCGGCCGCGAGGATGCGCGGCGAGCTCGAGGCGTTCGGCAGCGCATACTCGATGAGCCCGCCGCCGTCCGGGCTCATGCGCCCAATCGCATTGCCCGAGCCGAGCGTGAACCACACGGTGCCGTCGGTGGCGATCGCGAGCGTGGTCGGACCGCTGCCAGGCGTCGGCAACGGAAACTCGGTGACGGCGCCGTCGGTCGCAAGATCCCGGTCCTCGGGTCCGAGCCAGCGTTGCTCCAGGGCGCTGGCGCTGCCCGCAAGCGATACGAGCGTCACGACGCACACCCATGTGCGCCGCATGGCACTACTCCGCTGCTTCGATCGCGAGGAGCTCCACCTCGAACAACAGCGCCGCGCCGCCCGGGATCGGGCCTTGCCCGGCGTCGCCGTAAGCCGTGTCCGACGGGCAGGCGAGCTTCGCCTTGCCGCCGACCTTCATCTTCTGCACTCCTTCGGTCCAGCACGGGATGACGCCGTTCAAAGAGAACGAGATCGGCTCGCCGCGCTCGACGGAGCTGTCGAACACGGTGCCGTCGCGCAAGGTGCCGTGGTAGTGCACGCGCACGGTGTCCGTGGCGGTCGGGCTCGCGCCCGTGCCGACCGTGACCGGGACGTAGACCATACCCGAGACGCTGCGCTCGGCGCCGGCCTCTTGCGCGAGCTCGTAGACGAACGCCGCGGATGCTTCTTTTTCAACGGTTGCGCGCGCTGCTGTACGCTCATTCAAAAGCTCTTGAATTTTCGGGCCATAGACCTCCATGTCGACCTTGAACTCGTTGCCGAGGGCCGCATCGTTGATGCCGGCCGCGACGGTCGCGAGCTCCGCGGCCGAGAGGTCGAACTGCCGGATGTTGTCGCCGAGCGCCACGCCGAGCGCGTAGAGGGTCTTTTCCTGGTCCGTCTCGAGCGCCGGTTGCGCGAGCGCGGCTGCGGCCGCAGTGGAGAGGCTGAGCGCAAGCGCAGCCGCCATAGAAACTTTATGCATTGAATCTCCTGGTGGATGTAATTGTGGGAGAATCGAGATAAGCCGCCACGCTAGCGGAAAGCTGCAAGTTTGCCAATGACTGTCTCCTTTTGGCGACCTTTGCAGCCTGTGGCGCGCCTGCGGCAGGATGCGTGTGGTGATTCGACATGAGTGAGCACAGCCACATCCAAGAGCTATCGAATCGCGTCTACGGGCAAACAGCGCGGCCCGGCGGAGGCGCTCGGCCCACCCGCGCGACGGATGACGGGACTGCGGAGAACGCGCGGCGCATCGCCGGGCGTTACCGGCTCAGCGAGCGCATCGGCCGCGGACGTCTAGGCGACATCTATGAGGCCGTCGACGAGACGAGCGGCGACCTGGGCGTCGAGCGCCGAGTCGCGATCCAGCTGCTCGACCCGAAAATCGTCGCCAAGAAAAGCGCCAAGGACGAGCTCAAACGCGCGTACGCGGCGCTCCGCGCCGGCCCGCACGTGAACGTCGTCGATATTCTCGACTTCGGCACGGACGACGACGTGCCGTTCGTCGTGATGGAGCTTCTGGAAGGCGCATCGTTGCGTTTCGTGCTCGACGACGTCACGGTGCTGTCGACGGACGAGGCCCTCGCCGTGATCCGTGCGGTCGGCGACGCGCTCCAATATCTACACGCGAAAGGGCTCGTGTACGGCCCTTTGAAGCCCGAGAACGTGATCATCACGTTCGAGTACGGGATCAAGCTGCTCGACATCGCCCCGGCGAGCCTGCCGTCCGGCGTGCCCTACTATGTCGAGGAAACGGACTCTCGAGCGTCGGCGCGCGATGCCCGCGACGATGTCTTGAGCCTCGCTTGTTTGACTTACGAGCTCTTGTCCGGCAAGCACCCATTCAATTCGAACTCGCCCCTCGAAGCACAGCGCGCCGACCTCAAGCCGCTGCCGATCAGCGGACTCGCTCCGGGGCAGTGGCGAGCCATCGCGGCCGGGCTCGAGTTGCAGCGTGGGCTGCGCACGTCGACAATCGACGAGTTTCTCAACGACTTGGGCGTACGGCGCATCGAGAAGTTGCGTGTGCCCGACGACGACGGACCGCCTCTCGAGCCTTCGCCTCCACACCGCCCCGTGGCACGCCCTCCCGAGTACACGTTCTTGAATCCTCCGGCGCCACGGGCCGCTGATCCTGAGTACGTGTCTCGTCCTCAACCGCGGCGCGTCGCCGACTACTATCCTCGACAGCATCACGCACGTGCCGAGCCCGACGATGCGGCGCCGCTTCGGACAGCGCGCAAAGTCTTGGCGGCCGCCGTCGTCGGCGGCCTCGGCGCACTCGCTTTCACGTACGCGCCGCTGCGCGAGGGCGCTCTCGATCTCATGGTCGCCCGCGATGGGTCCGATGACCGGGCGGCAGCCGCGCCGAGCGCGACGGCAACGATGCCGGCCGTCCCTGACGACCAAGGGCGATCCGCGGCCGTGGAGCTCGGCATCGATGCGCCCTCGGACCCGGTGCACGGCGAACCCGTGCCCACAGCCGTGACGACCCCCGAGACGAGCGCGGCCGAGGCGCCGCCGACAGTCCCGGTCGACGAACCGGCACCCGCCGCGGAAGACGGGAGCCTCGTGCCGGGCACGGAACAGGCGCGGGACACCACCGCTACGACCGCCGGCGCGGCGAGTGGGGAGCCGCCGGCCGAGCCCGTCGACTTGCCCGCAACCGTCGCCGCACTGTCACCTTCTGCATCCGCAGTCGCAGTCGATGCGAGCAGTCGCGCGCCGTCGGAGCCGCCGTTCGCGTTCGCCGCGGCCGCCGTCACGGTAGGTGAGCACGAGGTCGCGGCGGTCGTCGTCGTGAACCGTGTGGGAGATGCCGCGAGGCCCGCCTCCGTCGTGTGGTGGACGAGCGACGACTCGGCGATTGCCGACGAGGACTACGCGGACCTCGGGCAACGCACCGAAGATTTCGCGCCCGGCGAACAGAGCCGCTCGCTGTACATTCCGCTCATCGACGATACCTTACGCGAGCGCCGCGAAAGCTATTATGTCTACCTCGGGGACTACGATCCCGGGCAACGCAGCCTCAGGGCTTATTCGGTCACGCGCGTCGACATCGCCGACGACGACTAGTCTCCCCGCCGCCCGCAGCCGATTGGGCGCTTCTAAAGGGTTCGCGCCGCGCCTGGGACTGCAATGCAACAAAGCGTATGATCGAGCCGCGCCGTGGGGACGGCGCCGATTCATAAACAACGACAAAAATAAGGGGAATCCCATGACGGTTCAGAAAATCGCCGCGTTGATTGGACTGGTCCTCGCGCTCATTGCCGCGTTTGTCACGATTCCGTATGCCTCGTTGCTCCTTGCCGTGCTCGGCTTGATCGTCGGCTGGACGATCGCGCGCGATGACCATGTCAGAGTTCTCGTCTCCGCGCTCGTATTGGCGGCGCTCGCGGCAACGTTCGGCGAGATTCCGGAGGTGGGGGCGCGTACGTGACGGCGATCATCACGAACGTCGCGAGCATTGCCGCCGGCGCAGCGCTCATCATCGTCTTCCTCAATATCTACGCGCGCGTCAAACCCTAACGGGGAACATCGAAAACGCGAATCAGGAGGCGGCCCGCGCGAACGGCGCTACCATGGCGCCATGTTGCCGAAGCCTTATTCCTGGGACCGTGACCTGGCACGTGCGGGCCGCTACGACGGCAAGTTCGTCA
>DATCIQ010000389.1:0-16391 GCA_036507635.1 Gammaproteobacteria bacterium
CTCATCGTGCCCGAGTGGGTGCGCGCGCCGACGGCCGCCCTCTCGTAGGAGCGGCCTTAAGGCCGCGATCTTGGATTGATCTCTCCCGTCGCTCTCGGCAAGATAGATCGCTTAACGAGCGGCGCCATTCATAGCAGAGGCAGGGCATGGCTAAGAAGAAACGGAAGATAGTGACGAAGTCGGCGCGAAGGGCGAAAAAAGCGGGCAAACCGAAGAAGGCGGAACCGACGGTCATCCGCGCCGATGATATCGATCCGCACCATCGCTGGGACCGTCCATTGCAGGCGCCGGGTCACAGTCAGGTCGATTTCGAGGAACGCGTCGATTTTCGCCGCTTGCACGAGTACCGCCTCGCGCGTACGCGCGCGGCGCTCGCGAGGTCGGGCTTGGGTGCGCTCCTTTCTTTCGACCAGCACAACATTCGGTACACGACGAGCACCGTGATCGGCGAGTGGGCAAGGGACAAGCTCCTGCGCTATTCGCTGATCACCGGCAACGGCGATCCGTACGTCTGGGATTTCGGGTCCGCGGCCAAGCACCATCGCCTGCACGCTCCGTGGCTGCAAACGAGCCACTGCCGCGCCGGCTTGTTGGGAATGCGCGGCGCCTGCGGCAGCGACGTCAAGCTCGCGCGCGACGCCGCCAAGGAAATCAAAGCGATTATGGACGAGGAGGGTGTCGGCGACATGCCCCTCGGAGTCGACGTCATCGAGCCGCCGATGCTGTTCGAGCTCCAACGCTTAGGTATCGAGGTGCGCGACGGTCAGCAAACGATGCTCCAGGCGCGCGAGGTCAAGAACATCGATGAGCTAACGTTGCTCAATATGGCCGCGGCGATGGTCGACGGCGTGTACCAGGACATCGCCGAAGCTTTGAAGCCCGGCGTCAGGGAATCAGAGATCGTCGCGCTCGCGAGCGGCCGGTTGTACGAGATGGGGTCCGATTGCGTCGAGGCGATCAATTCGATCTCGGGCGAGCGTTGCTCGCCGCATCCGCACAATTTCACCGATCGGCTCATTCGCCCCGGCGATCAGGCATTTTTCGACATCATCCAGTCTTTCATCGGTTACCGCACGTGCTACTACCGGACGTTCAGCGTCGGCCGCGCCACGGCTCCGCAGCGGACCGCTTACCGTAAAGCTCGCGAGTGGATGGACCGGACCATCGAGCTCTTGAAGCCCGGCATGGGGAGCGACACGGTCGCGCATGCGCTGCCGACGGCCGACGAGATCGGCTTTTCGAGTGAGATGGAGGCGTTCGGGCTCAACTTCTGCCACGGGCTCGGGCTCGGCTTGCATGAGCGCCCGTTGATCTCGCGCGTGACCTCGTTCCGAGAGCCGCTCGAGCTCAAGGTGGGAATGGTGTTTGCCGTCGAGACTTACTGCCCCGCCACGGACGGGATCTCGGCGGCGCGCATCGAGGAAGAAGTGGTCTTGACGCCCGAAGGCGCGAAGATCATCACGCTTTATCCCGCGGAAGAGCTGCCGATCGCGAACCCGTACTGACGAGGGGCTTCGCGGTCCGCCCGCGGCGCCCCTACTGATAGCAGAGGATGATGCCGGTGAACTTCTGCGCCTGGTCGGCGATATCGGCGATCGGCAATGTCTCGCTACCCTGCTCGGCCACGTCGTACGCGACGTTGTTGGTGTCGAGGAACGAGCGTGCGAGCGAATCGCGGATGGCAAAATTCACGTTCTGCGGGAGGGTATTGCGCTCGCGGCGGAAGTACTCGTCGTTGGCCGTCTCGACGACGACGCCGACGATGGTTCCGGACCGGTCCATGACGGGACCGCCGCTGTTGCCGGGCTGAATCTGCGCCGTCATTTGCATGCGGCTCAGGTCGTCGCCGAGACCGCTGAGCGCGCTGACGATACCGTTGGTCAGATTGCCTTGCGACGACAGGTCGCCGAGCAGCGGAAATCCGTACACGACGAGCTCTTCGCCGAGCCGCACCGCCGCACGGCCGCGGAATTGCGCGGGTTGCATCGTGGTCAGCGGCACCTTGAGCAGCGCGAGGTCCGTCGTTTGATTGGTCGACAAGACGTCCGCTTCGACCGCGAGATCGCCGCGAAGCTGAAACGTGAGCCGGTTGCACTCGCCGACGACGTGATGGTTGGTGAGGACATGTCCCGTGCGGCTCACGAGAAAGCCCGTGCCCGACGCAACGAGGCTGGTACCGTCGCCGGGCGGAGCGACGAGGGGGCCTGATGCGCCGGTCGAGGTGCCTTCCCACGGCACGCCGCGCTCCGTGACGAGGAGATTCACGGCCTCGCCGAGACCCTCCTGAGCATAGGTGCCGACCCAGACTTTGTAGAAGCCGTCCACGGGCTCGCCGAGCACGACGCCCGGATTGTGGCCGCCTTCCGCCGAGTAATCGTCGTTGCAGTACCAGCGTCCCGACGGGTCCTCGACGACGAGCGTCGAATCCTCGTCGCCTTCGACGAACAGGCTCAGCGTGTACTGGCCCGCATTGGAGTAGTTGAAGCCGTAATCGGGCCGCGCGGCGTTGACGTAGCCCACGCACCCTTGAGCCAACGTCTCGGCGAGGTCCGATCCGCCGGCGCGGATCTCGGAAACGTACGGATCCGGATTGAAATTGGCCGAAAGGTCCACGGTGCCGTACAACGGATCCCACGGCGCGCCCGTTTCGGTGATGATAAGCTGGACGTCGCTGCCGGTGCCGCCCTGCTCGTAAGCGCCGACCCATATGTCGTAAGTGCCGTCGGCGGGGTTCGAGAACACTACGCCGGGATTCGTGCCGCCGCGCGCGTTGAAATCGTCGTTGCAGAACCACCGCCCGGAGGGATCGTTGATGAGGAGGGTCGTGTCGTCGTCGCCGACGACGTAGATTCCGAGCGAGTATCGACCGGCATCGGTATACGTGAGCTCGAAGTCGGCGCGTTCGTTGCTGATGTAGCCCGTGCAGCCGGACCCGTGCGACGACGCGGCATCGGGGCCGCCGGACTCGACGTTGACGACGTGCGGATCGGGGCGAAAGTCACTCTCGAGCGTTACGGCGCCATAGCGTGCCGATGCGCTCAAGTCCTGGGCCTCGGCGAGGCCCGCCAAGCCCAGCGCCGCACAGAGCGCCGCCAGGGCCCTATCGAGTCGAGTGGTTGGCATATGGCGCGTAATTGTCGGGCAACGGCGGCGATAATACTGTGCGGCAACGCAAAAATCAGCAACGTGCATCTAGGGCCCGAGGAGAGCCAACAGCACGCCCGCGGCGACCGCGGAGCCAATGACGCCGGCCACGTTCGGCCCCATGGCGTGCATGAGCAAAAAGTTATTCTCGTCCGTTTCCTGCCCGACTTTATTGACGACGCGGGCCGCCATCGGGACCGCCGAGACGCCGGCGGCGCCGATCAGCGGATTGACCTTGCCCCCCGTCGCCCAGCACATGATCTTGCCCATGAGCACGCCGGCCGCGGTGCCGATGCCGAACGCGATGGCGCCGAGCACGAGGATGCCGAGCGTCTCGACACGCAAGAACTGGTCGGCGCTCAACTTCGAGCCGACGGCAAGACCCAAGAATATGGTCACGATGTTGATGATCTCATTCTGCGCTGCTTTGTTGAGACGCTCGACGACGCCGCACTCGCGCAGCAAATTGCCGAACGTCAGCATGCCGATCAGCGGAACAGCCGTCGGCAGGAGCAACGCGGTGACGATCAGCACCGTGAGTGGAAACAGGATACGCTCGAGCTTCGATACCGGCCGCATTTGCTGCATGACGACGGCGCGTTCCTTTTTCGTCGTCAGGAGCCGCATGATCGGCGGCTGGATGATCGGGACGAGCGCCATATAGGAGTAGGCGGCGACGGCAATCGCGCCGAGCAGCTCCGGGGCGAGACGAGTCGCAAGGAAGATCGCCGTCGGGCCGTCGGCCCCGCCGATGATGCCGATCGAGGCGGCATCGGCGAGCGTGAAATCGAACCCCGGCACGGCGTTCAGCAACAGCGCGCCGATCATCGTAGTGAAGATGCCGAACTGTGCGGCGGCTCCAAGCAGAATCGTCTTGGGGTTTGCGATCAGCGCGCCGAAATCGGTCAAGGCGCCGACGCCGAGAAATATCAACAACGGAAACACGCCGGTCTCGATACCGACGGCATAGACATAGCCGAGGAGTCCTTCGGGACCCGCCATGGCGGCGATCGGAATGTTGCTCAGGATCGCGCCGAACCCGATCGGAACGAGCAACAGCGGCTCGAACTTCTTGCGTATGGCGAGGAACAGCAGCGTGCCGCCGACCAGCATCATGAGGATCTGGCCGAGCCTGAAGTTGGCTAAGCCCGTGGATAGCCACAGCTCGCGAATGCTGTCTTCCATGCCGCCGACCGTGCTAAACGATGGTGAACAAAGTTTGGCCGAGCTCGACGGCATTGCCCTCTTGGAGGGCAATTCTCGTCACGGTGCCGGCTCTGGGTGCGCGAATCTCCGTTTCCATTTTCATCGCCTCCATGACGAGGACGACCTGACGGGCCTCGACTCGTTGCCCTTCGTGCGCGAGCACGCGCAGCAGGACGCCCGCGAGCGGCGCATTGACGGGTTGCTCCGAGGCCGCTGCGGCGATGGGCGGAGCCGCCGGGGCGACGGACGCCATATGCGTGATCGCGCCGCCGGGCGCGACCTGCACGTCGAACGTTCGCCCGTTGACCGTCACTTGATAGCGCTCCGGTGCGCCGGAATCGGCGGCCGCGTGAGGCTTCGCGGCCGGAGCGGCCGGAGCGGCCGCCGGCGCCGATACCGTTCCCGGCGGCGGCTCGAAGGCGCTCGCGTCACCGCGGTGCTCGAGGAAACGCAAGCCTACCTGCGGGAACAGCGCATAAGTCAGCACGTCTTCGATGCCGAAGACTTCGAGCTCTTTTTCGTCGGCGAGGCGGTAGAGATCGGCCGTCAAGTCGCGGAGCTCCGGCTCGATGAGGTCGGCGGGACGGCACGTGACGGCCTTTTTGCCTTCGAGAGCGCGCGCCTGAAGATCTCGGTCGACGGGGATCGGCGTCGCGCCGTACTCGCCGTGCAAGATCGCCTGCGTCTCCTTCGCGATGTTCTTGTAGCGCTCGCCGAGCAGCACGTTGAGCACGGCCTGGGTGCCGACGATCTGCGACGTCGGCGTGACGAGCGGGATGTAGCCCAAGTCCTTGCGCACGCGAGGGATCTCCTCGAGCACGGCGTCGAAAGCGTCGGAAGCCCCCTGGTCCTTGAGCTGCTTCTCCATGTTCGTGAGCATGCCGCCCGGGACTTGCGCGAGCAGAATCCGCGCATCGACGCCCTTCAGGCTCCCCTCGAACTGCGCATACTTGCGGCGCACGACGCGAAAGTACGCGGCGATCTCGTCGAGCAGCTTGAGATCGAGCCCGGTGTCGCGCTCCGTGCCTTGCAAAATTGCGACCACCGACTCCGTCGCCGAATGACCGTAAGTCATGCTCAATGACGAGATCGCCGTATCGACCATGTCGATGCCCGCCTCGGCGGCTTTGATGGTGGTGACCGTGCTCATACCGGTCGTCGCGTGCGATTGCATTGCGATCGGAATCTTGCAGCTTTCCTTGAGGCGCGCGACCAGCTCTAGAGCGACGTACGGCTTCAGCAACCCCGCCATGTCCTTGATGCAAATCGAGTGGCAACCCATGTCCTCGATGCGCTTGCCGAGATCGATCCACATCGCGAGCGTATGCACGGGGCTCACCGTGTACGCCATGGTGCCTTGCGCGTGCTTGCCGGCCTTCACGGCGGCCTTGACGGCAGTCTCGATGTTGCGCAGGTCGTTGAGCGCGTCGAAAATCCGGAACACGTCGATGCCGTTGGCGGCGGCGCGTTCGACGAACGCCTCGACGACGTCGTCGGCATAGTGCCGGTAGCCGAGCAAATTCTGGCCGCGCAGCAGCATCTGCTGCCGCGTCTTCGGCATGGCTTTCTTGATCTGACGCAGGCGCTCCCACGGGTCCTCGCCGAGGTAACGGATGCACGCGTCGAAGGTAGCGCCGCCCCAGCTCTCGACGGACCAAAACCCGACTTGATCGAGCTTCGGCGCGATCGGCAACATGTCCTCGGTACGCAGGCGCGTAGCCAGCAGTGATTGATGCGCGTCGCGCAGGGCGAGCTCGGTGAGTTTCAGCGCATTGGCCACTAGCGTTTGCGCCTGTGCGCGGCGATAGCGGCACCGATGACGCCCGCGAGCTCGTCATCGTCGGCGCGGCGCAAAGCCGTCGCCGGTCGAGCTGTCGATGCAGGCGGGGCCGCCGTGACAACCACGTCGATGATGCGACTCAAGCGGGACATCGTCCCGATGACGAATATGAGCACCGTCAACATGACGAACACGACCGTCAAGCCGACGAGCGTGACGATCAAGCCGGCCTCCAGCAGCTCCGCCATATTGTTGTTATCCGGCGGCGCGGCCGTGCTAGCGCGTCATGCCTTGATACGCAAGACGCGTAAACGTCTCGCCGTTCATGAAGCCCGCGCCGAGCGTCGCATTCCACTCCGAGGTCGGATTGGCCGCGACGACTTCGTCTTCCGTACGCCCTTGATCGATCAGAGTTTTCAGACGGTCGCGTATCGTCAATAGCGTTCCGATCCAGGCGCGCAGATCCGAGGGCGTCGCGAGCGCGCCGTGGCCCGGGATGATCTTCGTGCCCGCATCGCTCAAGCTCAGGACTTTTTCGCCGGCGGCGATGATGCCGTCGAGAGTCCCGGCGCTCGCGACGTCGACGAAAGGAAACCCGCCGTTGACATACGTGTCGCCCATGTGGAAAGCGTTGAGGTTCGTGAAGTGCACGACGGTATCGCCGTCCGTGTGCGCGTTCGGAATGTGGATGAGGTCGACCGTGTCGCCGTTCCAATGAAACGTCATGCGCGAAGGATATGTCACGACGGGAATCGCAGCCCGCGGCGAGGCGGGGATCGTTTCGCCGTTCAACCCGCTGACTTGGTCCGTGCTCATGCGTACCTGCACGTTGTCGTGCGCCATGATGGTCGCGCCCGCGCCGCCGAAATTGACATTGCCGCCGCTGTGGTCGCCATGCCAGTGCGTGTTGACGACGAACTCTACGGGGCCGCCGCCGGCGGCCGTCACGGCGGCCTGAATCTTGTCTGTGAGCGGAGCGAATTGCGTATCGACGATGAATGCGCCGTCGTCGCCCGTCGACAACGCGATGTTGCCCCCCTGACCGACCAATAGGTACAAGTCTTCCGCAACTTGCGTCGTTTGAATTTGGACGTTGGAAAAATCTTGCTGTGCCAGAGCCGGCGCACCGAGTACAAGTGCGCACGCCAAGACCGAAATCGTCTTAATTTTCATTATGCCCCCCGTTGGCCAGGCGCGAACCAAGGCGCGATTATAGGTTACTCGCCGGTGGCCCGCGAGCGGACCGCCGTTGCGTTGACTTGACGTATACGCGGCAGTACGTTAGCTCGAACAAGCTCAGCACGCCCGCATGCCGATATGAACAAGCGTTTTCGTCGCGCCGCCGCCGCGGTTCTCTCGCTGGCCGCCGGGGCCGCTGCGGCGCATCACTCTTTTCCCGCTCACTACAAAGCGGACGCGAGCGTCACGTTGCACGGCAAGGTCTCGGAGTTCCTGTGGCGCAATCCGCACGCGTTCATTCACTTGGAGGTCGTCAACGAGGCCGGCGAATCCGAGCTTTGGGCCCTCGAATGGCACAATACGGTCGTCATGGCGAGCATGGGCTATTCGCCGGACACCTTGAAAGCCGGCGACGAAGTCATCGTGAGCGGCAACCCTGCGCGCGACGGCACGCGGCGTGTTCGTCTCGCGACGCTCGAGCGGCCCGCTGACGGTTTCACGATCACGCGAACAGGTGGAGCACGAGATTGAGAGAAGTTACACGCAGACTGCGCGGCGTACCGACGAGTGACGGCGCCGGCGTCCGGATGACGCGCGTGATTGGCACGCCGCAGCTCGACAGTTTCGATCCGTTTCTCTTGCTCGACGAGTTTCGTTCCGACGATCCGAACGACTATATCGCGGGTTTTCCCGATCATCCGCATCGCGGTTTCGAAACCGTCACGTACATGCTCGCCGGCCGCATGAAGCATGGCGACAACCAGGGCAACACGGGACTGCTCGGGCCCGGCAGCGCGCAATGGATGACGGCCGGCCGCGGCATCGTGCATTCGGAATTCCCGCAGCAAGTCGAAGGTCTCATGTGGGGATTCCAGCTCTGGGTCAACTTACCGGCGCGAGACAAGATGACCGCACCTCGCTACCAGGACATCCAGGGCGATCGGATTCCCGAGACGATGCTCGCGGACGGCGTGCGCGCACGCGTCATCGCGGGCCAGCTCGGCGGCGTGACGGGTGCGGTGACCGGCGTCGCGACGGAACCCGTGTACTACGATCTGCACATCGAGCGGGGCCGATCGTACAGCGTGCCTCTTCCCGACGAGCACAACGCCTTTATCTATGTGTATGCGGGCAGCGCCGTTGCCGGGGCGGGATCCACTCCGTTGCAGCGCGGCGAGCTTGCGCTATTGAGTCACGGCGAAGCGGTCCAAGTTGCGGCAGGCGCCGAGGATTGCCGCCTGATCCTCGTCGCGGGGCGTCCGCTCAACGAGCCCATCGCGCGCTACGGCCCGTTCGTCATGAACACGTCCGAGGAGATCTACAAGGCCTTCGAGGATTATCGCGCAGGCCGTCTGTAGTCTGTAGGAGCGAGCTTCGCTCGCGATTCTTTTCGCTCGCGATCTTTTGCGAGGTACAGGTCATGAACTCTCGACGCTCGATGCTCGCATTTTTCGGTATAGCCACGCTCCTTTTGTCGCCCGGGAGCGAAGCGCAGCAACGCGCCGAAGCCGTGGCTACGTTCGCCGGCGGCTGCTTTTGGTGCATGGAGCACCCATTCGACGAGCTCGACGGCGTGAGCGCGACGATCTCGGGCTATATCGGCGGTCATGTCGCGAGTCCGACCTACAAGCAGGTTTCCGCAGGCATAACGGGTCACGCCGAGGCCGTGCAGGTGACTTACGACCCGGCCGTCGTGAGCTATGAGCGGCTGCTCGAGGTGTTTTGGCACAACGTCGATCCTTTGGATGCGGGCGGCCAATTCTGCGACCGCGGCAACCAGTATCGAACTGCGATCTTTTATCACTCCGAGGAGCAGCGCCGGCAGGCCGAGGCGTCGAAGCTCGCGCTGACACAAGCGCACGCGTTGCCGGGCGACATCGTGACCGAGATCGCTCCGGCCGGCGAGTTCTATCCCGCCGAGGACTATCATCAGAATTACTATGAGCGCAACCCGATTCGCTACAACTACTATCGGTTCACGTGCGGCCGGGATGGCAGGCTAGAGAGTCTCTGGGGCGACAGCGCCGGTCATTGACGGAATAAAGCGCAGCGCCACGCCGTTGTTGCACCAGCGCTGGCCGGTCGGCGGCGGTCCGTCGTCGAATACGTGACCATGATGGCCGCCGCAGCGGACGCAGTGATACTCGGTTCGCGGCCACAGCAATACGAAGTCTCGTTTCGTCGCAAACGCATCCGGGATGGTCGTGAAGAAGCTCGGCCATCCCGTACCGCTCTCGAACTTCATGGCGGAGGTGAAGAGCGGCAGGTCGCACGCAACGCAGACGTAAACCCCGGCTCGATGCTCGTCGTTCAAGGGGCTCGTGAAGGGACGCTCCGTTTCCTCGTCGCGCAGCACTCGGTATTGCGCTGGCTCGAGCACGCTCCGCCACTCTTCGTCGGAACGGATGAGGGGCTCCGTGCTCTCGGCAACCGTTGCGCTCGGGTTCAATAGCTCGCGCCAGTTGCGTTGGAGCTCGGCGACGGACGGGGCGGCAAGCACGCGCTCCGTCGCCACGGAGGCCGCGGCGCCGCCGAGAAACCGACTGAGGAACGTCCGTCTTTGCATGCGTTCCATGATACGCCCGGCTTCCTGTAGGAGCGAGCTTCGCTCGCGATCTTTCTTAATCGCGAGCGAAGCTCGCTCCTACAACAAGCCCCTCGACCGCGAGCAGAGCGGGATCAGCCGAGCCGCGCGCGATCGTGGGGAGCGCCGTAATCGATCTCCGGTCCGATCGGCACGATCAGGTGGGGATTGATCGTCTTGTGACTGCCGTAGTAGTGCCGTTTGATCGAGGCAATGTCGACGGTCGTATCGATGCCCGGCTGCTGATACAAGTCGCGGACGTATCCTGAGAGGCTCGGATAATCGACGATGCGCCGCTTGTTGCATTTGAAGTGCCCGAAGTACACGGGGTCGAAGCGCACGAGCGTCGTGAAGAAGCGCCAATCGGCCTCGGTGATGCTTGCGCCCGTCAAGTAACGGCGCACCGCGAGCCGCTGCTCGAGGGAGTCGAGCGCTTCGAACAATGCAGTCGCGGCTTCCTCGTAAGCTTCCTGCGTCGTCGCGAAGCCGGCGCGATACACGCCGTTGTTGACGTTCGTATAGATATACTCGTTGAGCTCGTCGATCTCGCCGCGCAGCGTCTCGGGATAGTAGTCGGGACCGGTCGCGCCGACTTCGTCGAACGCGCTGTTGAACATGCGAATGATTTCTTTCGATTCGTTCGAGACGATCGTTCCTTGCTGCTTGTCCCAGAGCACCGGCACGGTCGCGCGCCCGCTGTAACGCGGATCCGCGGCGAGGTACACCTCGTACAATCGGCGCGCATGTTGGATTGGATCCGGAATGACACCGGGCCCGGGATCGAAGGTCCATCCCTCGGCGCCCATATAAGTGCCGACGACGGAGATCGAGATCATCGGCTCGAGTCCCTTAAGCTTGCGAAAAATCAGCGTGCGGTGGGCCCACGGGCAGGCGCGCGAGACGTAAAGATGATAACGGCCGGGCTCGGCGCGAAATCCCGCCTTACCCGTGGGACCTGCGCTGCCGTCCGCGGTGATCCAGTTGCGGAATTGCGCTTCGCTGCGGACGAACCGGCCCTTCGACGCACCCGTGTCGTACCAAGCATCGCGCCATTTGCCATCGACGAGTATTCCCATCGTTTCTACCTTGATTGATGGAGCGCGCTCAGTCAATCGCGAGCGAAGCTCGCTCCTACGAACCGCGGCCGTTTGCAAGGCCTCGCTCCCATGTTACTGTCCGGTGCTCGAGTATCGGTGACATTCATGAGACTAACGGCGTCGACCCTGCTCATCGCATCGATGCTTGCGGCCGGCACGGCACCCGCGGAAACGATTCGCATGACGATTGCGTCGAGTCACACGACGGGTCTTCCGTGGGTGGGTGTCATGCATACGCTCGTCGTCCCCGAGACGAACAGGCGCTTGGAAGCGATGGGGAGCCCGCATCGCATTCGGTGGACGGAGACCTACGGCGGATCGCTGTATAAGTTCGAGAATACACTCGAAGCGGTGGAGATCGGCCTCACGGATATGGGCTGGGTCGGAACGCTCTGGGAGCTCTCGAAGATGCCGCTGCAGAACGTTACGTACTACACGCCGTTCGCGACCGACGATTACCACATGATCTACGAGATCATGAACGACCTGCATGCGCAAGTACCGGTGATGACGGAAGCATGGACCGCGCAGAACCAGCATTTTCTCGGCGGCAGCTCCATCGACACCTATCATCTCATGACGAATTTCCCCGTACGCACGGTCGAGGATTTGCGCGGCCGCAAGATCCTCGCGCCGGGGCCGACGGCCACCTGGCTCGAAGGCACCGGCGCCGTCGCGGTAGAGGGCGGGCTCACAACCTACTACACGCAGATTCAGACCGGCGTCGCGGACGGCGTGCTGACGATCCTCTCGGGCGCCGCGCCTTATCGCATCCACGAAGTGGCGAAGTACATCACGCTCGTCGGCATCGGCGGGCAGCTGACGGGCGCAATGTCGATCAACCTTCGTAAGTGGGATTCTTTGCCGGACGATGTCAAGGACGTGCTCACGGAGCTTGGGCCGGAATACAGCAAAGGCGTCGCGGACGAGATCGCGGCTCGCTACGCGCGCGGCCTTGCATCGATGCAGGCGGACGGCGCGCAAGTCTACGAGTTGCCCGTGGAGGAAAAACTCAAGTGGCTCAATGGCCTGCCGAACATCGCCGGACAGTGGGCCGGCGCCACGGAAGAGCGCGGCATTCCAGCTCGTGAGGTGCTCAGGATCTATATGGATACCGTCCGCAGTCGCGGCGGCACGCCGCTCCGCAATTGGGACACGGAATCCGATTAGCACATGGTCGGCGAGTATTTCACGAAGCTCATGCGCTGGATGAACGGCGCCGGCGTCGTTTGGATCTTCGCTCTGACGTTCTTGATTTGCGCGGACATCGTCGGCCGGGAGCTATTCGACAGCCCCATCACGGGCGTTCCCGAGATGGTGGCGCTGTCGCTCGTCGCGTGTGTGTTCCTGCAACTCGCTTACGCGATCCATGAGTCGCGCCTTACGCGCGCCGAGATGCTCGTCGCCAAGCTCGAGCAGCGCAGCCCCGCGACCGCCGAGGCATGGTCGGCGCTGCTCGCCGGCGTCGGCATCGTGATGTTCGCCCTCACCGCCGCCGGCATGTGGCCCGATTTCGTGCGAGCGCTCGCTACCTCCGAGTTCGCCGGCGTCGAAGGTTTGTTCAAGATCACGGTGTGGCCGATCAAGTTCCTCATCTTTCTGGGCGCGGTCGTTGCCGCGCTCGAGTACCTGCGGCAGCGCCTTGCGAGCAGCCGCCGGGCGAGCCAGTTGGCGAGCGCGGGCGATGCGGCGCGGTCGCGTACCGTCGTTCTCGTGGTCCCTGTTCTCGTCGCCGTGCTGTTCGTGGGGTTGTGGACGACGGCGGTGGAGCCGCGCGTGATCGGCGTGTTCATGATCGTCGTCGTGCTCGCATTGATCGCTCTCGGCATGTCGATCGCGATGGCTTTGTTTCTCGTCGGGTTTTTGGGGTTAGCGCTGCTCCGGCACGATTTCACGGTGGCAACGCGAACGCTCGCGCTCGCCGCCGAAGGCACGGTTTCGGATTACGTGTTCGCGACCGTGCCGCTGTTCGTGCTCATGGGTTTATTCGTGAACGTTTCCGACATGGGCCGCGACGCGTTCCGCGCCGCGCAACGCATGTTCGGCCGGATTCACGGCGGCCTCGGCGTCGCCACGGTCGCCGCCAATGCGGTCTTTGCTGCGATCACCGGGATCTCGATTGCGTCCGCGGCAATCTTCTCGAAGATCGCCGTGCCCGAAATGGTGCGGCACGGATATACGGCGAGGTTCGCCGCGGGACTCACGGCCGGCTCATCGCTGCTCGGCATGCTGATTCCGCCGAGCCTATTGCTCATTATTTACGGCGTCATTGCCGAAGTATCGATCGGCGGGCTGTTCGTGGCGGCCGTGATTCCCGGTATCCTGCTCGCGACGGCCTTCGCCGTCGCCGTCGTGCTCATGGCATGGCTCTGGCCCGCTTTCGTCGGCCACGTGCGGCGCACGGCGCACACTGCCGGCGAGCCGAGCTGGGCGGAGGCGTTCATGGGGCTCTTCCCGGTCGTGCTCATGATCCTGCTGGTGCTCGGCGGAATCTACGGCGGGTTCTTCACGCCGACGGAAGCCGGCGCGGCGGGCGCGTTCGCCGCAATGGTGCTTGCGCTCATCAAGCGGCGCCTGAGCTGGCCCAAGCTCTGGGAAGTCATGCGCGAGACCGGACAAGTCTCCGTGACGATTTTGTTCTTGATCATCGCCGCGAGCACGTTCAGCCGCATGCTGACGCTGACCGAGCTGCCGCAGGATCTCGCGACGTTCTTGGGCGGCACGGGCCTCGGCATGTTCGGGTTTCTGGCCTTCTATTTGTTGCTCGTCATCGCCCTCGGCTGCATGCTCGACTCGACCTCGACCCTGCTGATTCTGCTGCCGCTCGCGTTGCCGGTCGCAGCCGCGCTCGGCGCGAACCTGATCTGGTTCGGGATCATCACGATCATCGCCGTCGAGATCGGTCTGCTCACGCCGCCGCTCGGGTTGAGCGTGTTCGTGATCAAGTCGAGCCTCGATGACAAGAGCTTGAGCCTCGGCGCGATTTTCGCGGGGGCGTTCCCGTTCGTTTTGATCACGCTGGCCGTGACGATTCTTCTCATGGCGTTTCCTGAGCTGAGCTTGTGGTTGTGAATATGCGTCGCTTGTTGGTCTGCGCTTCGTTTGCGAGTGCCTTGGCGTTCGGGCGCGCGAGCATTGGGCAAGAATCGCGAGCGGAGCTCGCTCCTACAGTGGAGCCTGCCCCAGTAGGAGCGAGCTTTGCTCGCGATTCTGAAGCAGGGGTTGGGACGTTGCTCGTCGCAAATCGCAGCGGCGGGAGCATTTCGCTGTTCGACCTCGAGACGAACATCGAGATCGCGCGCTTGGGTGTGGGGCCTCACATTCCGCACGAGATCGCAGTCTCCGCGGACGGGCGATACGCTGCCACCGGCGAATACGGCGGCAACGACAAGCCGGGCCGGCACGTCGTCGTCATCGACGTCGCGAACGCGCGCATCACGGGACGCGTCGACCTCGGTCCGAATTCGCGACCGCACAGCCTCGCTTTCATGCCCGACGGCCGCCGGGTGGTTGCGACCATGGAGCGCGCGGACCGCATCGCCGTAGTCGATATCGTCCGTCACGCCGTGCTCAGCACCTATCCGACCGGCGGCCGCGAAGGCCACATGGTGCGCTTGAGTCCCGACGGCGCACACGCGTATGTGACGAGCCGTGGCGCCGAGGGCACGCTGTCCGTGATCGCGTTGCGCGAAGACAAGCCGCCCGTCGTCATTCCGACGGGCGCCGGCGCCGAGGGACTTGCCGTATCGCCCGACGGGACCGAGGTGTGGGTCGTCAATCGCACGGCTGGCTCGATCTCGGTGGTCAATACCGCGACGTTGACGGTCGTCGCGACGCTGCCCGCACACGTGGGGGCCGGCCGTGCCGAGATCTCCGCGGGCGGCCGCGTGCTCGTGCCGAACGGCACCAGCGCCGCCGCCGCGGAGAAGTTCTTGAGCGTCTACGATCTCGCGAGCCGGCGCCGCGTCATGGAGCTAGCCATGGGCGAGAGCCCGGGCGCTTACGGCGTGCATGTCGTCGCCGAGCACGCATTCATCTCGGACCGTGCGGCGCGCTCGATCGCCGTGTACGATCTCGCCGATCTCGAGCTCGTGCGCACCATCGCGATGGATCACGACGACCCCGACGGGCTCGGCTACTCGCCCGTGCGCGTCGCCGTCCTCGAGCGCTAATCTTCGTGGGAGCGAGCTTCTTCGTGGGAGCGAGCTTCGCTCGCGATTCTTAGGAGATACCATGAACATCAAGCCCGCCTGCTTCCCCGTTGTTGCGCTCATCTTTGTCGCGCTCCCCGGCGCCACACACGCGCATCACTCGTTCGCGGGCTTCTACGATCGCAATCGCGTCATTGAGGTCGAAGGCGTGATCACCGAGCTCTCGTGGCGCAACCCCCACGGTCATTTGGGCCTCGAAGTGACCGACTCCTCCGGACGCAGCGCGCAGTGGACCGTCGAGACGGGCAGCATCAGTATTCTGCGCGTGCGCGGGCTCGACCCCGAGTTCGCCAAAGTCGGCGATCGCGTGCGCATCGCGGGTGAGGCATCCGTGCGGAGCGATACGGCGATGTATGCGCAGCAGATGCTGCTCGCCGACGGGCGCGAGGTACTGCTCTCGATCAACGTCGAGCCGCGCTGGACCGACGCCGAGACGGGCGAGCTGCTCGCGCCCGTGTTCGACGAGCGCGTCGCGAGCGAAGCGCGCCGCAACGCCGACGGCATCTTCCGCGTGTGGAGCACGGTCTTCGAGGATCCGGCCGCGTTCCCGATGTTCAAAGGCGTCTACCCCCTGACCGAGCGGGGCGAGCAAATCCGCGCGCAATGGGATCCCGCGAGCGCGGCGCTCAACGATTGTACGCCAAAGTCCATGCCGCTCCTCATGATCACGCCGTTTCCGATCGAGTTTCAGCGCGATGGTGCTGATATTCTGGTCCGTTTCGAAGAAGACGACGCCGTGCGGCGCATTCACATGCGCGCGGCCGCGCCGCCCCGCGAGCATTCGTTCCTCGGGTACTCGACGGGCCGGTGGGAGGGCGACACGCTCGTCGTCGAGACGACCCACCTGCAATCCGAGCTCCTCGATCCGGACGGCGTTCGCCAAAGCGAGAACATTCGCGTCGTCGAGCGGTTCACGCCGGCCGTGAACAGCGAGCGCTTGGACTACCGCGTCACGATCGCGGATCCCGAGATCTTCACGGAGACGTTCGACTTGACCCGCTACTTCGTGTGGCGACCCGAGCTCGTCGTCAATGCGTACGACTGCGCGCCATAGATACGCGATGCGCGTTTGATGCATACGTGTCAATGAGTCAATCGGGCACGACGCGGCCCGGGTTCAAGATACCCTTGGGATCGAGCGCGTCCTTGAGACGTCGCATGAGCTCGATCTCGGCGCGACTGCGCGAGTG
>DATCIQ010000390.1:0-9239 GCA_036507635.1 Gammaproteobacteria bacterium
GGTGCGGTACTCAGGCAATACCGAGCCACATCGCTAATGCGCGGGTGACGCGAATCATGACATCCTCGTCGAGGCGTCCGATCGTTTTGCCCACCTTCTCGCGCGGTAACGTTAGCGCCTTGTCCACCATGACCTGCGAGACGCGACCGAGGCCGTTCTCCCGCCCCGGATCTATCGTGAGCCGAAGCAACGGAGCATCGACGATGGTGCTGGTGAGCGGCAGCACAGTGATGCTCGGATGCGTCTCATTGAAGAGATCGGACTGAACCACGACGGCCGGCCGCGGTTTGCCATAATCACCCTGCACCGCTACGGTGACGACGTCGCCGCGCTTCACGTCCAGCCTTCTACAGAGCCGGCTGCTGTATTCAGCAGCGCGTCGAGCGGCTGTGTCCGTTCGGCGGCGCCGACCAAGAGCGACTGTCGCCGGCATTCCTTCTTGAATTCCGGGGATCGAGTGTCCGGAAGCCACAGATTGACCTGTCGCAGTCCGCGCGTCTTCATTCGAGATCGATACGTACTCACGTGCTCGCGTGCAGTCTTGCGCTTCGTTCTCATCGCCGTGCTCAAATACCGACAGTATAACTAGTAAGAAGGCCGGATATCAAAGGGTGGTTGCGCCTGAATCACGAACGGGCGGATAGTCGGTTCAAACCCACCGGCTGCGAGCGGGCGGGTGCGACAGACAGAGGGCTGAGGGCGGTGTGGTCCGCAAAAATCTCTGAACGCCAATAAGGAATGCGGGGATTGGACCTAGAGGCGGCCCACAGGCTGGTGAGCGCCATTCAACGGCTAATGCGAACACTTTTCGTCCTCGAAATCCCGGCCACGTGCCCCTCGTGACAAGGCTTGGATTTCAGGTGAATCTGCGCTATGCAGTATCAGTTCGCATCCAACAGGTAGGGGCGAAGGGGACACACCGATGGACGAAACAGCCGCTTTTCGCGTCGAGGAAACGCACGGTCGCGTTTTGCGGGCCGGCAACGAGTTCATTTCCCACAGCGTGGACGTCGGTTGGCGCTCGCTTTACGCCGCGACATTTCGCGAAGCCCCGCTGCGCACCATGGAGCTGCCGATCGGCCATCCTTCGCTCATCTACCACATCGCCCGACCGACGGAAGTCACGCGCCGCATGGCGGGCGAGCGCAAGGAACGCACGCTGATCGGCCCCAGGCGGTTCTGCCTCACGCCCGGTGACGCGGCCGCATACTGGCAGCACTCGGGGAACCCGGAGATTCTGCAGCTTTACCTGCGGGAGTCGGTTTACGAGAACGCCGTTCAAGAGATGTTCCGAGGCGGGGCGACGCTCGTGCCGCGGTTCGCGGTCGTCGACCCGTTGCTCGAGCAGCTTGCGATAGCTGTGATGAACGCACTTCGCGAGGGTAACGCCGACGATCACTTGTACGTCGACACGATCGCGCAGCTCATCGCCATCCATCTCGCAAGAGGGCATTCTTCGCGCTCGCGCCCGCGGCAGAACCAGCCGCTCGACGGTCTCTCGCCCTGGCGTATTCGGCGGCTCATCGACTACATTGAGCAGCATCTTGCCGAAGACTTGAGCCTCGAGGCGATGGCCGCTGAGGTGGGGTTGAACCCCTTGTATCTGGTACGCGCTTTTCGCTCGACGGTGGGTCAGTCGCCGCACCGCTATGTCGTCAGCCGGCGAATCGAGCACGCTCGCCGGCTGTTGAGCGGCACGAGTATGCCGATTGCGGAGATCGCATTGGCGACCGGCTTCTCCTCGCAGAGCCACCTCACGAACTGGTTCCGCAGGATCGTCGGTGTTGCGCCGGCCGCGTACCGCAAACACCACTGAGCTCTCGTTGTCGAACACTTGCCGCGGCGATGGCGGCTCTGCCTTCTCTGCGCCCGCAGGATGGCGACCTTCGGTCGGGTTGCGCGACGCCGATCAAGTTGACCCAAGTCGGTCGACGTAAGGAATCTGCCAAACGGTGTGTGATTCGTGAAAGCCGCGGATGGCCCGCCGACATACGCTTCGTTCAGGTCCGCCGCGCGACACAACACGCGGGGACACTCCTTATTGATTATTGATTGAAGGAGGCTGGCCATGACCGCACAATCCACGAAACCATCCCCTTCGCGCACCAAGCCGTACACATCGGCGGAGTACTTGGAAAGCCTACGCGATGGGCGCGAGATCTGGATCTACGGCGAACGGGTCAAAGACGTGACGACGCACCCCGCGTTTCGCAACACCGTACGAATGCTCGCGCGCCTCTACGACGCGCTTCACGACGAGCGCAAAGACATCCTCTGCACGCCGACCGACACCGGCAACGGCGGCTACACGCACAAATTCTACAAGGCGCCGAAGAGCTCGGAGGACATGGTCGGCGCCCGCGACGCGATCGCCGAGTGGGCGCGCGTGACATACGGCTGGATGGGCCGTTCGCCCGACTACAAAGCCGCGTTCCTCGCTACGCTCGGCGCTAACCCCGATTTCTACGAGCCGTTCAAGGAGAATGCGCTTAGCTGGTACAAGAAGGTCAACGAGGAAGTGACGTTCGTCAACCATGCGATCGTCAATCCGCCCGTCGACCGCAACAAGCAGCTGGAAGAGGTTCGCGACGTCTACATGCACGTCGAGAAGGAGACCGACGGCGGCTTGATCGTAAGCGGCGCGAAGGTCGTGGCTACTACCTCGACGCTCACGCACTACAACTTCATCGCGAACAACGGGCTCTTGCCGATCAAGACGAAGGACTTCGCGTTCGTCTGCATCGTCCCGACCGCCGCACGTGGCGTGAAGCTGTTTTGCCGGCCGTCGTACGAGATGACGGCCGCCGCGATGGGCAGCCCGTTCGACTACCCGCTCTCCTCGCGCCTCGACGAGAACGACTCGATTATCGTTTTTGACAAAGTGTTCGTGCCGTACGAGAACGTGTTCGCCTATGGCGACATCGACAAGGTCAACAACTTTTTCCCGCGCTCGGGCTTCTTGCCGCGTTTCATGTTCCATGGCTGTACTCGGCTTGCCGTCAAGCTGGATTTCATCGGCGGCCTGTTGCTCAAAGCCGTGGACGCCACAGGCGCGAAGGAGTTCCGCGGCGTGCAGGCGCAAGTCGGCGAGGTGCTCGCGTTCCGCAATCTCTTCTGGGGGTTGACCGACGCCATGGCGCGCACCGTTACACCGTGGACGCCCGGCCACGTCCTGCCGAATCTCGAGTACGGTTTGGCGTACCGCGTGATGTCGAACATCGCGTATACGAAGCTGCGTGAAATCATCGAGAACGTGCTCGCGAGCGCGCTGATCTACTTGCCGTCGCACGGCAACGACTTCAAAGTCCCGGAGGTTCGCAAATACTTGGACCCGTACGTGCGCGGCTCGAATGGCTACGGTGCCGAGGACCGCGTGAAGCTTATGAAGCTCATGTGGGATGCCATAGGCACGGAGTTCGGCAGCCGGCATGCGCTCTATGAGCGCAACTACTTTGGCAACCACGAGAACATCCGAACGGAAGTCGTCATGGTCGCCGAGACGATGGGTCAAGCGACGAAGTACCGTGGCTTCGCCGAGCAGTGCATGGCCGAGTACGGGCTCGATGGTTGGAACGTGCCGGATCTCATCAATCCGGACGACATCAGCGTCGTGCTGAACAAACGTGCGCGCACATCCTAACAGCAGCGCCGCGCCGGCCATGCCCGAAGTCGATCCGGGGCTCTTTCGCAAAGTGATGGGCCGATTTGCCACGGGCGTCACCGTGGTCACGACGAGCGTCGCAGACGAGGTCTTTGGTATGACCGCAAATGCCTTCATGGCCGGGTCGCTTGCCCCGCCGCTTTGCGTGATCTCCATCGCGCGCGCCGCGCAGATGCATGGACGCTTGGTGTCCGCGAGAAGGTTCGGCGTGTCGCTCCTCGGCGAGGCGGAGCAGCCGCTGTCGCAGCGTTTCTCGGGTCGGGGCCCCATCGGCGCCGCGGTGCCGGCGTTCCGCTATCTCGGGGGAATCCCCGTACTCGCGGGCGGCATCGGCGCGCTCGCCGCCGACGTCGTGGCCACGGCCGCGTGCGGCGATCACACGCTCTTCGTCGGCCGTGTGATCGCGATGGAGCCCGCCGAGGGCCGGCCGCTGCTGTTTTACGCCGGTCGATACGCAGCGCTTCATCCCGGGGAGCAGGTGGCGGATATCGCTTACTCGTTCTGGTGAGAGGCATATGGACCAGCACACCAAGTGGGATACGTCCTACGAGTGGAAAGCCGTCACGCTGCTCGGCATCGGGTTCGGGCTCGTCGGCCTCGACCGCTGGATCATCGCGCCGCTTTTTCCGTTCATCGCCGCCGACTTAGGGTTAGCCGAGGGCGAGATCGGACGCCTCACCGGCTACCTCGGCGTGCTCTGGGGAATCTTCGCGATCTTCTCGGGGCGCCTGTCCGACAAGATCGGCCATCGCAAGGTCCTGATTCCGGCGATCGTCCTGTTCTCGTTGCTGTCGGGCCTGTCCGGCATGGTGCAGGGCCTCGTCGCACTGATCTTGATTCGCTCCCTCATGGGGGCGATGGAAGGCACGTACTGCCCGACGAGCTTCACGGCCGTTGCGGCTGCATCTCGACCTAAGCGCCGCGGCTTCAATCAGGGGCTCCAGCAGAGTGGCTTCGCGCTCTTAGGGCTCGCGCTCGGTCCGATCATCGCCACGCAGTTGTTGAACGTCGTGCCCTCGTGGCGCTGGGTGTTCTGGATAGTCGGCATCCCGGGATTCATCGTGGGCCTATTGCTCCTCTTTGTGCTGCGCGAGCCGAAAGATACGCAAGCCGGCAAGCTCATCGGCGCGACCGAGCCGGGCGGCAGCTGGCTCGAGGTTCTGAAAGCGCCGAACATCGTCGAGTGCATGCTCGCGCTGCTGTGCGCGATGGCAGGCGTCTTCGTGCTCGGGGCGATGGTGCCGGTGTACCTCGTGAACGCGCTCCAATTGTCTCCGGCGCAGATGGGCGTCGTCACATCGGCCATCGGCTTCGGTGGGTTCTTCGGTCAGTTCGGTTGGCCGGGCCTGTCGGACGTGTTCGGCCGCAAGCCGCTCGCGATTCTGGGGTTCGTTGCAGCGACGGCGACCGTCTGGTGGTTCGCCCGGACCGGGCCGAGCGTGCCGGCGCTCTTCGTGCCGCTCTTTTTCTGCGCGTTTTTCTGCCTCGGCAACGTAGCGTTGATCACGGGGCCGATCGCCACGGAGTCGGCGCCGCGCTGGCTGAGCGTGTTGTGGTGGCTTTCGCCGGCGTCGCGCTCGGGATCGTGGTTTGCGCTTTCTTGAAAGAGACGGCGCCGAACAAAGTGCCGGCCCCGGCGATGTCCGCGGCGTAGCGGTTCTTGGGGCACAGTTGCGATAGGAGGTCGCGATGATTATTGAGTCGATCGCGTCAGTCGGTTCGCGCCGTTACTCCGTTGTCTGTGCAACGGGGGCCGCTTCGAGGGCGGCTACGAGCCCGGCGCGGACCTTCTCCACCTCCACGAGGGGGCTCTCGCGTAGACGCGCGACCTCGTCCACCGTGTAGGGCTCGAAGTCGGCGGGAAGGTCGTCGGGGCTGAACCGGTTCAGCAACCAATTGAGAAGCTCGGCGAGCTCCTCATCGTCGATGGTGGACAACGACACGCCGGGTACCTGCACGAGAAACTCCCGCCCGCCTGCGACTGAGAGAAAACCTCCCGCCCCGACGAGCGGCGGAATCTTGCCCGGCGTCTCGCGTCCGTCCACGAGATGGCACCCCTGACAATGCAATGTGTAGTTGAAAGCCGGCGTCTCGGCCCTAGCGTCGGCGTGGATCAGCGCCAATCCGACAAGGAGCGTTCCGGAGACGGTGCCGTGCATGAGGCTAATCCTCGGCGACTCCGAGCACCAATGCCACCGTGCTGTTGTATGCCGTGCTCGTGTTCGCGAGACACCAGTTGATGTCGTTGGATTGCGGCGTCACGTAAACGGGCTTGTCGCTCTCGTTCTTGTTGCAGAAGCACTGGCCGCAAATGCCCTTGCCGCAGCAGTCGTTGTACGAGATCAGATAGTGACGGCCGTCGGCGGGGTTACGGCAGGTCCCGATCCAGGTCACGGCGGACATCTCCGTCCCCGGCGGACACGACGTCGCCGTGCCGCCGCAGCAGCTCGACATGAACCCGTCGATCGAGCAATGGCGCCAATAGTCGCAACTCGTCGGATCACCCGCGGCGCCTTCGATCTCGGGCTCCTCGAAGCCGGCGTCGGCGGCCTGGGCGGCCGCTCGCGACAGCGGCAACAGCGGAATGCTCGCCGCTCCGAGGATCAATCTCCCGAGCTGCGTCAAGAAGCTCCGGCGCGACGTACGCCGCGCGACGTGCCGGGCGCCCGCTTCAAAGCAACGGTCCAGCCAGATTCTCTGCTTCATGTCAGGCGACATCCTCTCGACGTGTTTTCGCGATGAACTCCTGGAGCGACGCGACGCCGCGCTCACGCGCTTCGAAGAGGCTCTCGAGATGCTCTCGAGAATTCACGAGCCCCGCCGAACGAATCACGCCCGTGCCGTCGATGAGCACGGCGTACGGCAGCTTCGCGACACGATACGCGAGCCCAAGCTCGGTCGACAACAAATAGGGCAGACCTTCCAACTGATGCGCGCGCACGAACGCCTGATGTTCTGTCGTTGCGCCGTCGCTCGCGAGCGCGACGTCGAGCCATCGGCGCTCGCCCCTTGCGACGGATTGCACGACCGGAAGCAGGGTCTTGCAGACCGGGCAGGTGGGCGACAGGAAAAAGAGCAAAGCGCTTCGATTTTGCGCATTTTCCCCGCCCACGCGGACCGGGCTGCCCGACAGGTCAGTCACATCCAGCACCGGCGCGGCCTCGCCGACCTTGGGGCCCCTTCCGAGCATGAGCGCGCCTGCCGGTGCCACGCGTTCGTGAAGCACGCCTATCTGTCGCACGAGCGCGAGGATGACGCACGCCATCGCGAGCACGAGGATCCAGAGCAAGACGTTGGAGACCAACAGCGCATCCAGCATGCTCGGCTACTCCACGCTCGCGAGCTCGCGGCCGTTGGCGATCAAACGGTTCAGCGTCGCGTACATCGCCATGAGAACTCCTACTGTGGCGGAGATCGAGAGAGCATCGACCCAGAGCAACGGACGGTCAGCGACAGGGAGCCCGCCCGCCGCGAGCGCGGCCGCCGCGAGCGCGAGGTTGCGCCACACCATCCACGCGCCAAGCGGATGCCTTAAGCCCGGCCCGGTGCACCCGCAGTCGATATAGCGGCGCCCGCGCGCAAGATTGACGCCGATGGCGGCCGCGTAGAGCGTCAAAAGACCCGCTGCGGCGGCGAGCGGCAGAGCGCGCTCGATGGGGGCCAGCAGCGCGATCCCGAGTCCTGCCTCGACTCCGATGATGATCAGGGCGCAAGGCCAGAGGAGCGCTCGAGGCACGATTCGATACGCTCGAAGCGTCCCGAGAAACCCGCCGAAGCCCGCCGCCTTATGAACGGCGGCCGTGAGCCACAAGACGGCCAGCGCATATGAAACGGAGATTGAAACGACAGGATCCAACGCGTGCTCCGTCATGGGATCGTCAGGCGGCCGCCCGCGGGCGCGTGCTCGAGCCGCTCATGGATGTACTCTCCGGTCACGGCGTTGCGAACGGAGACCCCGCCGCCCGCGGCGACGAGCAGCGGATCGTCGCCCCGCGTCACCGCGATGTTCGCGGCGCCGTCGCCGCTCGTGCCTCCGATGCCCTCGCCGCTACCGCCGCCTTCGCCGCCGGCGCTCTCCGGCCGGGCTTCCCAGCGCGCGACGCGGCGCTGCGTGCCGAGGTCGTAGACCCAGATTTCCTTGCCGTCCATGATACCGGGATCGTCGAGAGGCTCCTCGCTTTGGCGCACGAGCGAATAAAGACGCCCGCTCCCTTCGTGCACGGCGAGATGCTGATTGCCCGCGATTCGCCAATGCTCCGCTCTGTCGGCCTCCGTGAGCAACGACCACGTTGCCCCGAAACCGGGCTCGTCGCCGGAGATATCGACCGGATGCACGATGCCGTCGAACGAAACGAGCAGCAATTGGTCCCCGAACCGGGCGGCCGCCTCGGTCACGGGATCAGTTCGAGGATCGAAAAATCCTTCACTGCGCGCTTTGGAAAGCTCGTTGCCCTCCGAATCCAAGGTGACCGTCAACAAGCTGCCGCTCGCGCACAACATCACGTAGCGGCGCTGACCCGCGGGGTAGACGAGGCTACAGCCTGGCGTCGAGATTTCACCGACGGCGCTTCGGCTCTCGGTGTCCACGATGCTGAGGGAGGTTCCCGGCGTGAGGTTGAAAACGGCCAGAAATCGGCCATCGTCGGACAGCGCGAGAGAACCGTCGAGCGCCGCCGTGAGCGCGCGTTTGGACGGAACGACGACCTCACCGGCGACGTTAAGCGTGGACGAATCGAAGATCGTGACGGTATCCGTGCGCTCGCCGCGATTGCCTCGCGTGTAGAAGCTCTCGACGGTGAACAAGAGCCGCTTGTCCGCCGAGAAGACGAATGCGTTGCCTATGATGCCGCCCCCTGCAACGCCGACGACGCCGAGGAACGCGTCACCCGCGGCGTCGACAAGGCTCGCGCCGACGAGCACCCAATCTTGCCGCGGGGCGGGAGGAAGCACTTCCGAACGCCCCACGCGGTCGAACGTCTGTGCTTGACACAAGGTTCCAACGAGCATCGCCGCAAGGGAAATAGGCGATGCTCTACCGTTCATGGGCGCGGGCTCTCATTATTACTCTCAACCTCGGCGATCCGCTCGTTCGACATATTCGTCCATTCTGCCCTCTTCGTGCAGTTGCCGGAAGAACGAGTCAGGATCGCATTCATACGGAAAAATTGCGGCACCGGGGTCTCGTCGCCACATTCGGCGGCGGATGGGCGGCTTCACGTAGTTCTCGGGATCGTGAAGCGTCATGACAGCCGACAACGTCGTGCCGTCCTCGCTGAGATCGTAGCGCTCGACGAAGCGCGCGTTCTCGGAGATCGGCTCTCCCCTGAAATCCCTCACGTTCGAGGACAGGAGCCGTGTCTCGATCACGAGCGTGCTGCCTTCCCAGTGCGCGTTGGAAGACCCCATCGGCGAATGCGGGTAGAACTCGGGCGGCGCCCGCCCGTCCAGGTAGATACGGCGCACCGAGCTTTCCACTTCGTAGATGATCGTGATGCGGTCCCCATCGACGAGCCACTCCGACGGATAGGCCGCCCACGCGATCATCGCGACCAGACCTGGCGACACGCAGCGCAGATTG
>DATCIQ010000391.1:0-49499 GCA_036507635.1 Gammaproteobacteria bacterium
CTGCTCGTCAAATCTTTGCGGCCGCTGCCCGAAAAGTGGCACGGCATCGCCGATCAGGAGCTCAAGCTACGCCAGCGCTATCTCGATCTCATCGCGAGCAGTCGGACGCGCGAGGTGTTTCGCGCGCGAACCGATCTCATCAAGTTCGTGCGCAGTTACCTCGATGCGCTCGACTTCACCGAGGTCGAGACGCCGATGATGCACCCGATTCCGGGCGGGGCGGTCGCCCGGCCTTTCGAAACGCACCACCATGCGCTCGATAGGACGCTGTACCTGCGGATCGCACCGGAGCTTTACTTGAAGCGGCTGCTCATCGGCGGAATGGAGCGCGTATACGAGCTCAATCGCGTGTTTCGCAACGAAGGGTTGTCGACCCGCCACAATCCGGAATTCACAATGCTCGAGATCTATCAGGCATATGCGCGCTACGACGACCTCATGGCGTTGACCGAGAATCTCGTGCGCGAGGGCACGCGCGCAATCCTGGGCGGCACGACGATTACCTATCAGGGTGAGCAGCTCGACGTCGCGCCGACATTCCTGCGGACGACCCTCGAAACAGCGCTGTGCGGTCATTTCACGGAGCTGTCGGCCACGTCGTGTCGCGACATCGGCGCGTTGCGGGCGCTGTGCCATCGGCATGGCATCGAGGTCGGTCCGGAGCACGGCCCCGGCAAGCTGCAACTCGCGCTGTTCGAAAAAGTCGTGGAGCTTAAGCTGCGCGCGCCGGTATTCATCACGCACTATCCGGCGGAAGTGTCGCCGCTCGCGCGAGCCAACGACGGGGATCCGTTCTTGACGGACCGTTTCGAGCTCTTCATCGCCGGACGCGAGCTCGCGAACGGATTCTCCGAGCTCAACGACCCCGAAGCTCAGGCGGCAAGATTTCACGCGCAGGTCGCCGCCAAGGCGCGCGGAGATCACGAGGCGATGTTCTTCGACGACGACTATATCCGCGCGCTCGAGTACGGAATGCCGCCGGCCGCGGGCTTTGGCCTCGGCATCGACCGGTTCGTCATGCTGTTGACGGACTCGGCGTCGATTCGCGACGTCTTGCTGTTCCCGCAGCTGAAGCCGGAGGGATAAGCGCTGCGTCTCCTGTAGGAGCGAGCTTCGCTCGCGATCTTCGCTCGCGATCTTCAGAATTGCCCCGGCGAGGATCGCGAGCGAAGCTCGCTCCTACGAATAGGGCAGACCGAGGTCGACGAGGGGCACGTCGGGACCGCCATCGATGCGGAGCTTCTCGGCCGCGATGTCGATGGGCGCGACGGCCAGGAGCTCGATGCCGCCGGGCGCGGGCGCCGCGCGAATCACGTCCCCGGCGGCGGCGCCCGCTTCGTCGCGGAGCGACGCACCGCGCGCCGGCACGATGCGGTGCGCCGCCGCGAACCGGCGCAGGCGGCGTTTCACGGCGCCCAAATTGTGCGTGCGCGCGACGACTTCCTGACCCGGATAGCAGCCTTTGTTGAAGGACACGCCGCCGAGCCGGTCGAGGTTCAACATCTGGGGGATATAGCGCTCGGCGAGCCCCGCATCGACGATCGGCAATCCTAAGCGGATCGCGGCGAGCTCGGCGCTGGCTGCCGGGGCTTCCTCGAGCCGCCCGCAAACGGCGCGCATCGCGTCGGCGGACCCGATGGCGTAGATGAGGTCCGGAGAGATGCAGAGCCAGTAGATGTCGCGGGCAAGGCGCAGCCGGCTCGGTTCGGCGGGCAGCTCGAGCTTCTCGGATCGAGCCCAAGCGCTCGCATCGCCGAGGATCGCATGCACGGCCAAGGAGTCGGCCTGCTCGATGGCGACTCTTTCGCGAAGCACGAACAAACGCATCTTCGGCAGCAACGCGGCGACGAGGTCGGCACTCGTCACGAGCAGGAAGCGTCCCCCGGCCGGCACGACTCGAAACAGCGCACGCACGCGACCGCGCGCGTCGGCCCACGCCGCAAATGCCGCTCGGTCCGCGGGGAGATCGGCGATGTCTTGAGTCAGTTGCGCATGGAGGAAAGAGCGGCTGTCGCTGCCGGACACGGCGACGATTGCGTCGTCGACGACTTTCGAGATTCGTGGAGCGAAGGTGGACATCGGCCTCGGCAGCGTGCGCGCTGGAAGGGTTTCTGGCAAACTCTACCGATGATCCGAGAACGCGAACAAGAGGTTCCGGACGCCCATCCGGAGGCTCGGCAAGGTGACGCCGAGGATCGGGCGCCGCGCCCGCGCGAGGTGGGCGGTCCGAAGGGGCCCGAGCCGACTCGATATGGGGATTGGGAGCGGGCCGGCCGATGTATCGATTTTTAGCTCCATAGGATCAAATTTGAGCCATGGCCAGAATTGAGCGGCCCGTGTCGCCGCACGCCGGCATTTATAGCTGGCAGATCACGAATACTCTGTCGATCCTGCATCGGCTCACTGGAATTCTCTTGACGGCGGGCCTCTTGGTGCTCGTTTGCTGGCTAACGGCTCTGGCGAGCGGTCCCGAGGTCTACGCCGGCGTGCACGCATTCTATGCGGGCACGTGGTTCAAGATACCCCTCGCTCTGTGGGCATTTTGCCTGTTCTATCACTTGAGCAACGGCATCCGGCATCTCTGCTGGGACTTGGGGTTCGGATTCGGTCACGCCCAAATACGGGCGAGCGGTTGGGGCGTGGTCTTCGTGGCCCTGGCTGCGACGGGCGCCTATGTCTTAGGGGTCATACTTTGAGAATTCCGGTTTGAAGCTATCTACGCCGATGAGCAAAGTCTTGGGGCTCGGCACCGCGAAGAGCGGCGTCGAGCACTGGTGGGCGCAACGACTGACGGCCGTCGCGTTGGCACCGCTCGGGCTTTGGCTTGCGCTCGCGCTCGCGCGCTTCGAGACGCTTTCCTACGCGGCCGTCGTCGAATGGATGCGCGCGCCGGTAACGGCAGTGCTGCTGCTCGCGACGGTCATCACCGTCGTCTATCACTCGTATCTCGGAATCCAAGTCGTCGTCGAAGACTACGTGCACGCCAAAGGCGCCAAGTTGCTCGCCTTGGTTTTATCGGCGTTCGCGCACGCCTTGTTGTTGCTTGCCGCACTTTATTCGGTGTTGCGGGTCGCATTCGGAGCAGCGCTTTGAGCAGGGACTACGAGCTCATCGACCATACTTATGATGTCGTCGTGGTCGGCGCCGGCGGTTCGGGTTTGCGCGCGACGCTCGGTCTCGCCGAGCAAAGATTATCGACCGCCTGTTTGAGCAAGGTCTTTCCAACCCGTAGTCACACCGTCGCGGCCCAGGGCGGCATCAGCGCGGCTCTCGGCAATATGGGCGAGGATGACTGGCGCTGGCACATGTACGACACCATCAAGGGGTCGGATTGGCTCGGCGATCAGGACGCGATCGAGTACATGTGCAAAGAGGCGCCTGCCGCCGTCATCGAGCTCGAGCACTACGGCGTGCCGTTCTCGCGCACCGACGACGGGCGCATCTACCAACGTCCTTTCGGCGGCATGACGACGCATTTCGGCGAGGGCACGGCGCAACGTACGTGCGCGGCCGCCGACCGCACGGGCCACGCGATGCTGCACACGTTGTATCAGCAGTCGCTCAAGCACGATGCGGAATTCTTCGTCGAGTATTTCGCGATCGATCTCATCATGGAGGATGGGGCGTGCCGCGGAGTCGTGGCGCTCGATCTCGAAACGGGTCGGCTGCATCGCTTCCGCTCCCAAGTGGTGATTCTCGCCACCGGCGGCTACGGCCGCGTGTATTTCTCGTGCACGTCGGCGCATATTTGCACCGGCGACGGCAACGCGATGGTGCTCAGGGCCGGCTTGCCGTTGCAGGATCTCGAGTTCGTGCAATTTCACCCGACCGGCGTTTACGGCGCCGGCATGCTGATCACGGAGGGTGTGCGCGGCGAAGGCGGTTACCTCACGAATTCCGCGGGCGAGCGTTTCATGGAACGGTACGCGCCGAATGCCAAGGACCTGGCCTCGCGGGACGTCGTGAGCCGTTCGATCACGATCGAAATCCGCGAGGGGCGCGGCGTCGGCCCGCACAAGGACCACGTGCATCTGCATCTCGAGCACCTCGGTACGGACGTCATCGAAGAACGCCTGCCGGGCATTGCCGAGACGTCCAAGATCTTCGCCGGCGTCGATGTCACGAGAGCGCCGATTCCCGTGGTGCCGACGGCGCACTACAACATGGGTGGCATCCCGACCAACTATGACGGCGAGGTCCTCGCCAAGAACGCCGCCGGCGCGCTCTACGTCGTGCCGGGCCTCATGGCCGTCGGTGAGGCGGCGTGCGTGTCGGTGCACGGCGCGAACCGGCTCGGCTCCAATTCGTTGATCGATCTCGTCGTGTTCGGGCGGGCCGCCGCCCTGCGTTGCGGCGAGCTCATCAAAGCCCAAGATCGTGCCCGGCCGTTCGCATCCGGCGCCGGCGACGAGGCCGTCGCGCGTCTCGATAAGCTGCGCCGCGCCAACGGCAGCCTGCCGACGGCGCAGATTCGCCTCGACATGCAGCGGGCCATGCAGGCTCACGCAACCGTGTTCCGCACCGGGGAATCGCTTCAGGAAGGCATCACGAAGCTCGAGCAGGTTTTCGCGTCATTCGCCGACGTGCGCGTAACGGACCGGACTCTCGTATGGAACACGGATCTCGTCGAGACGATGGAGCTCGAGAACTTGCTGTTGCAGGCGATGGGGACCATCAAATCCGCGATCAATAGAACCGAAAGCCGCGGTGCGCACGCGCGCGAGGATTTCCCGCAGCGCGACGACGCGAACTGGCTCAAGCACACTCTGGTATGGGTCGACGCCAAGGGCGCCGCGCATTTCGATTATCGTCCCGTGGAGCTCAATACGCTGACCGACGACGCCAAACCCATACCGCCGAAAGCCAGGACCTATTGATCGAGAGGAACGACGATGGCGAAGTTTCGCCTGCCACCCAATTCGAAAGTCAAATCCGGCAAAACCTTCGATGCTGCGGCGGGCGCCGCAAACGCACGCGAGTTCGCAGTCTATCGCTATGCGCCGGATACCGGCGAGAACCCGCGTATCGACACGTATCGCATAGACATGAACGCCTGCGGGCCGATGGTTCTCGATGCACTGATCAAGATCAAGAACGAGGTCGATCCGACATTGACGTTCAGGCGCTCCTGCCGTGAGGGTATCTGCGGTTCGTGCGCGATGAACATCGACGGTAAGAACAAGCTCGCCTGCTTGACCCCCGTGGCCGACGTCACGGGCAAAGTCCGGATCTATCCGTTGCCGGCGATGCCCGTGGTCAAGGATCTGGTTCCGGACCTGACCCACTTTTACGCGCAGTACGCTTCGATCAAGCCTTGGCTCGAAGCGCGCACGCCGCCGCCGCCCGACCGCGAGCGGCTACAGTCGAAGGAGGATCAGGAGAAGATCGATGTGCCGTCGGCGTGCATTCTGTGCGCGTGCTGCTCTACGGCGTGCCCGAGCTACTGGTGGAATCCCGACCGCTATCTCGGGCCGGCCGCGTTGCTCCAGGCTTACCGCTGGATCGTCGACAGCCGTGACGAAGCGACCGGCGAGCGGCTCGACGCGCTCGAGGACCCGTTCCGGCTCTACCGTTGCCACACCATTCTCAATTGCACGGAAGCCTGCCCCAAAGACTTGAATCCCGGTAAGGCCATCGCGGAAATCAAGAAGCTCATGGCCGAACGGCAGCACTAGCGGCTGTTTCGGACACGATGTCAAGCGCAGCCGATCCCGATTATGCCCGGCTCAAATGGCGTTGCCGCCGCGGCATGCGCGAGCTCGACGCCGTCTTGCAGGCCTTTTTGCAGAGTGCATACGCCGCCCTCGGCGACGACGATAAATCGCGCTTCGAAGCGATTTTGGATCTGCCCGATCCCGAGCTCTACGGCTATCTTGCCGGAAGGCTCGAGCCGAAGGACCGGAGTCTTGCCCCACTCATCGGACGCATTCGCGCGAGCCTACATCCTTAAGGTCAACGCGTCGCGGAGGCTCCTCTGCTGGTGGGCGGGAGTGCACGGCCTATTGGCCGCGACGGTTTGCGCGCTCGATCTCGAGGCGGCAGCCGCGTTGCCTTTGCTCATCATCGTGGCGGGGCACGGCTTCGTGCGCCGGCCGCGTAGCCCGGGTCTCATCGTGCGCCACGCGGACGATACGTGGTCTATCCCTGCGCGCGGTCGTCACGGCTTGCGGCTTGCCCGAGGCACCACTTGGACGACCTGGTGGGTGGAGCTCGTCTTGAGCGGCGGCGGCGGCCGCCCCATTCGCGCGCTGCTGCTCAAAGACCAGCTCGACGCCGAAGGCTGGCGGCGGCTCCAACTCACGGTACGGGAGCACGAAGCCCCTTAAACTATCCGGCCGGAACGACCCGCAGGGCCTCGGACCGACTCCAAGCCGAGATGCGGGATCGCCCGATGTTACAATGTAGAGAACTTTTTGGTGCGATATGCAGTCTACCGAGAGGCAAGTTGCGGAACCCGGGGTGAAGCCGCGCGCCGGAAGCGGTGCTTCCGACCTCGCGCTCATCAAGCGGGTGCAGCAGGGCGACCGGTCGGCCTTCGATCTGCTTGTAGTCAAGTATCAGCACAAAATACTCAATTTGATCATGCGGTACGTAAGGGATCCATCCGAGGCACTCGACGTGGCGCAAGAGGCGTTCCTCAAAGCCTACCGTGCCGCACCCGCATTTCGCGGCGACAGCGCGTTCTACACCTGGCTGTACCGCATCGCGATCAACACGGCCAAGAACTACCTCGTGGCTGCGCGCCGCCGGCCCGCGAACGTGGATGTCGACTTCCAGGACTCCGAGCAGTTCGAGGCCTTCACGAAGATGAGCGACGTGGACACTCCCGAGCGTCTCGCGCTCACTGAAGAGATCGGTGCGGCGGTGAGCAAGGCGATCCAGGAGCTCCCCGATGAGCTGCGTACCGCCATCCTGCTGCGCGAGATCGAGGGGATGAGCTACGAAGAGATCGCCCAGACCATGGAGTGCCCCGTCGGCACTGTCCGATCGCGGATTTTTCGCGCTCGAGAGGCGATAGAGAAGCATTTGCGCCCGCTGCTGGACTGACGCGAATGACGGATCGATTCCAAGAGCAGATATCCGGTTTCGTCGACGACGAGTTGTCGGCCGACGAGTGCGAGTTCTTCGTTCGCCGCTTGCAGCGCGACTCGGAGTCGCGCCGTCAACTGATGCGCTACCATCTGATCGGAGCTGCGCTCCGCGGCGAGCTCACGCATTCCCATCCGGACACGTTGCGGCGTCGGCTCGAAGGGGCGCTCAGCGGCGTCCGCGAAACGCCCTCTCCTCCGCGCATGCGCGCATACGTCAAGCCCGCCCTCGGCGTTGCAGTCGCGGCGGTCGTAGCCGCCGTCGCGGTGCTCGCGCTACAGGTCGTCAATACGAGCGCGCCGGGCGATGTCGATGCACCCGACGCAGTGCTTGCCGGCGAGCGGACCGAGCCCGCAGCCTACGTCGTGCCGCCCGACACGACGGGCCGCCGGCTCGTCTCGCCGCCGATCCAGTTGACCAACTATTTGATGCGCCATAGCGAGTATGCGTCGCACTTGAGCCGGACGTCGGTACACTCGAACGTCGTCGCCACGGGCCAACCGGACATCACCGAGGACGACGCGGACGTGACACCGTAATGCGTGTACGGCGTGAAATCGTTCAGGCGGTTTTCTGGGTTCTGGCCCTAGTCGCGCTCGAGGCGTCGGCTCAAGACGTGCGGTCCTGGCTCGATCGCATGAACCGCGCGGTCGAAGAGCTCAACTACGAAGGCACATTCGTGCACGTAATCGGGCGCAACAATGCCGAAATGCTGCGCATCGTGCATCGGAACCACGACGGAGAGGTCGGCGAGCGTATTCGCTCGCTGAACGGCATCGGTCCGGAAATCGTGCGCCATCTGGATCGGGTCCAATGCATTCTGCCGGATCGGCAGGTCGTGCTGCTCGAGCGGACGCGCGATGCGAGCCCGCTCGTTTCGCGACTGCCGAGCTACTCGGAAGAGCTCGAGGCGAACTACCACCTTGCGAGCTACCAAAAAGGCCAAGTCGCGCATCGCCCGACGCAAGTCATCGGCATCAAGCCGCGGGATACGTTCCGATACGGCTATGTGCTGTGGCTCGATCAAGATTCGGCCATGCCGCTCAAGTCGCAGGTCCGAGACGAGAACGGCGAGGTCGTCGAGCAGATATTGTTCACCGAGTTCGAGATTTTCGACGAGATACCCGAATCGGCCGTCGCATCGACGATCGACACGGAAGGGTACACGTGGTTCCGGCCCCCGGTGCGCAGTCGCGAGTCGGCCGGTGAGGTGGCGTGGCGCGCCACGCTGCTGCCCCAAGGCTTCGAATTGGCCGTCGCCACCCAAAGCCCGATCGCGGGCTCTCAGTACCCGGTCGAGCATCTCGTGTACACCGATGGTCTGGCCACGGTCTCCGTGTTCATCGCGGACCCTCTGACCAAAGCCGAGGTCGAGGAAGGCTTCTTCCGCTTGGGCAGCACGAACGCCTATTCGTTGACGCTCCGCGGCCGCAAAGTGACTGCCATCGGCGAAGTGCCGCGGCAAACCGTCCAGGCGATCGCAACTTCGATCGAAGCCCAATAGCTTTGAGCGCCTTTGCCGACCGGGCCCAGTGCATGACCGCGCGGGCGACTGTGAGCGCCGTCGGCGGCGACGGGCTCGTCGATCTCACGATCGATGCGGCGTCTCGTTGCGAAGGTTGTACGGGTGTTTGCCTTTGGCGGCGGCTGCCCGTCAAGACTCATGCACGCTTACCGAGCTCCACGCCGCTTCGCGTCGGCACTGAGGTGCTGGTCGCGCTGCCGCAGCGCTATGTCTTGTTGAGCGCGTTGCTGCTGCACGGGCTGCCGTGGGTCGCATTGCTCGCCGGCGCCGCCGCGGGGGCGTACGTCGCGGGCCACGATCTGGGTGCCGTCGCCGGCGCCGTGCTTGCGGTCACATTCTCCATTATCATGACGCCCGGCTTGCGCCGTCGTTTGGAGAAGGCCGCGATGGAACGCTTCAGCTTGCGGCCGATCGCATGATCACTTTGACTCTGTACAGCCGCCCTGATTGCCATTTGTGCGAAATTATGTCTCGTGACTTGGAGCCGTTGGTCCAGGGACGGGCGCAAGTGACGATCGTCGACATCAGCGAAAATGACGAGCTCGAGCGGCGCTACGGCCAGCGCATTCCGGTTCTCGCCGCCGGCGCGGATGAGCTGTCCTGCTATCGTCTGGACGTCGCGCGTGTCGAACGGTTTCTAACCAGCGCTGCCATGTATGAGTGAGCTTCGCTCGCGATCTTCGCAAGAGTCGCGAGCGAAGCTCGCTCCTACAACTAGGTTTCACCCCCCATGAGCACGGACCGGATCCGCAATTTCTCGATCATCGCGCACATCGATCACGGCAAGTCGACCTTGGCGGACCGTTTCATCGAGCTTTGCGGGGGGTTGACCGATCGGGAAATGGCGGATCAGGTCCTCGACACGATGGATCTCGAGCGCGAACGCGGCATCACGATCAAAGCGCAGAGCGTCGCGCTCAAATTCATCGCCGACGACGGTCTCGAGTATCAGCTCAACCTCATCGATACGCCGGGCCACGTGGATTTTTCCTATGAAGTGTCCCGCTCGCTTGCCGCCTGCGAAGGGGCGTTGCTGGTCGTGGATGCCGGTCAGGGCGTGGAAGCACAGAGCGTCGCCAATTGCTACACGGCCATCGAGCAAGGGCTCGACGTCGTTCCCGTGCTCAACAAGATAGACCTGCCGACCGCGGATCCGGAGAAAGTCATTCGCGAGATCGAGGACATCATCGGCATCGACGCGAGCGAAGCGTTGCGGATCAGCGCCAAGACCGGGGAAGGCGTGCGGGCATTGCTCAATCAGATCGTGCGGAGGATTCCGGCGCCGGCAGGGAAGGTGGAGGCGCCGTTGCAGGCACTGATCATCGATTCGTGGTTCGACAGCTACGTCGGCGTCGTTTCGCTGGTACGTGTCGTGAATGGCCACGTCGACGTCGGCGCGCGTATCGTCATGCACTCGACCGGACGGCGCTACCTCGTCGATCGCGTCGGCGTGTTCACGCCGCGCGCCACGGACAGGGACTCGCTCTCGGCCGGCGAAGTCGGTTACCTCATCGCGTCCATCAAGGAAATCGATGCTGCGCCGGTCGGCGACACGATTGTCGACGCGAGCACGCCGGACGTTCCGCCGTTGCCCGGTTTCAAGCAGATCCAGCCGCGGGTATTTGCCGGCCTGTTCCCCATCAACTCCGAAGACTTCGAGGCGTTCCGTGAGGCCTTGAAGAAGCTTGCGCTCAACGATGCTTCGCTCAAGTTCGAGCCGGAAGTGAGCGTCGCGCTCGGTTTCGGCTTTCGCTGCGGATTTCTCGGGTTGCTCCACATGGAGATCGTCCAGGAGCGACTCGAGCGCGAGCACGATCTCGAGCTCATCTCCACGGCGCCGACCGTAGTCTACGAGGTCGCGTGCGTCGACGGCGAAGTCCTCAAGGTCGAAAATCCGGCGCAACTTCCGGAATCCTCGCGCATCAGCGAGATCCGCGAGCCGATTATTCTTGCCAGCATCCTTTTGCCGCAGGACTACCTCGGCAATGTGATTCAGCTGTGCATAGAGAAACGCGGTGTGCAGAAACGACTCCAGTTTCTCGCCGGCCAGGTCGCGCTCGAGTTCGAGCTGCCGCTCGCGGAAATCGTTTTGGATTTCTTCGACCGGCTGAAGTCCGTGAGCCGCGGCTTTGCATCATTCGACTATCAATTCCTGCGCTTCCAAGCCGCGGACCTGGTGAAGCTCGATATCCTCATCAACAAAGAGCGTGTCGACGCGATGGCGATGATCGTGCATCGCGATGGCGCGGAGCGAAGAGGGCGCTCGATCGTCGAAACGCTCAAGGAAGTGATTCCTCGGCAGCAATTCGAGGTGGCCGTGCAGGCCGCGATCGGCAGCCAGATCATTGCGCGCAGCACCGTGAAGGCATTTCGCAAGGACGTTACGGCAAAGCTCTACGGGGGCGACGTGACGCGCAAGCGCAAACTCTTGGAAAAGCAAAAGGCGGGTAAGCGCCGCATGAAGCAATTCGGTGCAGTCGAGATTCCGCAAGAAGCGTTTCTCGCTGTGTTGCAGGCCGACAGGAAATGACCAATACTGCCGGCTGCATTGAGCCGCCACAGGAACACTGATTTTGGATTTTGCGCTCATTCTCGTCGTTCTTACCGCCGTCAGCGGTTTGATCTGGGCTTTCGATTCGCTCGTATTGCAACGTTCGCGCCGGCAAAGAGCCGCGCGCGGAGAGCCGGCGAAGGAGCCGGTCCTCGTCGAGTATGCCAAGTCGTTTTTTCCGATCTTGCTGCTCGTCGTCGTCTTGCGGTCGTTCCTGTTCGAGCCTTTTCGCATCCCCTCCGGTTCGATGATGCCGACCTTGCTCGAAGGGGACTTCATTTTTGTGAACAAGTTCGCGTACGGATTGCGGCTACCGGTTATAAATAGCAAGATCGTCGAGATCGGGGAACCTGAGCGCGGCGACGTGGTGGTTTTCCGCCTGCCGTCCGATCCTTCGATCAATTACATCAAGCGAGTCGTGGGACTGCCCGGCGACGTGGTGGAGTACGAGCGGGCCAGCAAGCGCCTGACCATCAATGGCGAGCAGGTATCCCTCGAATTGCTCGGGGACTACAAGGAGGATCCGGAGTATGAGCTCGCGCTCGAGCGGCTCGGCGATACCGAGCACAAGATGCTGCTGACGCCGGGTCGACAGAGCAACGGCGGGACCTATCGGGTTCCGGAAGGGCACTACTTCGTGATGGGTGACAATCGCGACAACAGCCGGGACAGCCGCTTTCAAGGCGTGGAGTTCATTCCCGAGCAACGTTTAGTGGGCAAGGCCGTGCGCATTTGGATGAATTGGCGTAAGCCCGCCGAAGGAGGGCCCCGATGGAGCCGAATCGGACAAGGCATCGAATAGTCGGAGTGAGCCGCCGCCGGCAGGCCGGAATCACCGCAATCGGTTTTCTCGCGCTCGCCACCGTGTTTGGCATCGTCGGGCTCGCGGGCATCAAGATCGTGCCTCTCTATTTGCAGCAGATGCGGCTGGGACAAGTGCTGGACGATCTCGAGAGAAATCTCGAGGGCAACGCGCCAACGCCGCAGGGGATTCGCAACGAGCTGAGCAAGCGCTTCGATATCGAGGGCATCTCGCTGCCTTCGGACGCCGTCAAGATCACACAAGTGCGCGACGGTTACCAGGTCCAAATTCACCAAGAGAGCCGCACGCTGTTCTTCGGGAATCTTTGGTTCATGATGGTCTTCGACGAGCAGGCAGAGATACGGCGTTGACTGATCGGGTCCGTTGGGCCGACAAACATCTCAGGTTTCGATTCACCGACACTTCTTTGCTCGAACGGGCGCTGACTCATCGCAGCGCTTCCAAGCACAACAACGAGCGACTAGAGTTCTTGGGCGACGCACTGTTGAACTTCGGCATTGCACGGCGCCTGTATGCGCAGCGACCCGACGATGCCGAGGGAGATCTGAGCCGCGCCCGGGCCGCGCTCGTCAACAAGACGGTGCTCGCGGCGATCGGCCGGGAGATCGAGATCGACACGCAGATCATTCTCGGCCCGGGCGAGTCGCGCTCCGGCGGGGCGCAGCGAAGCTCGGCGCTGGCCGACACGCTCGAAGCGCTGATCGGCGCGGTTTTCCTCGACGGTGGATACGACGCGGCCGAGCAGCTGATGGAATCCCTGTTCGCAAAACGGCTAGAATCCCTTGCTGATGCGGACGCGCTGAAGGATTCCAAAACCCGGCTGCAAGAATGGCTGCAGGGGCGCGGTTGGGGCTTGCCGCACTATACGGTCGAGGTGATCCATGGCCAGGATCACAATCAGACATTTACGGTCACCTGTCATGTGGATGAGCGACAACGGCAAACAGAAGGTACCGGCTCGAGTCGTCGCCGCGCAGAGCAGGATGCTGCCGCGGCGATGCTCGCGGCGCTGAGCCGTGGGTCGGAGTAACGGTCCGCGCTCCGGGACGATCGCGATCGTCGGCCGGCCCAACGTCGGCAAGTCGACTTTGATCAACGCTCTCGTCGGCGAAAAGATCAGCATCGTGAGCACCAAGCCGCATACGACGCGGCACCGTATTTTGGGGGTTCTCAATCGCGGCGAGTCCCAGGCCGTTTTCATCGACACTCCGGGTCATGCGCGCCGCGTGCAACATGCGCTGCATCGACTCATGGCCCGCGTCATTCACGAGTCGCTCGAAGGTTGTGATTTGGTGATTGTCGTGACCGAAGCCAAGCGCACGACGGCGGAGGACAGGCGGCTTTTCGAGCTCTGTAAGAATCGCAGCGAGCGCACGATTCTCGTGCTCAACAAAATCGACGAGCTCAAGTCGCGGACGAGTCTGCTGCCGCGGCTGCACGAGCTCGGCAAGATGCAGTTCCTCGCCTACGTGCCCGTGAGCGCGCGGTCCGGCGAGAACCTCGGCGCGCTCGTCGACGCTATTTTTGCGAATCTCCCCGCCGGGCCCGCCCTGTTTCCGCTCGATATGACAACGGATCGGAGCTTGCGCTTTCGTGCCGCGGAAATCGTTCGTGAGAAGCTGCTCGGAGAGCTGCACCAAGAGGTTCCTTACGGCTTGACGGTGGAGATCGAGCACATGCAGAAGGGCGAGGACGGCCGTTGGCTCGTGCACGCTCTCATTTGGCTCGAGCGCGAAGGGCACAAGCCGATCGTGATCGGCCGCGAAGGCCGCTTGCTCAAGCAAGTCGGACAGGACGCGCGGATCGAGCTCAACGGGCTGCTCGGCGGCCGCGTGCACTTGGAGCTCACGGTCAAAGTCCGCAAGCACTGGTCGGACAACGAGCTCGAGCTCAAACGGTTGGGCTTCGACTCCGCATGAGCGAGCGCGAGGAGGTTCTGCTCGAACGGGCGTTCGTTCTGCATCATCGCCCGTTCAGAAACACCAGTCAGCTCGTCGACTGCCTGACGGACGGCCATGGACGCATGGGGTTGGTGGCGCGCGGATCGCGCCGCGCCCGGAGCGGACAGCGCGCGTTGCTGCAGCCGTTCGTGCCGCTCAAATTGTCATGGGTCAAGCGCGGGGAGCTCGGCAGTCTCACGCACGTCGAGGCCGAATCTAAACCCACGGAGCTCAATGGTGATCGGCTGCTTGCGGGCTTTTACGTCAACGAGCTGGTGTTGCGCTTACTCGCGCGCGGCGACGCCAATAGCGAAGTCTTTTCCTGCTATAGTGCGTGCCTGCAAGAGCTCGCGAGCGGCACCGGGATTGCCCGAACGCTCAGGCTGTTCGAGCTTGGTTTGCTGCATGCGCTGGGGCTTGGGCTCCCGCTCGACCGGGACTTTCACTCGGGCGAGCCGCTGCATCCCGACCGGTCATACGTGTTCGAGCTCGAGAACGGGCTGACGCGTGCTCTCGGGCAGGTCGCCGGCGACGACTTTCGCGGGCGGGACCTGATCTCGTTGCGCGAGCGAGCGCTCGACGATGCCGAGAGCCTGAAGGCCGCCAAGTTGTTGCTCGGCCGCGTGTTGCACACCTATCTCGGTGATCGGCCGCTGAAGAGCCGCAGCGTGTTCAAGGCAATTGTCGACAGAGGTCTGGACCGATGACTCGGGTGCAACCGATTTTGTTGGGAGTCAACGTAGATCACGTCGCCACGCTCCGGCAGACACGGCGCACGCGTTATCCCGATCCGGTGACCGCGGCGCTGCTTGCCGAGCAATCCGGAGCGGACAGCATCACGATCCACGTGCGCGAGGATCGGCGCCACATTCAGGAGCGCGACCTCGAGATTCTGCAGCAAACCTTGCAGACGCGCGTGAATCTCGAGATGGCCGCGACGGACCCGATGTTGCGCATTGCGGAGCGCGTGCGTCCGGCTGATTGCTGCCTCGTCCCCGAGCGTCGCGAGGAATTGACGACCGAAGGCGGACTCGACGTCGCGGCCCAGCCCGACAAGATCCGCTCCGCATGCGAGCGTTTGCAGTCAAGCGGCATACGTGTCTCGCTGTTCATCGATCCCGACCGTGAGCAGTTGGAGGCGAGCGTGGCGGCCGGCGCCCCCGTCATCGAGATTCATACGGGCGCTTACTCGCAAGCCGAGAACGCCGCGGCGCAGGATCGCGAATTGCAGCGTATTCGGAGTGCGGCCGCGCTTGCGTCGCAAATGGGCTTGCGCGTGCACGGCGGCCACGGCCTCAATTATCACAACGTGCAAGCGATCGCCGCGATCCGGGAAATGGCCGAGCTCAATATCGGCCACGCGATCGTGGCACAGGCCGTGTTTGACGGGTTCGCGACCGCGGTCGCGAGAATGAAAAGCCTGATGATCGCGGCGCGGCATACGTGATCTTCGGCATCGGCACGGACGTACTCGAGCTCAAGCGCATCGAGCGCGTGTGGAATCGGTACGGCGAGCATTTCGCGGAGCGCGTGCTGCTCGATGAAGAGCTCGAGTTGTTCCGCCGCACCAAGAACAAGACGCGCTTTCTCGCGATGCGGTTCGCGGCGAAGGAAGCCGTCGTCAAGGCGATGGGCACGGGTTTCTCGAACGGCATGTGGGTTCGCGACGTCGGCACCATACCGAACGCGTTGGGGCAGCCTCAAGTGGTCTACTCGGCGCGCGGCAATGCGCTGTGCGAGCGCTTAGGCATAGGCGACGGCTTCTTGTCGCTGACCGACGAGGCCGGGCTCGTCGTAGCCATCGCGATACTACTTCGTAAGTGAGCCAAAGGAGCACGCTTGAACACACTCGTCTTCGACATCGAAACGATACCCGACACCGAGCTCGGCAGACGGCTGTTCGGCCTCGGGGATCTCGATGACGAAGCCGCAGCTAAGGTCATGTATTTCAAGCAAAAGCAGGCGCGGGACACGGATTTTCTGCCGTTGGTGCAGCACCGGGTGCTCGTCGTCTCCGTCGTGCTCCGCAATCGCGAGGGCTTACACGTATTCAGCTTGGGTCCGGATCTGCCGTCGGAAAAGGAGATCATCCAGCGGTTTTTCGACGGCATCGAGCGCTATAGTCCCGAGCTCGTCTCTTGGAACGGCTCGGGTTTCGATCTGCCGGTGCTGCAGTACCGGGCGCTCAAATACGGCGTCAACGCGGCGCGCTACTGGGAAACGGGCGATTCGGATCGCGACTTCCGGTACAACAACTACCTGAGCCGCTTCCATTGGCGACACATCGACCTCATGGATGTGCTGTCCGGCTTCCAAGGAGGCGGCCGCGCCTCACTCGAGCAAGTTGCCTTGTCGCTCGGCCTGCCGGGCAAGCTCGGCATGAGCGGCGATCAGGTGTGGGAGTACTTCCTGCGCGGCAAGGTCGACGAGATCAAGAACTATTGCGAGAGCGACGTCTTGAACACTTACCTCGTCTATCTGCGGTTTCAACTGATGCGCGGACTGCTCGACGGGACGCAGTACGAAAACGAGCTCGAGCTGCTGAGACAAAAATTGCAGGGATCCAAAGAGCCGCACCTGCAGCGGTTTCTGGATGCGTGGAATGACCCGACAAGCGGGGTCTGAAGCCCCCATTGCCGTCGAAATTCGCGACCTGAGTCACGATGGGCTCGGCGTCGCCGACGTCGACGGCCGGCGCGTGTTCGTCGCCGGCGCCCTGCCGTCGGAGCGCGTGCTCGTCGTACCGCGCCGTCGGCGCCGGCGCTATCAGGATGCCGAGCTCGTGGGGATCATCCAGGCGGCCGCGGAGCGTGTCGCCGCGCCATGCGAATATTTCGGCGTCTGCGGGGGCTGCGCGTTGCAGCACATGAGCTACGCGGCCCAGGTGCCATTCAAGCAAAGCGTCGTCGCGGAAGCGTTTGCGCGCATTGCCGGTATCGACCCGGGACTGTGGCTCGATCCGATCCTCGGTCCGCCGTGGAGATATCGCCGCCGTGCACGGCTCGGAGTCAAGCAGGTGGAAGCCAAGAACCGCGTGCTCGTCGGTTTTCGCGAGCGCGCGGCGGCGCTCGTCACCGACATGCGCCATTGCATGGTGCTCGCGCCGCCGATGGATACCTCGCTCGACGCGCTATCCGAGGTCATCGGTGCGAGCGGGCTCAAGCGACGCATACCGCAGATCGAGGTTGCCATCGGCGACGCGTTCGGCGCGCTCGTGCTGCGCGTCCTCGACCCCCCGGAGCCGCGTGACGAAAGCGCATTTCGCGAATTCGGCGAACGTTTCGATCTCGACATCTATTTGCAACGCGGCGGACCCGGGACTGCGGTTTCGATCGCGACGCGTCCTCGAACGCTCTCTTACGCGCTCGCGGATTTCGGTCTCGAGCTCGAGTTCGCGCCGACCGATTTCATCCAGATCAACGCCGCAGTGAACGTTCGCATGGTCGCCGCCGCCGTCGCGGCCGCGGAGCTTAAGCCGAGCGACCGGGTTCTCGACTTGTACTGCGGGATCGGGAACTTCAGCCTGCCCTTGGCGCGGCACGCGGGACTTGTGTTCGGCGTGGAAGGCGATGCGGGGCTCGTCGCGCGTGCCGCGCGCAACGCGGAGCGCAACGGCATTCGCAACGCGAGATTCTACGCGGCCGATCTCGGCAAGCCCGACTGGAGCTTCTTGCGCGAGCCATGGGATGTCGTCGTTCTCGATCCCCCGCGTACGGGCGCCGAGATTGCGGTCGCGCAGATGGCGGCGATGAGACCGCGGAGAATCGTCTATATGTCCTGCCACCCGGGGACGCTCGCGCGCGATGCCCGCGTGCTCTCGGAGTCGCAGGGCTACCGGCTCACGACGGCTCGTATTCTCGACATGTTTCCGCACACCCATCACGTCGAGGTCATGGCGATATTCGATCGCGCTTGAGCGCCATTCATGCCCCAGGAAATCGAACGCAAGTTCTTGCTCGCGAGCGACGCTTGGCGCAGCCTCGTGACTCGGCGTCGCCTCATGAGCCAGGGCTACATCGCGACTACGGGACGCATTTCGGTGCGGGTGCGCTTAAGCGGCGGCGAAGCGTGGCTCAACATCAAGCGCGGTGGCCTCGAGCCGGTACGCGACGAATACGAATATTCGATTCCACTGGACGATGCGCGCGCGCTGCTCGAATCTGCGGCCGAGCAGCCGATCGTCGAGAAGACCCGCCATTGGGTGCCGTACGCGGGAGTCGAGTGGGAAATCGACGAGTTTCACGGCCAAAACGAGGGGCTCATCGTCGCCGAAATCGAGCTTACCGACGTGCAGCAGCGTTTCGTCCGCCCGCCGTGGCTCGGCAAGGAAGTGACGGAGCAGAGCCGCTACTACAATGTGAACCTCGTGCGGCATCCCTATGCACAATGGACCAACGAGGAGTGCCATCCTTGAACGAGCGCTGTCTCAGCGTGTCGACCGCCGCGCAACGGCTCGTGCTCCGCGACGGCGATCGCGAGGTGACGGCGTATTCGATTTCGACATCCCGCTTCGGCGTCGGTGAGCGTCGCGACAGCTTCATGACGCCGCGAGGCCGGCACATCATTCGTGCCAAGATCGGCGCGGGGCAAGCGCCGGGAACGGTGTTCGTGGGTCGCCGCCCAACCGGCGAGATCTATTCCGAGGCGCTCGCGCGCGCTTTCCCGGATCGGGACTGGATCCTCACGCGTATCCTATGGCTTTCCGGCACGGAGCCGGGGCGCAACCGGCTCGGCGAGGTCGATACGATGCGGCGACACATATACATACACGGGGCGCCCGATTCGAGCGTCTTAGGCGTTGCGGGCTCCATCGGATGCATCAGAATGCGCTCGGCCGACGTGATCGAGCTTTTCGACGCCGTGTCGGCCGGAACGTTGGTAATGATTGACTGACGGAGCCGATATGTCGCTGGGACCTCTGATGATCAGCTTGCGGGGGACGTCGCTCGCGGCGGACGAGCGCGGCTGGCTCAATTCGCCGGCGGTCGGCGGCATCATTCTTTTTGCACGCAACTACGCAACTCCCGAGCAGTTGCGCGCGCTCGTCGACGACATACGGTCGGCGCGCAGTCCCGCCCTGCTGATTGCGGTTGATCAAGAGGGAGGGCGCGTGCAGCGCTTCCATGCGCCTTTCACGGAGCTACCGGCGGCCAGGCTGCTCGGCCATCTGTATGACGCCGATCCTGCCGCCGGCGAGCAAGCGGCGCGCTCTCTCGGTTGGACCATGGCGGCGGAGCTGCGTGCTTTCGGCATCGATCTCTCCTTTGCGCCCGTCGTCGACCTCGATCTCGGCCTCGCCGCCGTCATCGGCGATCGTGCTTTGCATAGCGACGCGGAGACCGTCGCTCGCTTGGCTCTCGCGTTCGACGCTGGAGCGCATGAGGCGGGAATGGCGATCACTGCCAAGCATTTTCCGACGCACGCGGGTGCGACGGGTGATTCCCACACGGAAATCGCCGTTGACGGCCGCAGTTATGCCGACCTCTTCGAAGACTTGGAGCCCTATCGGCGGCTCGTCGACGGCGGCCTGCAAGCCGTCATGGTCGCGCACGTGATTTTTCCGAAGCTCGACCCGTTGCCGGCGAGCCTATCGCGCTGGTGGATCACGAATCAGTTGCGCGGCGAGCTCAAGTTTCATGGTGCAATCATCTCCGACGACATGAGCATGGCAGGCGCGGCGGGCGTCGGCGATCTCACGGCGCGAGTCGAACGGGCACTCGACGCCGGCTGCGATCTCGTGCTCGTATGCAACGTGCCTGACGAGCTGCCCGCACTGCTCGAGGCGCTCGACAGGTACGTGAGTCCCGCCGGACAGCTGCGCTTGGTGCGTTTGCGCGGGCGACAACATTTGCGGTGGGACGAGCTGCGCGCGTCGCCGGAATGGCAACACGCGACCCGGGTGCTCGCAGACTTGAGCGCGCGGCCGAAGCTCGAGTTGCAGGGCTGACTGGCTTGAGCCTTTCCACGGAGCTCGAGCAAGTGCGGCGCCAGGCCCGCGAGATCTACTCGGCCGCAGAAGTGCGCACGGCGTTGTGCGCGATGGCCGGGCGCATCGCGGCCGAGCTCGCCGATACGAATCCGCTCGTCGTGGCAGTCATGCACGGCGGCGTTTTCACGGCGGTGCATCTATGCGAGCAATTCGAATTTGCGCACGAATTCGATTACGTGCACGTGAGCCGCTACGGCAGGGCGTTGTCAGGCGGCGCGCTCGAATGGATCGTCGGTCCGAAAGCGATCTATCGGGATCGCGTCGTGCTGCTCGTCGACGACGTGCTCGATCGCGGGGTAACGCTCGCGGCCTTGCACGCGGAGCTCAAGAGAATGCCGGTCGCGGACCTACGCACTGCGGTGCTGGTCAGCAAGGAAGTCGATGTGCCTGCAGCGCGCCCGGTGGTCGACTTCGTCGGATTGCGGGCGGGCAAGGAGTACCTGTTCGGTTGCGGCATGGACTACAAAGGTTACTGGCGCAACTTGAGGAGTGTGTACGCTGTGGCCACGCCGCCGTCTTTTGGGGTAGGAGCGGCCTCCGGTGTGGGAGCGGCCTCCGGCCGCGATTCCTCATGAAGCGTAAACCGCGGCCGCAGGCCGCTCCTACAAAGAGAACCGCTGCCACACGCGAAGCGTCGAAAGCCCGGCCGGTCGTCGGGCTCATCGTCGGCAGCGGTTTCGCTCATCTCGCGCTACCGTTGCCGGCGGCGGCTCCGGCGGAGACGCCATACGGGCCGACCTCGAGCGCGCTCGCCGGCGCTGCCGTCGGCGGACGCGATGTGTGGTGCCTTGCACGCCACGGCGCCGCGGGCTCGATCGCGCCGCACGCAGTCAATTATCGAGCGAACGTTTGGGCCTTGCATGCGGCGGGCGTGCGTTGGTGCGTCGCGATCAACGTCGTCGGGGCGATCGCGCCCGGCTTTGCGCCGGGCGAGCTCGCGATTCCGGATCAGCTCATCGATTACACGGCCGGAAGGGCGGCGACGTTTGCGGGACGCGGCGAGGCCGTCCGCCACGTCGAATTCACGGAGCCGTTCGACCCGGAGCTCCGCGGCTACGTCGCGGCGGCCGCCGCAGACTGCGGGCTCGGCATACGCCGCGGCGTCTACGGCGTGACGGAAGGGCCGAGGCTCGAAACAGCCGCCGAAATCGACCGCTTGGAACGCGACGGCTGCGCAATGGTCGGCATGACGGCGATGCCGGAAGCGGTTCTCGCGCGCGAGCTCGGTCTGTCTTACGCGATTTGCGCGGCCGCCGTGAACTACGCAGCCGGGCGGGCGCCGCAAGGCGCTTCCATCCATGCCGAGCTCGATCGCTACTTGGCCGTCGCCATGTCACGCGTCGCGCGGCTACTCAAGGCTCTAATACCGAGATTGCACGACGCTGCAATGTGACCGCGGTCACTGACCCACCGCGGAAACTCACCGAACATAATGCGCTCGGACATGGAAGGATTCCGGGTTGAAGTCCCTTAGCCGTCATATTCTGCAGCAAATCGTGTCCTCGAGCTCGCAGGGGATTTTGCTCATCGATGCCCGTGATCCCAACCTCTCGATTGCGTACGCGAACGCCGCGTATGAAGAGTTGAGCGATTACTCCGCCGCCGAGCTCGAAGGGCAGGGCTGGCGCTCCCTGGTAGCCTGCGACGATACCAACCCCGAGGTCGCGAGAGCACGTGCAGCCATCGGCTGCGGCGAGCCTTGCCAAGCGACGATTCCGTATCATCGCAAGGACGGCACGACTTGGTTCGCGGAAGTCGCCCTCCAACCGCTCTCGAGCGTGCGCGGCGATACGACTTATTTCCTGTGCCAGCACAGCGCGGCCGCGCCGCGAGCCAACCAAGACTCGAACGTTCAAGTCGATTTGCTGCAACGAGCTCTTGGCCAAGCCCGGCAGAAGATAGTGAGCTTGAGTCGCACCGATCCCGTCACTGGATTGCTGCGTTACGAGTATTTCACATCGCTCCTGAAGCGCGATGTCGGTGCTGCGCGCCGCGAGCGGCGCTCGCTCTGCGTCGTCGTATTCGAGATCGTCGAGTTCGCCGCCTATAGACAAACTTTCGGTGCGAACGCGGCCGACTCTTGCTTGCGCATGATCGCCGCCCAAATTACCGGCGCGTTTCGGCGGGCAGGCGACCTCAGCGCGCGCTGTGATGAAACCACCTTTGTCGTCGCGGTGCCGGGGCAACGCGCCGACCAAATCGCCCCCCTCGCGTCGCGTGTTGCCGAAAAGGTTCGCAACCTCGGGTTGCATAATCCGCGGGCACAATCCGGCCGCCATGTGACCGTACGCAGCGTCCTGGCGGACGCCGAGGGCGAAGACGCTGCGGCGCTCGTCGCCCGCGTCAAAGCACAGTTGTCGAGCGATATAGCGGCGCGGAAGCCGGCTTGAGCCCTTGCGCGAGCTCGCTCAAGCAGCGGGCTCTAGATCGGCGGTATCGTCCTCGACGCCTTCGCCTTCCTCGGGCGCGGGCGAAATCATGAACAGCAGGCCGAACAACGGGTGATCGACGTAATGCAACTCGCCGCTGCGCCCAACGCGGCGTTGCTCGACCATGCGAAATTCCGGCTCGAGCTCGAGCTCCGTCAACGCACGCGGATCCGTGACGCCTTCCGTCTCGAGGCCGTTCCGCGGCGGTTGGTACTTGAGATCGACGCTCAAGTGCAAGAATCGACTCAAGTACAAGCGCAGCGTGCCCTGAGGATTGACGATCCCTAAGTTCGCGAGATTCATCGGTTGCGCCGCGCTGTCGTCGAGGCCGTCCTGGACCCACCCGCCATGCGCTAGGAGCCGGTAGGCACCGAGTCTCTCGATGCGGGTAAAGGCGTCGCCGAGCTGCAACTCGTCGCGGCGCAGGATGCGGAACTGAAACGGCGCGCGCCGATCGCCACCCCTGGCGAGCTGCCCGAACGGATCGATGAAATCGAACGGCCCTGTGTCCGGGGCCGTGCCGGGCTCGGCGGCGCCGGCGTCGGTCTCCCTTCCCGGGAACCGCTCGCCCATGGGCGGCGCCGGCTGCGCGCGCGATGCGTACTCGTCGCCGAACACTTCCTCGGCGGGGTCGACGTCGGCGTGCGCGAACAATATGAGCTCGACGCGGTACTTCGGCACGGCCGGTGCCTCGAGCGGATCGAGGTCCCGAGATTCCTGAGCCGCCATTCGCCCGGTGCTTGCGGCAGCAAGCATGGCGATGAGGCAAATGCGGAGTCTTAAACGACTCATGGCACCCGATTATAGCCCCGCGGGCGCATCATGCGGCCCGCGTGCGCCGCTTTTCGGCGCCGAGCCTGAGCAGCAATCGCTCGAGCGCGCGAATGCGCTCGTCGTCGGACGCCGACTGCCACGAGAAGCGCAGCTTGAAGGGACCGTCGAGTCGATACGTTTCCGGGTCCCCGGCGACGAGATTGACGAGCGCGCCCGGATCGACGGCGACGCGCCGACCGAAGCGCACGACGCCGCCTTTCGCGCCCGCCTGAATTTTCTCGATGCCGAGACTCGCGGCCAGCAGCTTGATCCAGGTCACGGCGAACAGCGTCTTGATCGGCGGCAGCAGCAGTCCGAAACGATCGATCATTTCCACCTGAAGCTCGTCGAGCTCGTCGCGCGAGCGCGCGCTCGCGATACGCTTGTAGTGCACGAGACGCATGTGGACGTCGGGCATGTAGTCTTCGGGGATCAACGCCGCGGCGCCGATCTCGATCTCGGGCCCATGCGCAAACGGATCGTCGAGATCGGGCTCCCGGCCCGAGCGCAGTTCCTCTACAGCGCGCGCGAGCAGCTCGTTGTAGAGTGTGAATCCGATCGCCTGGATCTGCCCGCTCTGGCCTTCGCCCAGCAACTCGCCGGCGCCGCGAATCTCGAGATCGTGCGTCGCGAGCGTGAATCCGGAGCCGAGCTCCTCGAGTGCCGCGATCGCCTCGAGACGCTTGGCGGCGTCGTCGGTCAGCGCGCGAAGCGGCGGAGCGATGAGGTACGCGTACGCCTGATGATGCGAACGGCCGACGCGTCCGCGCAGTTGATGCAATTGCGCAAGCCCCAAGCGATCGGCTCGATTGATGACAATGGTGTTGGCCGTCGGAATGTCGATGCCGCTCTCGATGATCGTGCTGCAGACGAGGACGCTGAAGCGCCGATGATAGAAATCGAGCATGACTCGCTCGAGGTCGCGTTCGGACATCTGTCCGTGCGCCACGCGGATATCGGTTTCCGGTAGCAGCCGACGCAGCTCGGTGGCAATCGTTTCGATGTTCTCGACGCGATTGTGCACGAAATAGATTTGACCGCCGCGGCGCAGCTCGCGCAGCACCGCCTCGCGTATGCCCTGGTTGGACCATTCCCCGACGAAAGTTTTCACCGACAGGCGATCGGCCGGCGGCGTTGCGATGAGCGAGAGATCGCGCAACCCGCCGAGGCTCATGTTGAGCGTCCGCGGGATCGGCGTCGCCGTCATCGTCAAGACGTCGACTTCGGCACGCAGCTTTTTGAGCTGTTCCTTGTGCTTGACCCCGAAACGGTGCTCTTCGTCGATGATTACGAGGCCGAGCTTCTTAAAGCGAACATCGCGCTGCAAGAGCTTGTGAGTGCCGATGACGATGTCGACAGTGCCGTTCGCGAGGCCCTCGAGCACGCGCCCCGACTCTTTGGCGCTGCGGAATCGGGACAAGAGCTCGATGCGAATCGGCCAAGCTGCGAAGCGATCCGAGAACGTCTGATAATGCTGCTGGGCGAGCAAAGTGGTCGGAACGAGCAAGGCGACCTGATGTCCGGCGTGCGCAGTGACGAATGCCGCGCGCAGCGCGACCTCGGTCTTACCGAAGCCGACATCCCCGCAGACGATACGATCCATCGGCTTGTCGCTCGCGAGATCGCGCACGACCTGCTCGATCGCCGCGAGCTGATCATCCGTCTCCTCGAAGGGAAACTCGCCCGCGAACGCCGCGTAGTCCTCCTCGTCGACCGTGACGTGCAACCCTTGGCGCGCCGCGCGTTGCGCATACACGTTGAGAAGCTCCGCCGCCATATCGCGTGCACGTTTCGCGGCCTTGCGTTTGGCCTTCTGCCATTGATCCGTGCCGAGCTTGTGCAAGGGGGCTTCGTCGGCCTCGGCGCCGCTATAACGCGTCACGAGATGCAAGCTCAGCACGGGGACGTAGAGCTTGTCGCCGTCCGCGTACTCGAGCAGCAGGAATTCCACGGGAACGTCGTCGACGGGCAGCATTACCAAGCCTTGGTAGCGGCCGACGCCGTAGTCTTCGTGCACGACGGGCGCGCCGATGCGCAAGTCCGTGAGCTCGCGGATGATCGCCTCGGGATCGCGGGCCGGTCGCCGTTTGCGCACGCTTTGCCGCGGTCGCTCCATGCCGAGCTCGGCAGCCGTAATGACGCGCAACCCGTGCTCGGGCAGGCGCAGCCCGCTCTCGAGCTCGCCGACGCTCGCAGCGAGCGTCTCGCTTCCGGTCACGAAGTCGTGCCAGCCTCTCACCGAGACCGCGGAGTAGCCGCGGTGCTTGAGGAACTCGAGCAGTGCCTCGCGACGGCCGGGCGAGGAAGCGAGCAGCAACGTGCGCTCGTGCTCGCGCCCCGTGAGCCAGCGCGTAATCCGGTCCGGATCCGCCGCGACGCCGCCGGCGAGCGGATGGGCCGTCGCCGCGCGCAGAGTCGGGGCCGAGGGCTTAAGCTCGTCTCGCGACGTCAATGCGAGAGTTGGGCGCGATTCGAGGCGGCCCAGCAGTGTCGCGGGCTCGAAGAACGCCGCGGGCGGGGGGAGCAGCGGACGCTCGGCATCGCCGCGCAATTGTCCGTAGCGCTCCTCGATCAACGCCCAACCGCTCGTCATGCCCTCGAGCGCGCCTTCCATTTGCACGATCAGCGTATCGTCGGGCAGGTAGTCGAGCAGGGAGCTTGTGGCATCGAAGAAGAGCGGCAGATAGTACTCGATGCCGGCAGGGAGCTGCGCCTCGGAAATGTCACGATAGATCGGGCAACGCCCCGGCTCGACGGGAAACGAGTCGCGGAAACGTTGCCGAAAGCCGCGGATCGCATCGGCGTCGAATGGAAATTCGCGCGCCGGCAGAATCTCGACGAGCTTCGTTTCTCCGTGGCTGCGCTGCGTTTGCGGATCGAACAGCCGCAAGCTTTCGATTTCCTCGTCGAACAGATCGACTCGCACGGGATGCGCGGCGCCGGTCGCGTACAGGTCGATCAATGCACCGCGCACCGCGAACTCTCCGGGCTCGGTGACCTGCTCGACGCGCAGATAACCGTTCTGCACGAGACGTTGCGTGAGCTCGAGGCGGTCGAGCCTTTGGCCTACGGCGAGGTGCAGAGAACGTGCCGTAATGAAGCCCGGCGGCGGCAGCCGATTGAGCAGCGCTTCCGCGTTGACCAGGAGCTTGACGTGCCGGCCGGCGGCGAGCTCGGCGAGCGAGGCGAGCCGGTCGGCGAGCAGGTCTTTGGGCGGCGAGATCGGCTCGTAAGGCAGCGTTTCGTAGTCGGGGAAGTGACGGGTCAGGCGAGTCCCGGCGAAGAACGCGATCTCACGGTCGAGTCGCTCGACGGCGGTCGCCGAGCGCGCGATGACGCACACCGGACCGCGGTGGCGCGTCACGGCTTCCGCCGCGGCCAGGCTCGGTGCCGAGCCGAAGAGCTGCGACCACACGACGCGGCGGCAATCTCGAGTCGGTAAGTCGAGGCCGAGAATGTCGCCTAGAGCCATGAGGGAGCGTCGCCGGGCACAAGAATGAAATTATCCCACAGGCCGCGCCGACGTCTCGATTTCACTGGCGGGTGGGATAATTTTCTTGGTAGGAGCGAGCTTTGCTCGCGAATATAAGAATCGCGAGCGAAGCTCGCTCCTACAGAAGGCGGCGTCAAACCCGCGCAGCGGCGCGCAGAGTTTCCCGCCTAGCGCCGGACGATGGAGTGCAGCACGTATTCGTGCTCGAAGACCACCGTGAAGCCGGGATACTCCCAGCGGGTGATCGGCGGCTCGCCGACCGCGGCTCGGCGCTCGCTCGGCGCGCCGAACTGCGCTTCGACGCGCGTCATGCTCATGCCGCGTGTCGGCCTTAAGCTTTCACTTTGCTTGGCGGCTTCGACGCCGTCGATGAGCAAAGTGTCGGCGAGACTCGTGCCCGCAACCATCGCCAGCAGCCATCCGAGCAGTGTTTTCCGCATCATGGACGTATCCTTGAGAGCCAGGTCAACGAATATAGCACCCCCGTCCGGGCGTCGAAATCCGCGCCTCGATCATTTTGCGAGTTGCGTCACATTTTGCGTCAGCCGCGGGCGCCTATGGTTTAATGCCCGCCCATGTTCCGGCCATTGGAGTGCTTCATCGGCCTGCGCTATCTGCGTCCCGGGCGGCGGCGCGGAGTCGTGTCGTTCATGACGGGCGCCTCGCTCGTGGGGATAGCGCTCGGGGTCGCGGCCCTGATCGTGATTTTGTCGGTATTGAACGGGTTCGAGACCGAGAATCGCACCCGACTCTTGAGCATGAGCGAGCACGTCGGCGTCGCGTCACCCGGCGTGGGTATCGACGACTGGGAAACGCTGGCTGCGCGCATCGCCGCGCACGACGGCGTCACGGGTGTCACGCCCTTCGTCGAGCTCGAGGGCATGTTGGCGGTCGCCGGCTACCTCAAGCCCGCGATCGTGCGCGGTCTCATTCCCGGCGTCGAGTCGGCGGCCACGCCGATCGGCGATCTCGTCGACGCGAGCGTGCTCGCGGAGCTTACGCCCGGGTCGCGACGCATCATCCTCGGGCGCTTTCTTGCCCTCAATCTCGGTGTCGAGGCAGGCCAAACCGTGAATCTGTGGCTGCCCAAGTTCAGCGGCGGGCGGGCGTCGGCATTGCCGGCCGCATTTACCGTCGCCGGGATCTTCGAGGCGGGCGTGGCGGAGCACGACGGCAGTCTCGCGCTCACGAGCCTCGAGGACGCGAGCGCACTCGCCGGGCTCGACGGCAGACCCGAGGCGATCGGCGTCCGTTTGGCCGATCCGCTCGCGGCCCCGGAGCTTACGCTCGACCTCATGCAAGCCCTCGGGCCGACGTTCCAATACTCGAGCTGGACGGAACGTTATCGAAGTCTGTTCCGTGCGATGCGCACCGAGAAGACGATGATGACGATCATATTGCTCTTCATCGCGGGCGTTGCGGCATTCAACATCGTCACTTCGCTCATGATGCTCGTCAACGAGAAGGAGAAGGACATCGCTATCTTACGGACTTACGGGCTCGAGCCCGCGCGCGTGGTCCGCATTTTCTTCATCCAAGGAGTCATCATCGGTTGCGTCGGCACGCTCGCCGGCCTCGTGCTCGGCCTCGTGCTCGCCTTCAACGTGCAGACGATCGTGCCGTGGCTCGAGGGCACGTTCGGTTTCCGCATCATGCCCGGAGACGTGTTCTATGTGACGGAAATACCGTCGGAGGTGCGTCTGGCCGACGTGGTGCTGATACCGTTGCTCGCGTTCGGCATCTCGCTCTTGGCGACGATCTATCCATCCAGGCGCGCCGCGCGCGTGGCGCCCGCGCGAGCCTTGCGCTACGAATAGGCCGTGCACCAACCGTACCAGTTGGCGATCGCCCTGCGTTACTTGCGCGCGCAGAGCCGCGACAGCTTTATCTCGTTCATCTCCCTAGTTTCCATGGTGGGCATCGGGCTCGCCGTTGCGGTATTGATGGTCGTGTTGTCGGTCATGAACGGCTTCGAATACGAATTGCGTCAGGGCATTCTCGGCATGGTTGCACACGCAACGCTCACGGGTTATGAAGGTCCCTTGGAGGACTGGCAGGCGGTTCGCGAAAAAGCGCTCGCGCAGCCCGGCGTCGTCGCCGCGGCGCCCCTCGTCGAAGGGCAGGGGATGGCCGTCGCCGGCGAGCAATTCGCCGGCATCCAAGTGCGCGGAATCGTTCCCGATCTCGAGACCGGAGTGTCCGAGGTCGGCAATCTGCTCATCGCCGGCGACCTCGCGAGCCTTGCGCCCGGCAGCTACAACATCGCCATCGGCTCGGCGCTCGCGGAGCTCCTAGGCCTCGAGGTCGGCGATGAGCTCGTTCTGTTGCTCGCGCAAGCGCGCGTGACGCCGGCCGGCATCTTGCCGCGCGTGCGCAGCTTCACCGTGACGGGCATTTTCGAGGCCGGCATGTATGACTACGATCGTGGGCTCGCTTTCGTTCACATGGACGACGCCGCGCGTTTGTTTCAAACGGCAGGTCGTGCCACGAGCCTCGATCTCAAGGTCACGGACATCTATTCCGCGAGGCAGACGGTCACGACGCTCGCGCTCGATCTCGGTGGCGGCTTCTACGTGAGCGACTGGAGCGCGCAACACGCGAACGTATTCCGCTCGATCGCGATTACGAAGTCGATCATGTTCATCTTGCTGTCGATGGTCGTCGCCGTCGCGGCTTTCAACATCGTCTCGACGCTCGTCATGGTCGTCAGAGAAAAGCGTGGCGATATCGCTATCTTACGCAGCTTCGGCGCGACGCCGCGCGGCATAATGAGCATATTCGCGAGTCAGGGCACGGCCATCGGCGTCATCGGGACGTTGTTCGGCCTCGTGCTCGGCATGCTGATCATGCGGTATTTGAACGCCGCCGTCGGGCTCATCGAATCGATATTCGACGTCGAATTGGTCTCGGCCGAGGTCTATTTCATCGCAGACTTACCGACGCAGGCGCGATTCGACGAGATCGGGCAAATCTCATTGCTGGCATTGATACTCGCCGTCGCGGCGACCATCTATCCAGCGCTCAAAGCCGCGCATCAGCAGCCGGCCGAGGCCTTGCGCTATGAATGAGGCGGCGCCGTCGCGGCACGCCGTGGTGCGCGCCGAAGGGCTCAACAAAACGTTTGCGGAGGCGGGCCGCACGCTTGAGGTGCTGCGCAGCGTGAACTTGGAGATAGCCTCGGGTGACCGCGTCGCGATCGTAGGCTCCTCGGGATCCGGCAAGACGACGCTGCTGCAGCTACTGGGCGGGCTCGACGACCCGACCGCCGGCGCGGTTTGGATCGACGGCCGCAATATTCATGAGCTCGATCAAGTGGAGCGTGGACGCTTGAGGAATCGTGCGCTCGGCTTCGTCTATCAGTTTCATCACTTGCTGCCCGAGTTCTCGGCCCTCGAAAACGTCGCTATGCCGCTCATGGTGCGCGGCGTTTCCGCGCGCGAGGCACAACGTGAGGCGCGCGCAATGCTTAAGCGCGTCGGGCTCGCCGAGCGCGTCGATCACCGCCCCGGAAAACTGTCGGGCGGCGAGCGTCAACGGACCGCATTGGCGCGCGCTCTCGTCACGCGTCCGGCGGCCGTGCTCGCCGACGAGCCGACCGGCAACCTCGATCGGCCGACCGGCACGCGCGTATTCGACCTGCTGCTCGAGTTGAACGCGGCTTTCGGCACGAGCCTCGTGGTCGTCACGCACGATCCGGACTTGGCCGCCCGCATGGACCGCATCTTGGAGCTCGAGGACGGCGTATTGAAGCCCGTCTGAGCGAAGTCGCGGCGCAGTCCGGCGGCTTGGCCGGGACAGGTGGCTTGCCGGGAATCGCCGCGGCAGTCCTCTTCGGCAACTTGTGCGTGCACGAGCTCGCGGAGTTGCCGCCGCCGGGCGCCGCCGCGGCGCTTCTGCTGCTCTTGCCGATCCTGCTCAGATTCGTCGCGACGAGGTGGCTCGTAGCCGCGGTGATCGCCTTCGTGTGGACGGCCGGCGTAGCCCAATTCGACCTCGATCGCCGCTGGCCGCAAGGTATCGGTCGACGGGACGTCGCCGTGTCGGGATGGATCGACAACTTCCCCACGGTGTCCCCCGATCGTACCGTGTTCTCGTTGCGCGTGACGCAAGCGGCCGCGCTCGAAGTGCCGGAGCGCGTGCGCTTGAGCTGGTACGACGCGCCGCCGGAACTTGCGCCAGGCGTGCACATCGACATCGTTGCGAGGCTCAGAGGGCCGCGTGGACTCGCGAATCCCGGTGCGTTCGACTACGAGCGGTGGCTCTACCTCGAGCGCATCGGCGCGACCGGTTACGTGCGTTCCGGGCGGGTCGTTGCCGGCGCGCCGCGCACGCTTGCGCAGCGCTGGCTCGAGTTCCGCGCCCGCCTCGCCGACCGCCTCATGGCGTCGGCGGGCAGCGAGTCGGGTGGCGCGCTCATCGTCGCCTTGACGCTCGGCGAACGTTACGCGTTTACCGACGAGCACTGGACCGACTTGAGGCGCACCGGCACGAGCCATCTCGTGTCGATCTCCGGATTGCACGTCGCGCTCATCGCGGCGCTCTGTTATGGATTGGTGCGCGGCGTCTGCCTGCGCCTCCCCGTCGTTGCGCGATACGCGGCGGGAGCCGGAGCCTCGACGGGCGCCGGCGCGGCGTTCCTGTACGCAGCGCTCGCGGGCTTCGCCGTGCCGACGCAGCGCGCGCTGGTCATGGTGCTCGTCGCGCTAGCGATCGTGGCGAGCCGCAGGCTCACGGGCTCATTCAACGGCATCGCAGCGGCCTTGCTCATCGTGCTCGCCGTCGATCCCCTTGCGACGTTGGCCGTATCGTTCTGGTTGTCGTTCGTCGCCGTCGGCCTGCTGCTCTTGCTCGCGAGCCGTCAATCGCTGAGGGATCCCGTATCGGCCGGGGGCAAAGTGCTCGGCCACCTGCGCGTGGCGGCGCGACTGCAATGGGGCATCACGCTCGGTCTCGCGCCATACGTCGCTCTATTCTTCGGCGTGCTTTCGCTGTCCGCACCTTTCGTAAACTGCGTCGCGATTCCGTTTTTCAGTTTCGTCATGATTCCGCTCAGTCTCATCGGCGGCGTGATCGTTGCGCTCGATGTCGGGGACTTCAATATCGTGCGGCTCACCGCGATACTCGCCGACTGGGCCTGGCACGCGTTGCACAGAGCCTCTGCATGGCCGTGGTCGACAATCTCGTTGGTCCCGTCCGACGTCGCGCGCACGGTTTTGGCCGCAGGTGCCGCAGTGCTCGCCATCCCTTCGCATCCGCTGCCGGGGCGCCGCCTGTTGTGGCTCGCGTTGCTGCCCGTGCTCGCGGCGCAAGCCCCGCGGCCGCCCCCGGGGGCGGCCCAAGTGCTGATTTTTGACGTCGGGCACGGATTGGCCGCGCTCATCGTAACGCATGAGCACAATCTGCTTTATGACGCGGGGCCCGTGGCACGCTCGGGGTTCGACGCCGGCGAAGAGATCGTGGTGCCTGCCCTCGCGCGCCGCGGAGTGACACGCCTCGATTTGTTGCTCGTCAGTCATGCCGATGCCGACCACGCCGGCGGCGCTCTCTCCGTGCTCGAAGCCCATCCGGAAAGTCGCGTGCTGAAGGGTCCCGATGTCGGTGTGCTTGACGGCGAGGTCTGCACGATGGGGCAGCGGTGGACCTGGGACGAGGTCGCGTTCGAGATTCTGCATCCGCCCGCCGAGCTCGGCGACCGCGGCAACGAGAGCTCCTGCGTGCTCAAGGTGGTCGCTCGTGGCGGATCGGTCCTCATTGCGGGCGACATCGAAGCGCGCGGCGAGCAGTTGCTCGCAGGTAACGACGCCGTCGAGGCCGATGTCGTGATCGTTCCGCATCACGGCAGCGCGACGTCGTCGTCACCCGCGTTCGTCGCGGCGGTGCGCCCGCGCGCCGCGGTCGTGTCCGCGGCGCATGACAATCGCTGGGGGTTTCCGCGCGCCGAAGTCAGGCAGCGTTGGGAGCGTGCCGGCGCGGCCGTTCTCGTGACCGGCGAGGTCGGTGCGGTCGTAATCGATATTGGCGCGGAGGGGACGCAAGTGACCGCAGAGCGCCTGGTCAGAAAGCGGTACTGGCACGCAGAATCCGGTCCATTGCCTGGTGAATCAGGCACTACCGCGCTATAGTTCGGCCCGGGCTTCGGAGTGACGGGTAGCGCATGCTCGAGATCGTGCAAGCCGGCGGGCCAGTCATGGTGCCGATCATCCTATGCTCGATCATCGCGGCGGCGATCGTTCTCGAGCGCGTCTGGACGTTGCAGCGCGATCGTGTGCTGCCGAAGAACCTGACGGCGCAAGTACACGGCTGGCTGAGCCACGATGAGCTCGACGCGCAGCACCTGCAGAGGCTCCATCAAAGCTCGCCGCTCGGGCAGATCCTCGCCACGGGGCTCGCCAACCGTCACGCGCCGCGCGAAATCGTCAAGGAGAAAGTCGAGGACGCGGGCCGGCACGCCGTGCACGAGCTCGAGCACTACTTGGGCACGCTCGGCACGATCGCCGCTGTGTCGCCGCTGCTCGGCCTGCTCGGTACCGTGCTCGGCATGATCAGAATGTTCTCCGCCCTCACGGCCGGCGGCATCGGCAACCCCACGGCGCTCGCGGGCGGCATCGGCGAAGCGCTCATCACCACGGCGGCAGGCTTGATGGTCGCGATCCCGGCGCTGATCGGCCACCGCTATTTGCGCGGCCGCGTCGACGGGCTCGTGGTGGAGATGGAGAAGGAAACTATGAAGTTCCTCGAAACCATGCTGTCCTACAGCCAGGCTTCGACAGAGCTTCGATCCGCAGAGCATGAAGCTGCAGCGCCCCGCAAGAGACGAGCCTGAGATCAATCTGACGTCACTGATCGACGTCGTGTTGCTGCTGGTCATCTTCTTCATGGTCTCCACGACCTTCGTTCGTGAAGCGGAGATCAACATCAAGCTGCCCGAAGCAACCGAGCAAGCGGCGCCGACGCCGCGAGTCGAAACTCTCGAGATCGCGATTTCGCAGGCAGGCGATTTCGTCGTGAACGGTCGCCCGCTCGTCAACAACGAGCGGCGCACGTTGCGCAGAGCGATCGAGCAGCTCATCGGGGATAAACGCGACATGCCGGTCGTCATTCGAGCCGATGCGCAGTCGGTTCATCAGGCATTGGTAACGGCGATGAGCGTGGCCGGCGAGCTCGGATTTGAGAACATCGCCATCGCCACGGTTACGACGCCGGACGCTTGAGAGCATGAGCCCGCGACTGACCACCGGAGTCATCCGGGTCTACCGGCGATTGCTCGCTTACGTGCGACCATACCGCTGGATCCTGGTCCCCTGCGTACTTGCGACCGCGCTACACGCCGCGCTCACGGGCACCGTGCCGTTCTTCCTCGAATGGATCACGGAACAACTGACGAGCCCAACACCCACGACGCAAGACCCGTATCGGATTCCGATTCTCATTGCAGTCGTGTTTGCGTTGCGGGGCGCCACGGATTTTCTGCTCGTGTATGGCTTGAGCTGGGTCGGACGATCCGTGATCAGAGACTTACGCAGTGAGCTGTTCGGTCATTACCTTGCCCTGCCGGCCAAGTTTTACGATCGAAGCTCGACCGGGGATTTGATCTCCAGGCTGACCTACAACACGGAGCAGGTCGCCGAGGCGATCTCGAATGCGATCGTCACTCTGGTACGCGACAGCTTGCACATCATCGTCCTCCTCGGCGTGATGATTCACTACAGCGGCACCTTGACTTTGATCGTCTGCGTCGTTGGGCCCATCATCGGCTTGCTCGTGGGGTCCATGAGCAGGGCGTTTCGGCGTTACAGCGTGCGTATTCAGAGCTCCATGAGCGACGCTACGCGCGTTCTCGAACAGTCTCTGCAAGGGCACCGCATCGTCAAGATTTTCGAGGGTCAGCCGCACGAGCAGACCCAATTCGACGAAATCAACGCGCGAAACTTTCGCTTCATTCAACGTCTCGTCGCGACTCGCGCCTTGGGCGACTCGCTGACGCAGTACGTCGTCGCGCTCGGTATTGCCGCGATCGTGCTCATCGTGTTTGCCGACTCCATGCTCGAGGAGCTCACGGCGCCCGTATTCATCGCCTTCATCACGGCGATGGGACAGATGTTGCCCCCGATCAAGCGGTTGATAAACATCAACGTCGTCCTGCAACGCGGCGTCGCGGCCGCCGACAACGTTTTTGCGACGCTCGACGAGCCTCGCGAGGCGGACGAGGGAACGGCGACAATGGAGCGCGCCGCGGGTCACGTCGAATATCGCGGCGTATCGTTCAGCTACGCGGAAAGCCGGACGCCCGCGCTTATTGACGTTACTCTCTCCGCCCCGGCAGGCAGCACGATCGCGCTGGTCGGCCGCTCCGGCAGCGGCAAGTCCACGCTGGTCGCTTTGTTGCCGCGCATCTACGACGGCTTCGAGGGCGAAATTCTGCTCGACGGCGTGGACATTCGCACGCTGAAGCTCAAGGACCTGCGGCGGCAGTTGAGCTTCGTGAGCCAGGACGTGGTTCTCTTCGATGACACCATTGCGGGCAATATCGCGTACGGGGCGCTCAAGCGCTACTCGCGGGCGGAAGTCGAGCGGGCGGCCGAAACGGCGCACGTCACCGAGTTCGCGCGTGAGCTCGTGCAGGGACTCGACACGCGCGTCGGCGAGCGCGGACTGTTGCTGTCCGGCGGACAGCGTCAGCGTGTCGCCATCGCGCGCGCTCTCTTGAAGGACGCACCGGTCTTGATTCTCGACGAAGCAACCTCGGCGCTCGACACGGAGTCGGAGCGCGTGATCAAGGATGCGCTCGGGCGACTCATGACCGGCCGTACGACGCTCGTCATTGCGCATCGCTTGTCGACCGTCGTGAACGCCGATCGGATCGTGGCCATCAAGGACGGGCGGATCGTCGAGACGGGTACGCACGAGGAGTTGTTGAGGCAGGACGGTTACTACTCTACGCTGTACCGCATGCAGTTCGCCGAGTAGTCGTCGCACACGTGACCAAAGTGCTGTCCCGGCTGTTCGATTCGATCTGGTATCGAGGCCACCCCTTGCAGTGGCTGCTTTGGCCGTTCGGTTTGCTCTACCGGGCCGCCGTGCTGATGCGCCGGTCGTTATATCGACACGGCGTCCTGCAAAGCGTGGAGCTCGAGCGGCCCGTCATCGTCGTCGGTAACGTTACGGTCGGGGGCACGGGCAAGACGCCGTGCGTCGTGTGGCTCGCGGAGCGTCTGCGCGAGCGCGGCTACCGGCCCGGCATCGTATGCCGCGGCCACGGCGGCAGCGCGGTGCAGTGGCCGCAGCCCGTTAAGCCTGACGACGATGCGACCGTCGTCGGCGATGAGTCGGTGTTGCTGGCGCGGCGGACCGGCTGCCCCGTCGTAGCAGGTCCTGATCGTGTCGCCGCAGTTCGGCTGCTGCTCAACCGCCACGCCGTGGATGTCGTAGTGTCGGACGACGGCTTGCAACACTATCGACTGGCTCGTGCCGTCGAGATCGCGGTCGTCGATGGGGTGCGCGGGCTCGGTAACGGCTTCTGCCTGCCGGCGGGGCCCTTGCGCGAGCCGGCAGAGCGTCTGCGCGAAGTCGACGCGATCATCGTCAATGGTGGCGAGTGGGGACACGCCGGCGTATTCCGCGCCGAAACGGTGGCGACGGAGGTGCGTCAAACTACGACGGGAATCACGAAGTCAGTGGAGGATTTCAAGGGACGGCACGTGCATGCTGTTGCGGGTATCGGGCATCCCGGGCGCTTTTTCGAAATGCTCGAGGAGCACGGGATGGTCGTCGAGCCGCATCCTTTGCCCGATCACGCGGCCATGAGCGCTGCCGACCTGCAATTCACGGAGCCCGGCATGGTCATGATTACCGAGAAAGACGAAGTGAAATGCCGCGCCTTTGCGCATGACGACGTCTGGTGCGTGGTCGCGAGCATGCGAATGGCTGCGCCCGATACGGAGCGGTTGTTGCGCTTGCTCGCTCGACAGTTGGAGCCCGCTGCCGCATGACGCCGCGCTTCAACGTCGTCATACCGGCTCGGTACGAGTCGGCACGGTTACCCGGCAAAGCCCTTGCGGATATCGGCGGCAAGCCGATGGTGCTCTGGACGTACGACGCGGCGCGCCGTAGCGCGGCCGCCGAAGTCATGGTCGCGACGGACGACGAGCGCGTCGCAGCCGCATGCCGCGGCGCGGGCGCGCGCGTCGAGCTCACTGCCAACGGGCATGCGAGCGGCACGGATCGTATCGCCGAGGTCGCGGCGCGCTCAGCGTGGGACGAGCGTGACATCATCGTCAACGTGCAGGGCGATGAGCCGCTCATGCCTCCCAAGTTGATCGACCAGGCTGCTCTGCTGCTCGACCGGCACCCCACGGCGGATCTTGCGACGCTCATGACGGACGTGCGCGACGCGCGCGAGCTCGCCGACCCCAACGTCGTCAAAGTCGTGGTTGACTCTCTGGGCTTCGCACTCTATTTCAGCCGGGCACCGATTCCGTCGCCGCGCGACGGCGGACTGCCGCCCGGCGCCAAACGGCATATCGGCCTCTATGCTTACCGTGCCGGAAGCCTCAAGAAGCTCGCCGCGTCGCCGCCGTGCGAGCTCGAGCAAATCGAACGGTTGGAGCAACTGCGCGCTCTTTGGCTCGGGCAGCGGATCGTGCTCGCGGACGCCATCGAGATCCCGCTGCGCGGAGTCGATACGGAAGCGGATCTCGCCGCGGTGCGGCGCGTGGTCGCACGGCGGTGAAGACGCTCATCGATAGGCTCAGGCGATCCCGCGGCCGGCCGGCAGAAGTGCCGCCCCCGCCCGAGCCGCGGCCCTTCGGCGTTTTGTTCGTGTGCATGGGCAACATCTGCCGATCGCCCACTGCGGCAGGCGTCTTCAGGAAAGTCGTGACGAGGGCGCTGCCCGATTTCGCCATCGAGATCGACTCGGCCGGAACGCATGCTTATCATGTCGGCGAGTCTCCGGACCCCCGTGCCCGCAGTGCTGCCGAGAGGCGCGGCATCAACCTGACTCATAGCGCCAGGCGCGTCATCGTCGAGGATTTCGAGCGCTTCGATCTCGTGCTCGCGATGGACGAGCTCAATCGTGCGTTGCTGCTCGACCTCTGCCCCGCCGAGTACCGGAGCCGTGTCCGCTTGCTGCTCGAGTTCGCACCACACCTCGGGCGCGCGGACGTGCCCGATCCTTACTATGGCGGCGGCAAGGGCTTCGAGTACGTGCTCGATCTCGTCGAAGAAGCATCCGTCGGCCTCCTCGAGCACGTGCGCACGATCGGTACCCGGGCAGGCTCGTAGACCGCCGAGGCCGCTCAGTCTGGCGGCAGAACCGGCGGCGGCAGCGGACGCTCCTCGCGGCCGGCACTGACGGCAGCCGGCGGCTCGCTACGGAAGTCCGACGCGGCGGCCGGCGGCTCGGAAGGTCGCGGGCTCGGCTCGCGCGCCGGGATGTCCGCGGGCGCACGTAAATCCGCGGCGCCCGGCGCGGGCGGAAGCCGTTCCCGCCCATTGCCTGCGCTCTCGGGCGGCGTCTGCGACTCCATGGCATCGTGGTCACGATCCCGTTCGCGGTTTCGATCGCCATCGCGATCCCGATCGCGATCGCGATCGTTGCGATGGCGTTGCCGTTGGGGCCGCTGCTGTGCCGTCTGCTTGCCGCCTTCTTGAGGCTGGGGGCTGTGCGCACCGGAGCCGCGCCGATTGCGTGACCGCCGGCTGCGTCCGCCGCCTTCGTTGGCCGGGGCGCCGCCGCTGCGTTCGGGTCGCGCGCCGCCGGAGCTCGCCTCCTGCCGCCCGTGCTCTTTGCGGCTCGCGCCACGGCCGTGTCGATCGCCGTGCCCCGGACGCCGGTTCCGGTCACGATCGCGGTCCCGATCACGGTCCCGGTCGCGGTCGCGATCGCGATCGCGGTGCCCGCCGTGCCGCGCTCGCGAGCGCTCGCGGCGCGAGTCCTCGTCGTCTGCGTCATCGTCGCGTGCGCGCCCAAGCCAGCCGAAAAGGTGCTGCCAAATCGAGATGCGCGGAGCTTGCGGGGCGGGAGCCGGCGCGGGCCGCTCGGCCGGCTCCGGCGCAGGCGTCGCCGGCAGCACTCCCGAGACTGCGGGTTGCTCGACTTTGACCGGCGGGCGCGTCGCTTGGAATACGAGCGTCGGGTCCTCTTTCGGCTCCGCGACCTTGTAGCTCGAGACGATATTCTCGGGGTTTTGCGTCTCGTCGTCGCGAACGCGCCGGATGATGTAGTTCGGCGTTTCGAGCGAGCGGTCACCGACGAGCACTATGGTGACGCGGTTGTTTTCCTGAATGGCTTGAATGGAGTCCCGCTTCTCGTTGAGTACGTAGTTGGCGACGTCGATCGGCAGCTGCGCGATGACTTTGGCGGTGCGTTCCTTGCGGGCCTCCTCGCCGACCACGCGCAACACCGCCAGCGCGAGCGACTCGACGCTGCGCACGACGCCGTTGCCGCTGCACCGTGGGCAGGTCAGCTGCGTCGATTCTTCGAGCGAGGGTCGCAACCGTTGTCTCGAAAGCTCCAACAGACCGAAACGCGAGATCTTGCCGATCTGAATGCGTGCGCGATCCTGTCGAACGGCTTCCCGCAAACGATTCTCGACATCGCGCTGATTGCGATGCGGCCCCATGTCGATGAAGTCGATGACGATGAGCCCTCCGAGGTCGCGAATACGTAACTGGCGGGCAATTTCGTCGGCCGCTTCGAGATTCGTGTTGAGTGCGGTTTCCTCGATGTCCTCGCCTTTCGTCGATCGCGCGGAGTTGATGTCGATTGCCGTCAACGCTTCGGTGTGGTCGATGACGATGCTGCCGCCGGAAGGCAGCGAGACGCTGTGCGCGAACGCGGACTCGATCTGGCTCTCGATCTGAAACCGCGTGAACAGCGGTACCGTGGGATCCTCATAGAGCTTGAGCTTGCGCAGGCTCTGCGGCAGCACGCGCTCCATGAATTCAGCGGCATCCCGGTAGACGTCGTGATTGTCGATGAGGACCTCGCCGATGTCGTTCGAGAAGTTGTCGCGCAGCGCCCGGACGATGGCGTTGCCTTCCTGGTAGATCAGGAACGGTGCGGGGCGCGTGACGACGACCGCTTTGATGGCCTCCCAGACCTTGAGGAGGTAATCCAAATCCCAGCGGAGCTCCTCCGTGCTGCGCCCGACGCCCGCTGTGCGCACGATGCAACCCATGTGCTCGGGCGGCGCCAGTTGCTCGAGGGAATCCCGCACGATGTCCCGGTCCTCGCCCGTGATACGGCGGGACACGCCGCCGGCCCGCGGATTGTTGGGCATGAGGACGATGAATCGTCCCGCGAGGCTCATGTACGTCGTGAGCGCCGCCCCTTTGTTGCCGCGCTCCTCCTTGTCTACTTGGACGACGATCTCCTGGCCTTCCTTGAGCACGTCCTTGATCTGGACGCGCTCGCCGGGCAAGGGCTCACGCAGGAAGTACTCGCCGGAGATTTCTTTGAGCGGTAGGAAGCCGTGGCGCTGGACGCCGTAATCGACGAACGCCGCCTCGAGGCTCGGTTCTATCCGGGTGATGCGTCCCTTGTAGATATTGGCTTTGCGCTGCTCTCTGGACGGAACCTCGATGTCAAGATCGTAAAGTTTCTGGCCATCTACCATGGCCACGCGCAACTCTTCGCGTTGAGTTGCATTCACTAGCATGCGTTTCATAAATCCTCAGCCCTTCAGGAGCGGGCCCGAGCTCGGGACTGGCATCCGCGACGTGCGAGCGGCCACAGCAGATAGTGATCATATGGAGGAGCTGTATCATGGTTCTCGCGTGAGGTCTAAACTGCTCGATCCGGCGCGGCCCGTTGCGGGTAGGCACCATGCGCGGCAGAGAGCGATCGCCTTACTTGTTTCGCGGTCTCCCGGTATCGGGTCGCCGACCAAAAACCCTTCGTCACATTTGGTCGCTCGACGTGGAGCGTTACCTAAAACTCGCCGGATCGTTGCCGGTTTCCCGGCGTGATCCCAAGAACCTACTATAACATAGCGCCGTTGCCGCTCAATTTGTCCAATCCTTGAAAGTATCGGCCCGAACTTCGCGCCCTGCCGTCTCCCACAAAGAGGTCGGCGCGGATGCCGCCGGGCAGAGACTCGACAACTTCTTGTTGACCGCCCTCAAGGGAGTCCCCCGCAGCCACGTATATCGTCTCATCCGTTCCGGTCAAGTACGCGTCAATTCCGGCCGGTCGGCGCCGAGCTATCGCGTCAAGCACGGCGACCGGATCCGGCTGCCCCCGGTCCGCTACCGCGAGGGCGGTGCGCCGAAACCGCCGGCAGGTGGATTGGATTGGCTCGAGCGGCGGATCGTCTACGAAGATGCGCGCTTGCTCGTGCTGGATAAGCCTGCGGGCTTGGCCGTGCACGGCGGCAGCCGCGTTGCGCTCGGGTGCATCGAAGCGTTGCGTAGTTTGAGGCCTGAGCCGAAGACGCTCGAGCTGGTGCATCGCCTCGACCGGGCGACCTCCGGATGCTTGCTCGTCGCCAAGCGGCGGAGCGCGCTTCGGACCCTGCACGCGTTGCTGCGGGAGGGGCAGGTCGACAAGCATTACTTCGCACTGCTCAAAGGCCGTTGGCCGGAGGGAGTGACCCGCATCGCAGAGCCGCTCGTCACTACGCGGCGCGAGGGCGAGGCTCGCGTCAAAGTCGATCGCAGCGGCAAGCTCGCGACGAGCGAGTTTCGGCTCATCGAACGCATCGGCGATTCGGCTTCCTTCGTCGATATCGCGATCGGCACAGGACGCACGCATCAGATCCGTGTGCACGCGGCACACGCGGGTCATCCCGTCGCCGGCGATGACCGGTACGGCGATCGACAGTTCAATGCGCGCCTAGAGCGCCTCGGTTTGCGGCGCATGTTCCTGCACGCGCACTCGGTGTCGTTCGAGTGGCCCGACACGGGCGAGGAGTTCTCCGTCAGCGTGCCGTTGCCGGATGAGCTCAAGCGCGTGCTCGATGAGCTCAGCGACGATCGGTCCGCCCGGCCAGCGGCTCGAGGCCGGCGGCGCGCAGCGTCGCCGCGACCCAGATCAAAGGCAGGCCGATGAGCGCCGTGGGATCGCGCGACTCGATCTCGGTGAACAATCCGATGCCGAGTCCCTCCGCTTTGAATCCGCCGGCACAGTCGTAAGGTCGCTCCGCGTGCAGATACGCGTCGAGCACGGTTTCCGCGAGGGACGCGAAACGCACGCGCGTATGGTCCACCGTCTGCCACACGCGTCCACCCGCGGCGTCGACGATGGCCGCGGCCGTATGAAAATCCACGCTCTGTCCTTGGCACGCAGAGAGCTCGGCAAGCGCGGCCGCATGGCTGCCGGGCTTGCTCAGCACCCGGCCGTGCAGCGAGGCCACTTGGTCGGAGCCGATCACGAGCGCTTCCGGCGCGGAGACGCTCTTGGCTTTGGCGAGCGCCAGGCGCGCGGCGAGCGCGAGTGGCGGCTCGTCAGGCAGAGCGCGCTCATCGAGCTCTGGTGCGACTGTCGAGAACTCCACCTTGAGCCGCGCGAGCAAGTCGCGGCGATACCGGGACGTCGACGCCAGGATGAGTCGGGTCATGGGGCGGCAGGACTCAAGCTCACGTAACTTGCGGTTTTGACACTAGAAACCGGGCTACATATCATAGTTGGGTTATGTCCGGGTCGCTGCACACGTGGTACAGTTTGCCTGATCTCACCAGACTCGCCGCCCGCGGGGCCGTTTTGAACGGGGAAATCGAGCTCAAACGGCTTACCCGGCTCAACGACATCCTGCACGCCGACAGCGGAAGTGTAAGCGCCAGCCTGCGCTTCCGACAACGCGGCGGCGGCTGGCTGATCGTACGGATCGAATGCGACGCGACGCTGCAACTCACTTGTCAGCGCTGCCTGGAATCTCTGACGCACCGTGTGAAGGCGTGCGTCGAGGTGGGGTTGTTGGAGGACGAAGCGGTGGAGAAGCTGATGCCTAAGGGCTGTGAGCCGTTCGTCCTGGAAGACGGTCGCTTGTTGCCGGCGCAATTGATCGAAGAAGAGCTGATCGTCTCGCTGCCTCTCGTGCCTCGACATGCTCGATCGGAGCAGTGTGGCGACCTGGCCCGTCATCTCGAAAGTCTGAATACCGAGGCCGCGGGCGAAGCCCTCGACAGCGTGCCTCGCACCGGTCACTAGGAGACCATCATGGCAGTGCAGAAAAGTCGTAAGACCCCGTCTAGACGCGGTATGCGGCGCTCCCACGACGCGCTCAAGCTCCCGACTCTGGCGGTCGATACGGAGAGCGGCGAAACTCACCAGCGCCACCACCTGACGGCGGACGGATACTATCGCGGCCGACGCGTCCTCGAAGTACCCCAAGAAACTGAAGAAGAATAGCCACGACCCTGCCGGTAATGACGGGGAGCGGGTCCTTGAGCCTCGTTTACGCTTGACTGCGCTGCTTGCCGATGAGCGCTAAGGTCACGATCGCCTTGGACGCCATGGGCGGCGACTTGGGCGCAACCGTCGTCGTGGCTGCCGCCCTCGCGACTCTGGAACGCGACGACACGGTCAATCTCGTGCTCGTCGGCTTGCCGGAAGTGCTCGCGCGCGCGCAGGCCCAAGCGAAAGGCAACTACGGCACGCGCCTCAAATTCCAGCCGGCGTCGGAGGTCGTCGCCATGGACGAGCCGCCGGCGGAAGCGCTGCGCCACAAGAAGGATTCGTCGATGCGCGTGGCGCTCGAGCTCGTCAAGTCCGGCGAAGCCGACGCCTGCGTAAGCTCGGGCAATACGGGCGCGCTCATGGCGACGGCGAGATACGTGCTCAAGACTCTGCCGGGGATCGACCGTCCCGCGATCATCTCGGCCGTGCCTGCCTTGCGCGGGCCCACCTATATGCTCGATATCGGGGCCAACGTCGGTTGCACGGCCGAGCATCTACTGCAGTTTGCATTCATGGGTTCCGTCATTGCGGGCGACATGCTCGACGTCGAGCGGCCGCGCGTCGGTCTTCTCAATATCGGCCAGGAAGACATCAAGGGCAACGAGGTGATTCGCGAGGCCGGCGCCTTGCTCGCCCGCAGCGGCCTCAACTACATCGGATTCGTCGAGGGCGACGGCATTTTTTACGCCGATGTCGACGTGGTCGTCAGCGACGGGCTCGTCGGCAACGTCGCAATCAAGACGATGGAGGGGCTGGCCGGGCTCTTGAGCTCGTTTCTCAAGGAGGAATTTCAGCGTAACAGCTTACGCAAGCTGCAAGGATTGGCCGCGAGCTCGGCGCTGCACGCGCTGCGCGCGCGACTGGATTCGCGCCGCTACAACGGCGCCACGCTGGTCGGGCTGAACGGCATAGTGCTCAAGAGTCACGGCAGCGCCGATCAAGTCGCATTCGAGACCGCGGTCAAGACCGCGATCGTCGAAGCGCGCAAGGGCGCGCCCGTGCAGATCGGCAAGCTCATCGAGAAGCAGTCTCTAGAATGTATTCGCGCATAGCCGGCACGGGGAAATATCTTCCCGAGCGTGTCTTGACCAATTTCGACCTCGAGAAAATGGTCGACACGTCCGACGAGTGGATCCGCAGCCGCACAGGGATCGAGCGCCGCCATATCGCGAGCGAAGGCGAAGCGACCAGTCACCTTGCTTGTCGGGCCGCGCGCGTCGCGATCGATGACGCGGGCTTACGCCCCGAAGATATCGACTTGGTCATCGTCGGGACGACGACCCCGGATCTCATTTTTCCGAACGTCGGCTGTCTCGTGCAGGAGCAACTCGGCATCGCCGCCGTGCCGGCTTTCAGTCTCGAAGCCGCGTGCAGCGGTTTTCTGTATGCGCTCGCGGTTGCGGATCAATTCATACGCTGCGGGCCGACGCGCCGAGCGCTCGTCATCGGCGCCGAAACGATGTCGAGAATCATCGATTGGACGGATCGCGAAACCTGCGTGCTGTTCGGCGACGGCGCCGGCGCGGTCGTCATCGAGCGATCGAACGAGCCCGGAATCATCTATTCGACCTTGGGCGCCGACGGCCGTTACCGCGACCTTCTCTACGCCTCGAGCGGGGTTTCTGCGCGCCCTAAGGACCAGGAAGGCGGCACGCTGCGTATGAAGGGTAACGAGGTCTTTCGCGTGGCCGTCAAGACGCTCGAAAACATGGTCGACGAAGTCATCGCCGCAAACAAGCTCGAGAAAGGCGAGATCGATTGGCTCATCCCGCATCAGGCGAACATTCGCATCATTCAGGCCACGGCGAGGCGCCTGCAGATGCCGATGGAGCGCGTCGTGCTGACCGTGCAGGAGCACGGCAATACGTCGGCGGCGTCGGTGCCGATGGCGCTCGACACTGCGATCCGGGACGGCCGCATCAAGCGCGGTGACTTGCTGTTGCTCGAAGCTTTCGGAGGGGGATTTACATGGGGCGCAAGCCTGATCCGCTATTAGGGGTGGGAGCGAGCTTTGCTCGCAATCCCGGCTTGTGGGAGCGAGCTTCGCTCGCGACTCTTTCATCGCGCCGTCGCCCGAAGATCGCGAGCAAAGCTCGCTCCCACAGGAGAAATGCGAAGCAGCGCTCATGCCCGCGCGCGGTCGCGGGTATAATGCGCATATGAACACGCGTATCGCGTTTCTCGCGGCTCTAACGCTAGGCGCCGAAATCGCCTTGGCGGCCGAATTCGAGCTCAAGGAGGGACAGGACGTCATCGGCGAGCCGCAGGTTATCGAGGCACGCTACGAGGACACTTTCGTCTCCTTGGCCCGCACTTATAACGTCGGCTTCGAGGCGCTGCGCCGCGCCAATCCCGGCGTCGACGCCTGGCTGCCGGGCGCCGGCACGCCCATCGTGTTGCCGACTCAGTACGTGCTGCCGCGGGCGCCGCGCCAGGGAGTCGTCGTCAATCTGCCGGAGCTCAGGCTCTATTACTTCCCCGACGGCGACGGTCGGCGCGTCATCACGCATCCCATCAGTATCGGGCGCATGGACTGGGGCACGCCGCTCGGTCGCACCACCGTCATCGGCAAGGCCAGGAACCCCGCGTGGTATCCGCCGCAATCGATTCGCGACGAGCATGCGGCGCGCAACGAACCTCTGCCCGCCGTCGTGCCTCCGGGTCCGGAGAATCCGCTCGGGGCGCATGCGCTGCGACTCGATCGGCCGGGCTATCTCATTCACGGCACCAACAAGCCGTCCGGCGTCGGCATGCGCGTGACGCACGGATGCATCCGCATGTTCCCCGAAGATATCGAAGCGCTATTCGAGATGGTGGAGCCCGGCACGCCTGTTTACATCGTGAATCAGCCGTACAAGCTCGGCTGGGGCGAGGAGGGGCTGTATCTCGAGGCCCATCTGCCGCTGCTCGGCGAGGAAGGCGGTACCGAGCGCTCGTCGGGGACCGAGCTCACGCGGCTGTTCGTGGCGGCAACCGAAGAGCGCGCGGCGGAAGTCGCGTGGGATTCGGCCGAGGTCGTCATGCGCGATGCACGCGGTATTCCGCACTTCGTCTCGATCATCGCGGCTACGGCCGACACCGAGGAAATGCCCGCCGCGCCTGCAGCGCAATCGCCGCTGCTCAACTGAAAAAGAAAGAGCCGCCAAGGCGGTTGGCGGCTCGTTAGTCCTGGTTAAGCGCTTCGAGGTGCCGGGCACCTGGCGCCGCGCTCAGAGAGAAATTCTTCGCAAAGCTTACTTTCGTGCTTCTTACTTCTGCTGCTGTTGCTCGAACATACGATCGAGGCGCTGATTGGTGGCGTCGCAGCATGCTTGAGCGTCTTGAGCCGCGCTCAGCGCTTGGTTCGCTGTGCTTTGAGCTCCGGACGCGGCCTGCCGTGCCTCGTTTGCAACGCGCTGGGCTTCGTTGGCTGCATTTTGGGCAGCTTCAGCCGTCGCGCGCACAGCATCGAGTTGCTCGGTAGTGACGGTTGCGCAACCGGCGACCAGAGCAATACCGCATACGAGTGCCGCTAGTTTTTTAGTCATTGAGATACCCCTGACTTGAGTCACAAACAGGGAGCATTATTTCCTAAAGCGCACGACTCTGCAATTTATTCCGGATGATCACGACGTTACGTCGCCGATTTGAGACAAATAGACGTGCATGCACGACGCGATGCTCGTAGCAAAAAATGTTGCACGACTCGCCGGCCCGACCGCGTGTTCGTCTTGACCTGTGCCCGCTATCTGTATATAACATCAGACTGTCGTTTTATACAGGTACGAAAATGCGTGAGCTGACGCCGAGACAGAAGCAAATTTTGTTTCTAATTCAAAAGGTTATAAAAGAAACCGGGATGCCTCCCACGCGCGCTGAAATCGCGAAGGCTCTTAAATTCAAATCGGTCAACGCGGCCGAAGAGCACCTTCGAGCGCTCGAGCGCAAAGGGGCCATCGAGCTCATTCCGGGGACTTCGCGCGGCATTCGTCTCAAAGACTCTTTGCGCGAGCAAATCGGCTTGGCGCTCGTCGGACGCGTCGCTGCGGGTGCGCCCATTTTGGCCGAGGAGCATATCGAAGCCCGTTATCAAATCGACCCGGATCTATTTGCCAAGCCGCCGCATTTTTTGCTGCGCGTACATGGCATGAGCATGCGCGACGCGGGCATTTTGGACGGCGACTTGGTGGCGGTGCATCGCACCCCGGAAGTTCGCAACCGGCAAATCGTCGTGGTGCGTTTGGAGAACGAGGTCACGGTCAAACGTTACCGGCAAGAAGGGCAGCGGGTGTGGTTGTTGCCGGAAAACCCGGATTTCGTGCCGCTCGAGGTGGATTTGAGAAAGCAACAGATCGTCATCGAAGGGGTTGTCGTAGGCGTCGTGCGCAATGCGGTGTGATGTTTGACTTGTGGTGAAACTTTGTGAGCTTGGAAGATCTCGTTGCGTACCCACATGTTTGGTGGGGACGGGGACGTAACGCGGCGGAAGCCCTACCGACGGGGTTTGTCGATCTCGATCGGTATCTGCCGGGCGGCGGCTGGCCGCGCAGGGCCATTATCGAAATTTTTCTCGACCGTTACGGCATAGGCGAGCTCAGCTTGTTGATGCCGGCACTGGCTCTGCTCTGCCGGAATTCCCGCGCAAAACGTTGGATCGTATGGGTGGCGCCTCCGTTCGTTCCCTATGCGCCCGCATTGCTCCGTCATGGGATCGATTTGGATCGCGTGCTCATGGTGCATCCGACGAGTACCAAGAAAGATGCTCTTTGGGCCGTGGAGCAGGTTTTGCGCTCCGGATCGAGCATCGCGGTATTGGCGTGGCTTAAAGATGCGAGCGATACGGTTTTGCGCCGCTTGCAATTGGCTGCCGAGGAGCACGACTGCTGGGCGGTGCTTTTTCGTCCCGTGGAGGCTTTGCAGCAAAGCTCTCCGGCCGCACTGCGCGTGAAGCTCAAAGGGACCGTCGGGAAGGCGCGTGTAGAAATCGTCAAGTGCCGCGGCAAGCGGCCCGGGATCGTCGACTTGAAGCTGTGAGTCGTCATGGCAGGGCTTCCCCAGTATTTGTCTCTGTCATGCGGGGAGTCGCCGGCGACTCTTCCGACGGGCGTTTCGTCGCCGCGCCGGGCGAAACAACTGTGGGTTGCCGTCTCGTTACGGGATTGCGCGGTCTGCCCCACGGCTTCGGACCAGCATCCTCTCACGGCGCTCGCGGCGCACGCGTACGGGCTGACTTCTCTCGTCTGCGTGGAAGAGCCGGACGGCCTGCTTCTCGAGGTGCATGGAAGCCTCAAGCTCTTCGGCGGCATCGCTGCCGTCAAAAAGAAGCTGGCCGCGGAGCTCGATAGGCGGCGCTTGAGTTTCGATATGTGCGCGGCCCCGACGCCCTATGCTGCGTTGTGGCTCGCGCGCGAGGCACGAGCGGATGTGCTCGAATCGAGCTCATTGGCGGGACGTTTGAGCGCATTGCCGCTGGTCGCGACTCGTTGGCCGGATGACGTGCGGCTCAAGCTTACGGAAATGGGAGTGCAGAGCGTCGGAGACTGCTTGCGCTTACCGCGCGACGGCTTCGCGCGCAGAATCGGCGCGCCCTATCTTCACCAATTGGACCAAGCCTTAGGTCGACAACCCGATCTCAGACGCGAGATCGTGGTTCAGCCGAGCTTGAGCGGGATGATCGAATTCCCCGCCGAGATTACGCAAACGGCAGCGCTCGCGGCCGCGTTGCAGAGCATCGTGACGAGCCTGGCCGCTGATTTGCGGAAGCGTCAGCGTCAAGTGCAAAACTTGTGCATCGTCTTCCACCATGCACGGCGGCCGCCGACGCTCTGCCGGTTGCAATTGATCGAGCCTGCTCATGAAGTACGCAGGCTTTCGGATCCGTTGATCGCACGCTTGGAGCGCTTGGTCCTACCTGCGCCGGTGATTGCGCTTGGGCTGGATGCCGGCGTGCCGGTCGCCATGCGGCTTGAAGCCGTAGAGCTTTTTGCAGACGGGGGGAGATCGGGACAAGTGCCGGTCTCGCCGGCTGCGTTGATCGAGAGCTTGCGCGCGCGTTTCGGCGCCGAGGGCGTCTATGGCCTCGGCTGGATGAGCGAGCATCGTCCCGAGCGGGTATGGATCAAGCTCACGGAAAGGCTCTTGCACGGCCGCGCCCGCGCTGCGCGACTGCCGAGAGTACCGAATCGACCGCTGTGGATCTTGCCTTCCCCCGTGCCGCTCGCCGGGGGACGCTTCGAGCCGTGTCGCGAAACGGTTGCCGATGAGTGGCGCACGAACGAGCCGGAACGCATCGAGAGCGGTTGGTGGGACGGCGGCGATATTCGTAGAGATTATTACGCCGTTACCACGAGGTGCGGCCAAAGATTGTGGGTCTACCAGGATTGCGTCACGCGCTCTTGGTATTTGCACGGCATTTTCGGCTGATGACCGGCGTCGATTACGCAGAGCTCCATTGCTTGAGCAACTTCAC
>DATCIQ010000392.1:0-2630 GCA_036507635.1 Gammaproteobacteria bacterium
GAACATCAAGCCGCAGGTCGACAAGATCACGCTCAAGAACGGCAAGAGCATCATCCTGCTCGCACAAGGCCGTCTCGTGAACTTGGGTTGCGCGACGGGGCACCCGAGCTTCGTGATGTCGAACAGCTTCACGAACCAGACGCTTGCTCAGATCGAGCTCTACAACAAGAAGTATCCGATCGGCGTCCACGTGCTGCCCAAACATCTCGACGAGAAGGTGGCCGCTCTGCACCTCGAAAAAGTCGGCGCGAAGTTGACGAAGCTCACGAAAGCGCAGGCCGATTACTTGGGCGTCGCCGTGAACGGCCCGTTCAAGGCCGACCACTATCGCTACTAGGGCAAGTACAGCACCATGGACGACGATATCACTATTGCGCGTAACACCAAGCTCACGAGAATCGCGGATCTCGCCAAACTCAAGCTCGGCATCGATCCGGCCGATCTCGAGCCGTACGGGCACTACAAGGCCAAGCTGTCGCCGCAGCTCGTCTCGAAGCTGCAGTCGCGCCCCGACGGCAAGCTGATCCTCGTCTCGGCGATCACGCCAACGCCGGCCGGCGAAGGCAAGACGACTACGACGATCGGTTTGGCAGACGCGCTCAACATCATCGGCAAGAAGGCCATGGTGTGCGTGCGCGAGCCGTCTCTCGGCCCGTGTTTCGGCAGCAAGGGCGGCGGCGCCGGAGGAGGCTACGCGCAAGTCGCGCCCATGGAGGACATCAACCTCCACTTCACGGGCGATTTCCACGCTGTCAGCGCCGCGCACAATCTGCTCGCCGCGCTCGTCGATAATCACGTTCAACATGGCAATGCGCTCGGGCTGGACGTGCGGCGCATCACGTGGCGCCGCGTCGTCGACATGAACGACCGATCGTTGCGCAACATCATCGTGGGCCTCGGCGGCACGGCGCACGGCCAGCCGCGCGAGACGGGCTACGACATCGTGGCCGCGTCCGAGATCATGGCTATTCTGTGCCTCTCGACCTCGCTTAAGGATATGCGTGAGCGTTTCGCGCGCATCATCGTCGGCTACACGCACGACCAAAAACCCGTGCATGCGGGCGACATCAACGCGCAGGGCTCGATGGCCGTGCTCATGAAGGATGCAATTCAGCCGAATCTCGTGCAAACACTGGGCGGGACGCCGACGTTCGTTCACGGTGGGCCGTTCGCCAACATCGCCCACGGCTGCAACTCGGCGCTTGCGACACGCACGGCGCTCAAGCTCGCCGATTACGTCGTGACCGAAGCCGGCTTCGGCGCCGACCTCGGGGCCGAGAAATTCCTCGACATCAAGTGTCGTCTCACGGGGTTGCGGCCATCGGCGGCCGTCATCGTCGCGACCGTGCGCGCGCTCAAGTACTCGGGAGGCGCCGAGTTGGCCGATGTCAACTCCGAGGACACCGAGGCGCTCATGAAGGGCACGGCGAATCTCGATCGCCATGTATCGAACCTCCGCAGCCACTACGGCTTACCGGTCGTCGTTGCGCTCAACCGGTTCGGCAGCGATACGCAGCGCGAGCTCGATCTCGTCGTCAAGCACATGGGCGGTCAGGGCGTCAAAGCCGTCGTCGCGACGCACTTCGCGCAGGGCGGCGCGGGCGCCGTCGACCTCGCGAAAGCCGTCGGCGAGCTCGTGGAAGGACCTACACCTGCGCTCAAATTCGCGTACGAGGATTCCGATACGCTGTGGCGTAAGCTCGAAAAGATCGCGAAAAAGATCTACGCGGCCAGCGAAGTCATTGCCGACACGGCCGTGCGCAAGAAGATCGACAAGTTCCAAAAAGACGGCTACGGTCACTTCCCCGTTTGCATCGCGAAGACGCAGTACTCTTTCTCGACCGATCCGAAATTGCGCGGTGCGCCCACCGGGCACGTGTTCAAGGTCCGGGATGCGTACCTGTCGGCGGGGGCCGGGTTCATGGTCGCGCTTTCCGGCGATATCATGACGATGCCGGGATTGCCCAAGAAGCCCGCAGCGGATCACATCGATGTCAACGAGCACGGGCAGGTTGTCGGCCTTTCGTAGGAGCGACGTCTCTTGTGGGAGCGGCGTCTCGCCGCGATTCCTCGCCGCTGCCGCTGCGGCTTGCCTGCTCGCGACGGCCGGAACAACGCGCGCTTCGGATGATACCGAGACCGCAAACGACGTTTTGCGCGTGGCATTGCCGGCGGCTGCCTTCGCGTTGACCCTCAAGCGCGACGATCGCGAAGGACGCCGGCAGTTTTACCGCTCGTTCGGCGCAAATGTGGCGGCCACGTGGATTCTCAAGGAGGCGTTCGACAAAGCCCGGCCCGACGGTGAGGGCGACGACGCGTTCCCTTCGGGTCATGCGTCGATGGCTTTTCAAGGTGCGGCGTTCATCCATCGCCGCTACGGTATCCGTCAAGGATGGCCCGCGTACGCGGTCGCCGGATTCGTCGCCTGGGAGCGCGTCGATTCCGACGAGCACGACTGGGCCGACGTGCTCGCAGGCGCGGGAATAGGCATTGCGAGCGCGTATCTTCTCGTCGACCGCGCCGAGTTGGTCGTCGCGCCTGCCTTTGCGCCGGGCTATGTCGGGCTCACGGTGAGCGGCACGTTTCGGTAGGAATGGGCTTCCTGCCCGAGCGGGATCTTATGTAGGAGC
>DATCIQ010000393.1:0-2511 GCA_036507635.1 Gammaproteobacteria bacterium
GCGTTTCGCGACGAGGTCGTTGACCGTGCGCTGCACTGTGCCCCGGTCGAGCTCCATGACGGGGTCTCGACTGGATGTTTGGTTGCAGGCGTTCATGAGCGCGTTCAACGACAGCGGGTATTGATCGGGCGTGATCACGGCTTTTTCCATGAGGCAGCCGATGACGCGGGCTTCGTTCGTTGTGAATTGAATGTCCAATGGTTTCTCGATCGCCTGAGAATGCGCGACGCATCATAGCCGACGAGGCGTTTACCCCTGAAATCCGCAATGTCTCGTGCACTTTCTGCACGATTCACACCGTTTCACGTCGAGGCACAGTGCTTTCACGTAGCCCTCGCTAAGTTTGCCTACGAAGCAGGGCCCTACGAGAGCCCCGCCGGATAGAAGCTCAAACTAACGAGGAAAACGAACATGAACGCGAGATTCCTAGGATCCAGCCCTAGCCGGATCCAGCGACTGGCTCTCGCAAGCCTGGTCTTTCCGTTGTTGGCGTTCCTGTCACTCGGTGGATGCGGCCTAATGGAGCCACGGCGGACATCCACATCGTATCCCCCGTTTGCAGGGCCAATCCTTCTCGACAACCTGCCGAGACGTCTCGCGCGCGAGCACGCGTTTCGCTATGTCTGCGAATCCGGGGCACCGCTAAGTTGCGTGTGCGATGCTCGACTGGGACGCGATTGCGAGTGCTCGTGTTAGCTACAGCATCAAGCGTTTTATGGAGCTCCCGCTGCGGCCACAGACAAACTCCTCCCAGAGACTGTACTTTGTACCGCGGCGGGGGCCCCGCCTAGCCAAGCGCCTGGCTGCGGTTGCGGTGCGGTTGAACGCACGTTCGGCGCGCCGGCCCGGCAGCGTCTTCAGTGCCGACGATGGGTCAGAAGCACTCGAAATCGTCGTCGCCGAGCGGGCGGCACTTGTCGGGCCAGCCCGCATCGCGCCAGTAAGCGACGAGGCCGACGTCCGTGACGAAAAGCTTGAAGGCGGGATCCGCGCGCACCGTCTGCCAAGAGCGACCCCAGATCGCCGGCATTAGAGCGTGGCTGACCTCGTTGGCCTTGCGCAGCCCCGCGAGGGCCAGCTCTGCATCGCCAAATTGCGCAGCGCACCGCGTAATCCCGGTAATGCCCGAAACGTCGGTGTAGGCCGGATCGGCATAGAACTCTCGCAGCGCCGCCCGCCCCGAAGCCGGATCCTCGAGCAGCGCCATGCACGTATCGAAAACCGTTGGACGCGGGTTCACCGAATCGCCCTGTCGTATTTCTCGATAGAGCGCTCTCGCCTCATCAAAGGCGCCCGCCGCCGCGAGCCTCAAAATCTGCTCGAACGCCGGGATAAACCGATTGCCGATAAGCGACAGCGTACTTTCGTAATAGATGCGCGCCTGATCGTAATCACCAAGCGCTTCAGCCGCGAGTGCCATCCCGTGCACATTCATCATCGCGAGCGGATCGAGACGATGGGCTATTTCTCCGTAGCGCAACGCCTCTCTCATGTACCCCTGTCCCATCAGGAAGCCCGCGTAGGAGCTGTGCGCGTCGGAGTCGTTGGGCAACCGCGCGAGCGCGCGCCGATAATGCTCGTCGGCTTCGACGCGTTGCCACCGCCCCGCATACTGTTGCGCTCGAAGAATGTCCGTTTGGGGCAGCTCGGGCGCCATCTCAACGGCCCGTGAGATCGCCTTAGCGCGAAGCGCCGCCGCATTGGGAACGAAGCCCCACATCGCCGCTTGACCATACGCATTGGCGAGCGCAACACGCGCCAGCCCGAAATCGGGATCGAGCTCAATGGCCTTCTCGAACGCGGCGACCATCGGGTCGTGATAAGACGGTGTCGTCGTTCTCAGGAGACTTCGCCCGAACAAGTAGTGCTCGTAAGCGGCCACGTTCTCCGTACCGCCCTCCGGTCGCACGCTTTCATCGAGATTCAGGGTAATTTGTAGCGCACCGGCCACTGCGTAGGAGATCTCGTCGTAGACCGCAAAAACGTCGTCGAGCTCGCGCTCGTAACTCTCCGTCCACAGGCGCTTTCCGCCGCCGGTCTCGATGAGCGAGGCTCTGATCCGAAGGCGGCCACCGGCCTTGTCGACGCTGCCCTCGAGCACATGCTCGACACCGAGTTGCGCGCCGATCGTTGCAATGTCTTGCGTTCGGCCCTTGAAGGCGAAAGAAGACGTGCGCGCGGTGACGAGCAAGTCATCGAACCGAGCCAGGCGGCTCATCAAGTCCTCCGACAATCCGTCGACGAAGTAGTCTTGCTCCGCGTCGGACGACAAGTTGACGAACGGCAATACCGCGATGCTCGTCGGTCGATCTCTGAGCACCGCCGCTTGCGGGTCTGCGGCAGTGTCCGGATCGTACGGCGAAAAATGGAGATAGGCGGCAACAACCAGGACAGCTACCACTCCGCCAGCGATGGCGAGGCCCCAACGCGCCGCAGGCGACCACGGAGCTGCGACAGCCGTGGGCGACTCAGGCGTGGGAGTCGTGGCATCGGCAACCTCACGCACTTCCG
>DATCIQ010000394.1:0-3448 GCA_036507635.1 Gammaproteobacteria bacterium
AATCCCGGCTCGAGCTTCGAAGGCTTGCAGGAATCGATCGTCAACTACGGCGATCCGCCGAACGCGATGCCGGAGTTCATCACGGCGCTGCACGAAGAGTCATCGGTCGACATGGCGAACGGCTACGGCAAGGCCGAAGGCCGGCCGATGTGCGCGATCTTGCACGGCACGATCGGCATTCAGCACGCGTCGATGGCGATCTACCAGGCGTTCTATTCCGGGACGCCGCTATTGATGCTCGCGGGTCGCGACGACGGCTTCATCCAGGCGCATACGGCGAACGACATGGCCGCCTTGGTGCGGAGTTACACCAAGTGGGACGCGCAACCGACGACGCTTTTGGGTTGCCTCGAGGCGTTGCAGGAAGCTTACCGGCAGGCCATCACCCCGCCGACGGGACCGACGCTCGTCGTCATCGACATGGAGCTGCAAAAAGAGGAAGCGGGCGATCTCGTCGCCCCCGCGTATCGACCGCCGGCAATTGCAGGCGTGGATGCGACGACGGCGCGCGAGATCGCGCAAGCGTTGCTCGACGCCGAGAATCCCCGCATCGCCGTGGGACGGCTCCGGACGCCCGAAGGCGTGCGCCGGGCCGTCGAGCTCGCCGAGCTCGTCGGCGCCTCGACGAGCACGGCGGCGCTGCAAGGTCCCATGAGCTTCCCGCAGCGGCATCCGCTCTGCGGCCCCGGCGCAAGCACGGCCTACGACTTCACGCTGGGGCTCGAAACGGGACCCGCCGACATCGGCATCGTCGGCCCCGGCGTCGACACGTTGTCCGGCACGCGCGATGCGATGCAGGTCGGCTTCGGCGGCTTGCGCGGGAATGCGCCGGCCGGCGGCATCGGCGCGCCCGCGGCCGCGACCTTCACGACGCGCTTCGACGTCGACGCCGAGGCGTCGCTGCCGCTCATCGTCGACAACGTGCAGCGTCTCATGACGCGAGCAGAGCGGCGGACGGTCAAAGAGCGCAGCGCGCGTCACGCGGCCGCGAATCGTGAGGCCTATGTCGAAAGCGTTCGGCAAGCGGTCGAGGACAAGCGCATCGGCTGGGACGCGAGCCCCGTAAGCACGGCGCGCATCTATGCCGAGCTGTGGCCGCTCATCATCAACGAGGATTGGTGTCTCGCGAGCCCGAGCAACTTCTCGGGCGGCCACCACCGCGAGCTGTGGGAGCACAACCGGCCCTACAGCTACTTGGGCGGTCAGGGTGCGGCCGGCATGGGCTACGGCGCTGGCGCCTGCGGCGGCGCGGCGCTCGCGGCCAAGCGGCGCGGTCGCTTCGTCGTCAACGTGCAGACCGACGGCGACATGAACTACACGCCGGGCGTGCTGTGGACGGCGGCCCACCATCGCTTGCCGATGCTGACGATCATGCACAACAACCGCGCCTGGCATCAGGAGCTCATGTTCCTCGAGTTCATGGCCGGCATCCGCGGCCGCGGCACCGACCGCGCACATATCGGCACGACGCTCAGGGATCCCTTCATCGACTACAAGAAGATGGCCGAAGCGTACGGCATGGCGGGCGAGGGGCCGATCAGCGATCCGCGCGAGCTGCGCGCGGCGCTCGAGCGCGGCGTCGCGACGGTCAAGCGCGGCGAGCCGTACATGATCGACGTGATCACGCAACCGCGATGACGGGAGGAGCCGTGAAGGGATTACGCTCGTTGCTCGTGCCGCCGGGCGTTCTCGCGGGCGCCGCCTCGCTCGTGCTCGTGAGCCTCGTCGCGGCGCAAGACCGCGCCGGGGACGCCGTCAGAGGCGAGCAGCTCTACTACGATCACGGCTGTTACGGCTGTCACGGCTACAACGGCGAGACAGGAGCGCGCGACCTCGTCGCGACGGGGAGTCCCATCATCGCGGACGAGGAAACGTTCATTACGTTCTTGCGCCTGCGCGCCGATCAGGCGCCTCTGTTGCCGTCGACCCGCATGCCGAACTATCCGGAGAGTGCATTGAGCGATGTCGGCGCGCGCGATATCTTCGCGTTCGTGGCGACGTTCGAGCTCGACGCGCCCGACGTCGAGGACATCCCCGCGTTCCGCGCGATCCTCGATTCGGCGAGTCGCGCTTACGAACCTTGACGGCGCGCCGGGGCGCTCCACGCAGAAAACCAGAACGAGGACCGCCATGAGATTCAAGCCCGCCATATTGCTCGTGCTCAGCGGCGCCGCGCTCGCGAGCGCAAGCTCGGCCTCGGCGCAATCGAGCGCCTGCGATCGTCCCTGTCTTGGCGAGATGCTCGACGACTACCTCGAGGCCATGATCGCGCACGACCCGCCGGCGGCGCCGCTCTTCGTCGGCTTCCGGCAAACCGAGAATGCGACGGTCGTGCCCGTGGGCGCCGGCATGTGGCAGAGCGTGACGGCCTTGGGAGAAGTGCAGCGGCGTTTCTACGACCCCGTCACGGGCAATGCCGCTTATTTCGGCGTCGTCGAGGAGGGCGTGAATGCCGCGATCGCCACGCTGCGCCTGCGCGTCGAGCGCGGCGAGATCACGGAAGCCGAGTGGTACATCGGCCGGCAGGGAGATCCCGGCATCAACGGTCCCGTCGCGCCCGGCGAAGCCGGGGGCAACCTCTACGATCTTGAGAATTTGCTCGAGAATCCGCCGCCGCCCGAAGGGCTCGCCTCGCGCGCCGAAAGCCTGCCGCGCGAGGCCCTGATCGCGATCGCGAACAGCTACTTCGACGGGATCTCGAATCACAACGGCGAGATCATCATGGCGCACCCGGGCTGTCTGCGCGTCGAGAACGGCGTGCAGACGACGGGCAGGCCGCTCCCGCCGGAGCGTCGCGACGACGGCTACGAAGGTAGCAGCGACTGCACGTCGGGCATGGGCACGTTCAACATCGCGCTCGTCGCGGCGCGCCGCTACCCCGTCGTCGACGAGGAAGCGCAGGTCGTGCTGGGCGCGGTCGTGTTCTTGCGCAACCCCGGCGCGACGCAGCGCCGCAACGGCTTGAGCGAGTTTTTCTACATCGACGGCGGCAAGATACGCGCGATCTACGCGGCCATGTTCTATCCCGCGCCCGATCAGCCCGTGCCGAACTGGGCGCCGTACGACGGCAACTTCCCGCCGGCCGCGCTCTGACGGCGCGATCCGTCAAGGCGCCGCGGCGAGCTCCGCGCGGATCTCGCGCAGCTTCGTCTTCACGACGGCCGCGTGTTCGGGGCCCATGCGCAGCAGGATCTTCTGCCCGGAGGAGAGGCGCTCGAGCGCGGGGTCCTTGAATTCATAGAGCACATTGGGCTGCACGAGCGGGATCGGTCCTTGGACTTCGGGTGTTGCGAGCAGATGATCGATGACTTCGACGACGCGCGTGTTGAAAACCGTCTCGGGATTGCCGAGATCCACATAGGCTTCCTGCATGAGCGGATAGTAACGGCGATAGAGTGCGACGATCGTGCGCGCCTCGGTACGCGCGAGCAGCGTCGTGAACGGCGTG
>DATCIQ010000395.1:0-19027 GCA_036507635.1 Gammaproteobacteria bacterium
CGCGACAAGCCGGCGCAGGCGGTTGCCGCGAGGTATGGTAGCTTTGCGGTCCGGCATGAAACTGTGAACCTGCACGCAAACAGCCCATGACAAAAGTGATCGACGACGCCGACCGCCTGTTGGGCGTGCTCATGGATCCCATCGAGGGGATTCAGCCGAAGAAGGACTCCACGCTCGCCATGCTCTTCGCCGCTCAGAGGCGCGGATGGCAGGTCGTCTATTTCCGCCAACAGGACCTCGCGGCGCACAGCGGCGTCGCCATGGGGCGAGGCCACCTGATTCGCGTCTCGCTGAGCGCCGATCGCTGGTTCGAGTACGTCGCGGAGTGGCGCGGCGAGCTCCACGATCTCTCCGCCTTGCTGATGCGCAAGGACCCGCCGTTCAACATGGAGTACATCTATACGACTTACCTGCTGCAGCTCGCGCAAGACCGCGGTCTGCTCGTCGTCAATCGTCCGTCGAGCCTCCGCGAAATCAATGAAAAGGCCTATACGGCCTGGTTCCCGCAGTGCACGCCCCCCAACGTGATCACCCGATCGCGCGAAGAGCTGCTCGAGTTTCTCGCCGCGCAACGCAAAATCGTGCTCAAGCCGCTCGACGGCATGGGCGGCCGCTCCATATTCGTTGTCGCCGAAGGCGACATGAATACGAACGTGATCATCGAGACCATCACCGACTACGGCACCAAGTACACGCTGGCGCAGCGCTACATTCCCGAGATCGTGCACGGCGATAAGCGGATCCTGCTCATCGATGGCGAGCCCGTCGACCACGTCCTCGCCCGAGTTCCGGCCCCCGGCGACGGCCGCGGCAACCTCGTCGCAGGCGCGAGCGGCGAAGGGCGCACGCTCTCGGAGCGGGACCGATGGATTTGCGGCGAGGTGGGACCCGTGCTCGCCGACAAAGGAGTCATGTTCGCCGGTCTCGACGTCATCGGCGACTATCTCACGGAGATCAACGTCACGAGCCCCACGGGAATTCGCGAGCTCGACAAGCAATTCGGCACCGACATCGCCGACCGGCTCATTGCCGCCATCGAGCACCGCCTGGCGGGCTGAGCGCAGTGCGGGCTCGTGCAGTAGCCTTGCTCACCGGCGCGCTGCTCGCCGCCTGCGGGGGCGGCGAAACTTTTCGCGCCGAGCGCCTGCTCGCGATGGGCACGTGGGTCGAGTTGGCTATAGCGGCCCCGGACGACGCGACGGGCGCGCGTCTCGTCGCCGAGATCGAGACCTTCCTCAGAGGATTCGAGCGCGATTACTACGCATGGTCCCCCGACGGAGAGCTTGCGCGCTTGAACCGCGGGCTCGTGCGCGGCGAATCCGTCCGCGTCGATCCAGAGCTCGCGGCCTTGTTGCGCGCCGCGCAACGCTACGGTGCCGCGAGCGGCGGCGCGTTCGAGCCCGCAGTCGGCGAGCTCGTCGAGCTGTGGGGCTTCCACTCCACTGAAGCCGCGCCGACGCGGCCTCCGGATCCAGCTTCGATCGAAGCGTGGCTCCGCCGCGACGCGCGCATCCGCAATCTCGCCATCGACGAGAGCGGCTCCGTCTCTCTTGCGCGCGGCGAGCCCATGAAGCTCGATCTCGGCGGCGTCGCCGAAGGCGAAGTCGTGAACCGCATCATCGATATATTGCGAGCGGCCGGCATCGAGAACGCGCTCGTCAACGCAGGCGGTGATTTACGCGTGCTCGGCACGCGCGATGGGCGCCCCTGGCGCATCGGCATTCAGGCACCGCGTGCGCGCGGAGTGCTCGGCATCGTCGAGCTCGCGAGCGGCGAGGCCGCGTTCACGTCGGGCGACTATCAGCGCTTTTACGAATTCGAGGGGCGGCGCCTGCACCATATCATCGACCCGTCCACGGGATATCCGGTCACGCACACACAGGCCGTCACGGTCATCGCTGCCGACGGCGTGCAAGCCGATGTCGCCGCAACCGCGCTGCTGGTCGCAGGGCCCGAACGATGGGAGGCTGTCGCGCAGGCCCTCGGCGTTGACAAGGCGCTTAGGGTCGATGCCTCGGGCCGGGTTGAATTGACCGCGCCGATGCGTGATCGGCTTCAAGCGGGAATCGATGCGAGCTCGGATATAATCGTCGTAGGCCCCTGAGGGGACGGCGGATTGGCGAGCGCAGGCGTACAAGCAGGAATCGCGGATCGGCTGAGCTCCACGCTCTTCGTGGCGGCGCTGGCGCACGGCGTCGTCATCCTCGGCATCACCTTTGCGACGCATCCATTTTCCGATGCCGGCGCCCCGCCGACGCTCAACGTGACGTTGCTCGTCGACACGGCCGCCGTCGCGACGAATCCCGAGCACGAGGATCTACTCGCCGATCGCGCGCAGCGCGGTGCGGGCGATCTCGCTGAGGGCGCTCGCCCGACGCGCGCGTTGAGCGCCGCTCATCCCGTGTCGCAACTCGGAGAGCCGGGCGGCGCCGACCTCGACGACGGCACTCCGCTCGAGCGCGCCCGCGCACCCGAGCAACTCACCACACGCAGCCGCTCCGACACGCAGATTGCCGCCGTTCCCGACGTCACGGACACACCCGAGCCGGAGCCGATGCGAGCAGCCACTCTCATCGAGCAAGTGGCGCCGGCCTCGCTCGCGGCCGAGCTCGACCTCCTCGCGGTGCTGCCTGAAAGCACGAGCGCGGCGGGCGTCGCGAGCCCGAGCACCAGCGAGTCGCCGCTGGCGAGCTATCTCGTCGGCTGGCGGCAGCGAGTCGAGCGCATCGGCACCGCCAACTTTCCCGAGCGCCTGCTCGGCGCGAGCTATCGTCCCGGCCGGCCTACGCTCGAGGTCGTGATCGGACCCGATGGGAACCTCGAGGACATCGTCGTGCGTCGTTCCTCCGGCGATACCACGCTCGATCAGGCGGCGCTCAAGATCTTGCGCATGGCAGCACCGTTCGAGCCCCTGCCGCCGAACATCCTTGCGGAGTACCCGGTCCTGCGTTTCGCGTACGAGTGGGATTTCAACGCCGGTACCGCGGGCGTGCCCGCCGCCGTCCCCGTCGCGCAGGACTGACGCTCCTCGACCGCACCGATCGCTGGCCGGGGCGCGGATGTGACGGCGGTGCGCTAGAATTCCTCAACGCCGGTCACCGCTTGAGAAGGATGTCGCGATGCGCTCGTTACAGGGTCATTTCCTGATTGCAATGCCCGGCATGGGCGATCCGAACTTCCAGGAAACCGTCGCGTATCTCTGCAAGCACGACGGTGAAGGCGCGCTTGGCATCATCATCAATCGGCCGACGACGATGGTCTTGAACGACGTGTTTCGGCAACTCTCGCTCGAGGTGCGTGCCGGCGCACAGGGCTCCGATCCGGTGTTGAGCGGCGGTCCCGTACAGCCTGACCGCGGCTGTTTCGTATTGCATCAATCCGCAGCGGAGTTCGATTCCACGGTGGACCCCGAGGCCGACGTCAAAGTCACCGTGTCTGCGGATATTCTGGCTGCGATGGCGCGCGGCGAAGGGCCTGCGCGGGCGGTCGTCGCTCTCGGTTACGCGGGGTGGAGCGCTGGGCAGCTCGAATCCGAGCTTGCGACCAATGCCTGGCTCAGCGCACCCGCGGATCCGGCGATCATTTTTGCGACGCCGTACGAGCGGCGCTGGAGCGCGGCGGCGCGTCTTTTGGGCGTCGACATCCACCAGATTGCGACCTATGCCGGACATGCCTGAGGACGTCGTGAGTATCGCACCGTGAGCGGTGCGCGCGGCGTGCTACTGGCGTTCGACTTCGGGCTGCGGCGCATCGGAATCGCGTCCGGTAATTTATTGACCTGCACGGCGACCCCCGTGACCACTTTGCGTGTGGGCGCGCGTCTGCCATGGGAAGACGTCGACCGCATCGTCGACGAATGGCGCCCGGAGTTGTTCGTCGTCGGACGTCCCGCAGCGGGCGGTGAACAAGCTCTCGCGACGCACGCCGCCCGGTTCGTCGCCGCGCTCGAGGAACGCTATGGGTTGACCGTCGCGACGGTCGACGAATCGCTGACGTCGCACGCGGCGCACGCGGCGTTACGCGATGCTCGCCGTGCAGGACACCTGCCGCGCAAGATTCGGCGCGGGCTCCTCGATCGACACGCGGCGTGCTTGATTGCGGAACAGTGGATGAGCGAGCGGCATGCGCGGTAAGCGCAGAGCGATCTATCTCGAGGAAGCCGAGATCCTCGAGCACACGACCCACGCCGCGAATCAGTACATTTTGCGCGTCGCGGCGCCGGCTGCTGCCAACGCCGCGCAGCCGGGCACGTTCGCGCACTTGACCTGCGATCCATCCCAGCCGATGCGGCGGCCGCTGTCGATCATGCGCGCCGACCGATCGCGAGGATGGCTCGAGTTCCTTTACAAGCCCGTAGGTGCGGGCCTCGCGAAGCTCGCGCGCCGGCGAGTCGGCGAGTCCTTGAGCGTGCTCGCGCCGATCGGCAACGGATTTTCCCTCGATCCCAAGCGCCCGCATGTGCTCGCCATCGGCGGCGGCGTCGGTATCCCGCCGCTCGTGTTTCTTGCTGAGGAATTGCGCAACCGTGCCGAGTTCATTCCCGTGGTCCTCATGGGATCGGAGATTCCGTTCCCGCTCGAGCTCCAATCGTCCGCGCTCGACGTGGGATCGAACGCCCCGGGCGCTTCCCATGGCTTGCGGCTGCTCGAGCAATGGGGAATTCCGTCGCGGCTCGCGAGCAATGCCGGGCTACCCGGGAGCTTCGCGGGCTTCGTGACCGAGCTTGCACGCGCGCTCTTGTCCGGCCGTTCCGATGAGTCGCGGAGCGCCACGCAGATCGTGGCTTGCGGCCCGGAGCCGATGCTCTGTGCCGCCGCGAAGCTCGCGGCGAGCTTCCGCCTGCCATGCCAAGTCGCGCTCGAGGAGTACATGGCCTGCGGCGTCGGCGGCTGCGCGGGCTGCACCGTGCGCGTTCGCACGGCGGACGGCGACGCGATGAAACGCGTGTGCGTCGACGGGCCGGTCTTCGACGCGGCGGCGGTCTATTCGCTCTCGTAGGAGCGAGCTTCGCTCGCGATTCTCTCCCTGAGCGAATATGAAAGAAGATCGCGAGCGAAGCTCGCTCCTACACTACACAAATCAGCCGAAATTGATTTTCGCTTCGAGGTTGCTGCGAGAATCGGCGTTCGAGAGCGCCTCTTCCATGCTGATGATGCCGGCGCGATAGTGATTGTACAGCGCCTGATCGAAGCTCTGCATGCCGGGATCCTGGGTGTTCTTGAAGGCTTCCTTGACCGACGCAATGTCGCCTTTGAGGATCATCTCGGAAATGTGCGGCGTGTTGAGCATGATCTCGACCGCCGCCACGCGCTTACCTTCCTTCGACCTGACGAGCCGCTGTGAAATCACGGCCTTTATGTATTGCGCGAGGTCCATGAGCACCTGCTTGTGCTGGTCGTTCGGATACATATTGATGATGCGATCCAGCGTTTCCGGCGAATTGTTCGCGTGCAACGTGGCGATACATAGATGGCCGGTGCCCGCGAGATCGATCGCCGCCTGCATCGTCTTGCGGTCTCTGATCTCGCCGATGAGGATGACGTCCGGCGCTTCGCGCATCGAGCTGCGCAACGCAGCCTCATAGGAATGCGTGTCCAATCCGATTTCGCGTTGGTTCACGATGGACTTGCGATTGCTGTGCAAGAACTCGATCGGGTCCTCGATCGTCACGATGTGCGAGGCCGAGTTCGCGTTCCGGTGATCGATCATCGCCGCGAGCGTCGTCGACTTGCCCGAGCCGCTTGCGCCGACCATGAGGATCAGGCCGCGCCGCAGCATCACCATGTCCTTGAGAATCGGCGGCATGCCCAAATCGTCGAGATTGGGCAGCTCCGGAGTGATGAACCGCAGCACCATCGCGACGTTACCGCGCTGGTGAAAGATATTGACGCGAAAGCGCCCGAGGCCGGGCTCGGAGATGGCAAAATCGATTTCCAAATCGCGCGTGAACGCTTCGAGCTGCCTTTCAGTCATGAGCTCGAGCGCGGCTTGGCGCACCATCTTGGGCGTGAGCTCCATCTGATTCACGGGCACGATCTTGCCGTCGATCTTGATCATGACGGGAGAGTAGGTGGTGAAGAAGAGGTCGGACGCCTTCTTGTCCACCATCAGCTTGAATAGCGGCTTGACGTTCATCGTCGACGATTCCTAACGGAGCCGGTCAGAAGCGCACAGCCTTTTCTTCCTCGGCGAGTTGCAGGCTTTCCGCATGCTCCGCCGAGGCGTCCGGCTCACGCTTGCTCTCGAGCTTGATGCGCAAGCGCAACTCGTTCTTCGAATCGGCGTTGCGCATGGCTTCCTCGTAGGAAATCGTGCCGTCCTCGTAGAGCTGGAACACCGCTTGATCGAACGTTTGCATGCCGAGACGCGTCGACTTGGCCATGATCTCCTTGATCATGGCGACCTCGCCGCGGAAAATCAGATCGCTGATCAGCGGCGATGCGAGCATGATCTCCATGGCGGCCACGCGCCCTATCCCGCTCTCCCTGGGAATGAGGCGCTGCGAGATCATCGCCGTGATATTCAAAGACAGATCCATGAGCAACTGGTGGCGCCGCTCCTCGGGGAAGAAGTTGATAATGCGGTCGAGGGCCTGGTTGGCGCTGTTGGCGTGCAACGTCGCGACGCACAGGTGTCCCGTCTCCGCGAACTGGATCGCGTACTGCATGGTTTCACGATCGCGAATCTCACCGATCATGATGACGTCGGGAGCCTGACGCAGAGTATTCTTGAGCGCGTTGTGCCAACTGTCGGTGTCGACGCCCACCTCGCGGTGAGTCACCACGCAGCCGCCGTGCGGGTGCATGAACTCGACCGGATCCTCGATCGTGATGATGTGGCCGCGGCTGTGGTCGTTGCGATGCCCTATCATGGCGGCCAGCGTCGTGGACTTACCCGAGCCCGTCCCGCCCACCACCAGGCAGAGGCCGCGTTTGGTCATCGAGACTTCTTCGAGTTGCGCCGGCAAATCGAGCTCCTCGAAGGTCGGGATCTTCGTGACGATCGTTCGCAGCACCGCGCCGACGTTGCCCTGCTGGATGAACGCGCTCACGCGAAACCGGCCGATGCCCTGTGGCGCGATCGCGAAATTGCACTCCTTGGTCGCGTCGAACTCCTTCGCCTGCTTGTCGTTCATGATGGAACGCACGATCAGGGAGGCTTGCGCAGCCGAAAGTGGACGGTCCGCGAAGGGCTTGATCGTTCCGTCGATCTTGATGGCCGGAGGAAAGTCCGCAGTGATAAAGAGATCGGAACCCTTATTCTCGACCATCTTGCGGAGCAAGTTTTGTGTCAACCGAACGGCTTGATCGCGCTCCATCTCGACGCGCTCCTTCTACAATATCTCGATGCTCAGAAGTTCTCTTTGTTGACCGCTTTGAAGCGTGCCTCTTCCTTCGTAATCAACCCCTTCATCATGAGTTCTTGTAGATTTTGGTCCAGTGTCTGCATGCCTTGTGCTTGCCCCGTCTGGATCGCGGAGTACATCTGCGCAATCTTGCCTTCGCGAATGAGGTTACGAATCGCGGGTGTACCGATCATGATTTCATGAGCCGCGATACGGCCGCCGCCGATTTTCTTCAGTAGCGTTTGCGAAATGACCGCGCGCAGCGATTCGGACAGCATGCTTCGAACCATTTCCTTTTCCGCGGCGGGGAAAACGTCGACGACGCGATCGATGGTCTTGGCGGCCGAGCTCGTGTGCAACGTGCCGAACACGAGGTGGCCTGTCTCCGCGGCGGTCAGCGCCAGCCGTATCGTCTCGAGATCGCGCATTTCGCCGACCAGGATGACGTCCGGGTCCTCCCGCAGTGCCGAGCGCAGAGCTTCGCTGAACCCCAACGTATCGCGATGCACTTCGCGCTGATTGATCAACGACTTTTTGCTTTCGTGGACGAACTCGATCGGATCCTCGATCGTGATGATGTGATCGGGCTTGTTGTCGTTGACGTAGTCCACCATCGCGGCCAATGTCGTCGATTTGCCGGATCCCGTGGGGCCGGTTACGAGCACGAGGCCGCGCGGGTGCATCGACACGTCTTTGAAAATACGCGGCGCGCCGAGATCGTCGAGCGATAGGATTATCGAAGGAATCGTGCGGAACACCGCCGCGCAACCGCGGTTCTGATTGAACGCGTTGACGCGGAAGCGTGCGAGCTTTGGAATCTCGAACGAGAAATCCGTCTCGAGAAATTCTTCGAAATCCTTGCGCTGTTTGTCGTTCATGATGTCGTATACCATACTGTGCACTTCCTTGTGCTTCAGTGGCGGCATGTTGATGCGCTTGACATCACCGTCGACACGAATGATCGGAGGAACGCCCGAAGACAAATGCAGGTCCGAGGCATTGTTCTTGACGGCAAAGGCGAGCAACTGGGCAATATCTACCGTGGCCATGGCGCTCCTTCAGCAACCCAAGTAAGCCCGATTCGCGGGAGGCTTACGAGAAAGTATTCATAGTATAGCCAACACATTAAGGTAAAGCGTGACTCAAATCACGTACCATTTGGCCGATATTCGCAAACGTGTCTCGGTCGCGCTACGCGATGCGGGCCGGGGCGCAGAGCACGTAATGATAGTCGCGGTGAGCAAGCAGCATCCGCCCGAATGCATCGCAGCCGCTTATCGCGCGGGACAATCGCACTTCGGGGAAAGTTACGTGCAAGAGGCTCTTCCCAAGATTGAGCGACTGCGCGATCTTCCCATCGAATGGCACTACATCGGGCCTATCCAAGCAAATAAGACCCGTGCCATCGCCGAGCGGTTTCAGTGGGCGCATTCCGTCGATCGCGCGAAGATCGCACAACGCTTGAGCGCGCAACGACCGGTTCACGCACCGCCGCTTAACGTGCTGATTCAAGCGAACCTCGCAGGCGAGCCGCAAAAAGCCGGGGCCGCGCCCGGTGCGGTCTTGGATTTGGCAAAGCTCATTGCGCGCTTGCCGGGATTGCGCTTGCGCGGCCTCATGGGCGTTCCGCCGACGCACAGTACGCGAGCGGAAAGCGCGAGCTATTTTCGCGAGCTTCACGGTTTACAACACGAGCTCGCCGCCGCCGGCGTCCTCACCGACACACTGTCGATGGGTATGTCCGACGACTTCGAGACGGCAATTGCGAATGGTTCGACATGCGTACGGATCGGCACGGCGATTTTCGGCCCACGCCGGAAATAGGTCTCATGCTATCTTTGTCCCATCGAAGGGACCGATATTCATGCGAAACGCCGCGTTCTATCTCGTCAAGACCTTCTCCGATCTCTATCTGCTGACGTTTCTGCTCAGATTCATCCTGCAGTGGGTGCGGGCCGATTTCTACAACCCGCTGTCCCAATTCATCGTCAGAGCGACCAACCCGCTCGTCGTTCCGGCGCGGCGCGCCATACCGAGCGTCGGCGAGGTCGACGTGCCGACGCTGGTGGTGCTGGTTCTGCTCCAATGTCTCGTGACGTGGCTGTTGTTGACGATGGCCGGCGTTACGGAGCCCGTCGACTCATTCCTTCTATACGTCGTGCTGAGGATGATCAGCCTCACGTTGTGGTTGTACTCGATCAGCATTCTTGTGTACGTGATCTTGAGCTTCCTCGCGCATGCGGCGTACAGCCCGATCGCGATGTTGCTCGGCCAAGTCGTCGGACCCGTGTTGCGGCCGGTGCGCCGCATTTTGCCGCCGATTGCAGGGTTGGATCTGTCCCCCTGGGTCGTGCTGATCCTGCTGCAGGCGCTGATGATCGCGCTGCAGCTACCGCCCTATCTGCGTTAGCGACAAATAGTTTATATTCGCCGGAGATGGAGTGGAGACGGGCATGCCTTCGCACATGAGAACGTTGCTTTCCTTAGGCTCTCTCGCCGTCCTGCTCGCGTGTGAGCAGCAGCCGCAGGATCCTGCGGCTGCGACGGACGAAATCGCCGTATTGCCCGGTACGGAAAGCTCCAAGGATTTCGGCGACTACGTCGTGCACTTCAACGCCTTGGTTACCGATCAGCTCACGCCCGAGATCGCGCGTCAGTATGGGATCGTCAGGAGCGAGAGCCGGGTCATGCTCAACGTGAGCATCCTGCGGAAGGCGGCAGGAGGCATCGGGACGGCGGTCCCCGGCGGCGTATCGGCATCGGCCATCAATCTCACGGGGCAGCTCAGCAACATCGCGATGCGCGAGATCCCCGAAGGCGAAGCCATCTACTACATCGGCGAGCTCCCGGTCACCAACGGCGAGACGCTCATCTTTACGATCGATGTCACGCCGCTCAATGAGCCGAGCCGGTTCACCGTGCGTTTCAAGAAGCAGTTCTTCGTCGATTAGCGCTTGGCGTCACCGGTGACTCGGATCGACGCGGTTGCGGATCCGAATCAGGTCGCTATGCGAGACATAGAGAAGCCCCGCGATCTTCCGTATGAGGTGGTCCTCGTGCTTGTCGAGATGCTCGTCGGCGAGTGCCACGCGCCACAGCATCTCGATGATCCGGTGCTTCTCGGGCACCGTCAAATTCTCGTGCAAGCGACGCGTAAAGGCCTGCAGGGACGCGGCGTGATCCGCCTCGGTTTTGGCTTCCTCGATGAGCAAGGCAGTTTCGGCCTCGCGGAGCGCGAAGTGCTCTTTCAACAGATCGGCCATCGCCCCGTCCTCGGAGAGATCTTGGGCGAAGTCCGCGCGCGCGACCTCGACGAGCAGAATGGCCGTCGCGAAGCGCAACGCCTGCTCGTGCGCGGGCTGTGACTCGTCGCCGTCTCCCTTGAACGTTCTGTCGAAAAGCTCGCTGAGCGCCTTCAGCATGATTGTTGCCTGCGTTGCCCGATCCGGCGGCCCGCAATCGTCACGCCCTCGGCGCTCTCATGCGTCCTCGGCGAAATCCAAGGCCGCGGAGTTGATGCAGTAGCGCAGCCCGGTCGGGTTCGGGCCGTCGGTAAATAAGTGACCCAAATGTGCCCCGCACTCCGCGCAGACGACCTCTTCTCGAATCATGCCGTGACTCAAGTCGCGGCGCGTTGCCACCGCCGCTTCGGCTGCGGGCGCCCCAAAGCTAGGCCAGCCGGTTCCCGAATCGTATTTCTCCGCGGATGAGAACAAGCGGTTGCCGCAGCAAACACAAAGATATTTGCCGCCGTCCTTGTGGGCATAGTACTTGCCCGTAAATGGCGGCTCCGTGCCGCATTCCTGCGTGACGCGGTACTGCTCCTTGGTGAGCCGGCGCGCGAGCTTTTCCGTGCGCGGCACCTTCTTGTCACTCAACGACCGATCTCCTTGGGCTAGGACCGTCATCATAACGCACGCTCCGCGCGGCGCGGGACCGTCGCCGTATCATCGCTCGGTCGCCTGCGCATCCTCGAGAGCCTCGGGCGGAACGGGGCCGATCTCGGTGAGAATCTCGTTGAGCCGCCGCACGAAGCCCGCCGGATCGTCCAACTGCCGGCCTTCGGCCAGAATCGCCTGATCGAGCACGAGAGTCGCGAGCCGCTCGAGCTTTGCGTCATCGCGTTCGGCTGCGAGCCGCTTGAGCAGCGGATGCCCGAGATTGACCTCGAGATGCGGCACGCTCGGCGGCGCTTCATGCCCGGCAGCCTTCAAGAGCTCGCGCATTTGATGGCCGATGTCCTGATCGCTGAGAACGATGCATGCCGCCGACTCCCTGAGGCGGGAGCTCTGCCGCACCTCCTGCACCCGGTCGCGCAACGCGCGTTTGATGCGTTTCAGCAAATGCTTGTCGTCCTTGCTGGCTTCGGTGCGAAGTCGCTCGGCGCCGATCACCGCGGGAAGCTCGAGATCGCCGCGGCTCACGTCCTTGAGCTCTTTGCCGCCGAATTCCGCGAGGTGCTGAATCGCCCACGCATCGAGGCGATCAGACAACAGCAGAACCTCGACGCCGCTGTCCCGGAACGCCTCGAGGTGGGGGCTCGAGCGTGCGGCCGTTGCCGATTCGGCGAGCAGGTAGTAGATGAACTTCTGCTCCGCGAGTGCATCCTGGACGTATTGGGCCAAGCTCCGGTCGTGCGCCGTACCGTCCGAGCGGGTCGTGTTGAACCGCAAGAGCTCCGCGATCTTCTTCTGATGCGCCTGATCCTCGGCGAGACCTTCCTTGAGGACCGGCCCGAACTCCTTCCAGAAGGTCGCGTACTTTTCCGGCTCGTCGGAGGCGAGCTTCTCGAGCATGTCGAGAACACGCTTGGTAAGCGCGCTGCGGATGACGCCGATCGCGGGATCCTGCTGCAACAACTCGCGGGAAACGTTCAAATCGAGATCGCTCGTGTCGAGAACGCCGCGCACGAACCGCAAATACAACGGCAAAAACTGGCTCGCATCGTCGGTAATGAACACGCGCCGCACATACAACTTGAGGCCCCGCGGCGACTCGCGGTTCCAAAGGTCGAACGGCGCGCGCGCCGGCACGTAGAGCAAGCTCGTATAGTCGCGCTTGCCTTCTACCCTGTTGTGGCTCCAAGTCAGCGGATCCGTGAAGTCGTGCGCAATGTGCTTGTAGAACTCGCGGTATTCCTCGTCGCCTATTTCGGCGCGCGGTCGCGCCCAAAGCGCCTTCGCACGGTTGACCGTCTCCGCCTCCCGGTCGTTCCCGGCAACGCTCAAGAGCACCGGGAATGCAATGTGATCCGAATACTTGCGAATCAGGGCACGCATGCGTTCCACGTCGAGAAACTCGTCGGCATCGGGCTTCAACTTGAGCGTGACCGCCGTGCCGCGCTCCGCTCTTGTGCAGCTCTCGACCGTGTATTCGCCCTTGCCCTCGGAGCGCCAGCGCACGCCCTGATCGGCGCCGAGCCCGGCTTTGCGAGTTTCCACCTCGACCTCGTCGGCGATGATGAACGCGGAATAGAAGCCGACGCCGAATTGGCCGATTAGTTGGGAGTCCTTCTGCTGATCCCCGGTCAGACGTTCGAGATAACGCGCCGTGCCGGAATGGGCAATCGTCCCCAAGTTCTCGATGATCTCGTCGCGGCTCATCCCGATGCCGTTGTCCGACACGGACAACGAACGCGCGGCGGAATCCACGACGACGCGAATGCCGAGGTCCGCGGACGACTCGAGCAATGCCGGCGCGGCCAGCGATTCGAAGCGCAACCTATCGTTGGCGTCCGAGGCGTTGGATATGAGCTCGCGCAGGAAGATCTCTCGGTTGCTGTATAGAGAGTGCACGACGAGGTGCAGGAGTTGCTTGACTTCGGCCTGGAAACCGAAGGTCTGCGCGGCAGCGCTCTCCGGCATGAGTCCGTCCTCCAAAAAAGCGCGGGATGCCCGCTACGATGGGGACGGTACGGGATTTTTCAAGCGACGGCGGTGTTACGCGGCTCGGCGCCGCTCAGGGTCACGAAGAGGAGCACGAGCAAAGCGAGGCACCAGACGGCGACGGCCCCGGCCGCCACACCGGCCAAGATAGGGGCGTAGGCTGGGACATCCGACCCGGACCGGGAGAGGTGCGAAGTGATGGCGGCGACCAAACCGATCTGTAAGAGAATGCGACGCAGCGGTTCCCACAACAGCGCGACCGCAAAGACCAAGTCTTCGAGCTCGTCCAACCACTGCGCTGTAATTTCCACGTCGTGTACCGTAACGCCTCAGAGCACGGGAAACTGCTCGTTGGCATAGTATAATGACAGTTCGTACGGTGCTTCTTGTTCTCGAGTCTCGTTGTATTGGCGCGCCGCATCCATTGCCCAAACGATCCAATCCAATCCGCAGATTTTTTTGGTCGGGAAAATTAGCACGCCGTGATCTCTCGCTTCCATACTTAAGATCTCAGCCGAAGGTTGGCCGCACTATAGTCGCAGTCGTCTGCAAGCGCTGTGAGAGAATTCTCAGAAGAGCCAAGGACATCGCGACAAAATGTTTTACTTATTGTAAGTTCGACAAGTACACGATTTTCACGGCCTCGATCAGCCGATAGTGCGATGCAGAGAATCACCGTTCTCAACCCGAAAGGCGGATCCGGAAAGACGACAGTAGCTACGAACCTTGCGGCTTGCTTCGCGGCCGCCGGACAGAGGCCGGCGCTCATGGACTTGGACCCGCAAGGATCGAGCACGCGCTGGCTGCACAAGCGCGCCAAGGAAAGCCCGGCCATCCACGGCATCGTCGCCTATTCGCGCTCGTCGGCCGTCACGCGAAGCTGGCAGCTCAGGGTGCCACCGCATTGCACGAGCGTCATCGTCGATACTCCCGCCGCGCTCGAAGCCCGAGCCTTTCCCGAAATCACGCGCGGCGCGGACGTCATTCTTGTCCCGGTCATGCCGTCGGACATCGACATTCACGCCGCTGCCAAATGCATTGCGGATCTGCTGCTCGTCGCCAAGATTCGCCGATCCGACGGGCGAATCGGGATTATCGCGAATCGCGTGCGCAGCAATACGCTGATATCGCAGTCGCTCATGCGCTTCTTGGGCAGCTTGGATATACCGTTGGTCGCGACGCTCAGGGACTCGCAAAACTACGTGCGCGCGGCGGAGACGGGAGTAGGCATTCACGAAATGCCCGCTTGGCAAGTACGCCAGGATCTCGGGCAGTGGGAGCAGCTCACGAGCTGGCTCAACACCCGCCAATTCAGGGAGCCTTCGCAGCCGCCGACGGGCGATCTCGTTTCGAATGTGTTGTGAAAAACGCCGCGCGGCGTCGGTATCAGGTTTCGTCGGGCTTCCAGGTCTGCTTCACGCGGTCGGCCCAGCTGTGATAGCCCTTCCAACTATAGATCGAGCTATCGAGCGGCGCCCGTTCGCTCGAAGGTTTGCCGCTTACCGTGGACAGCCATTTGCGATACGCGTCCCAACCTTTCTGATCGTTCGCCCGCGTCTGGGCGTTCGCTTGGGGTTTCGCACTCGAGCCGCTGCGCGACGACTCGGCGGTGTGATACAGCGGGGGCTTGAATTGATGCGGCTTGGTCTCGCTCATCTTGCAACGCGTCGCATGGAGTGGAGGTGCGCAAAAGGTACCGCGGACCACGCGCCTTTCCCAGGAACTGAGTCACAATGGAATTCGGAGAATTGTCTGTGATTACAGACAGTTAATTCAATGTTTACGTAATGGTGCAAGCCGGTGCGACAGCGCGCCGAGCCGGCTCATGTCGAGACGCGATAGCAGGGGACGTAGCTACCGGGATCCGACAAGCGCATGCGGTGCTCTGCTATGAAGCTTTTCAACAAGACATCGAGCGCCGTGGCGATCTCGGCATCGCCATGCAACTCGAACGGCCCATGGCGCTCGACGAGCCGCACGCCCGCCGCGCGTACGTTGCCCCCGACGATTCCCGAAAACGCGCGGCGCAAGTTGACGGCGAGGCTCGCGGGCGGCTGATCGCGGCGCAATTCGAGGCCGGCCATGGCGGCGTGGGTCGCCTCGTATGGCCGTTGAAAGTCGAGATCGATGGCCAGTTGCCAATTGAAGAAGTATGCGTCGCCGCTGCGATCGCGCGACTTCCGGACACCATACATCCCTCGCGTCACTTCCTTCGCGACGCTCGCCGGGTCGCCGATGATGACTCTATAGAGCCTTTGCGCGTCCACCCCAAGCGTCGCGCCGATGAACGAGTGCAGGTGCTCGAAATACGGCTTGCTGCTCGCAGGACCCGTGAATATGACCGGCAAATCGACGCTACGGTTGTCGGAATGCAGCAACACGCCGAGCAGATAGAGGATTTCCTCGGCCGTGCCGACGCCCCCGGGGAAAACGATGATGGTATGAGCTATCCGCAGGAAGGCTTCGAGCCGCTTTTCCATGTCCGGAAGAATGACGAGCTCGCTGACGAGCGGATTAGGCGCCTCCGCGGCGATGATCGTCGGTTCCGTGAGCCCCAAATAGTGCCCGGTCGCCAGTCTTTGCTTGGCGTGGCCGAGCGCGGCCCCTTTCATGGGGCCTTTCATCGCGCCGGCACCGCAACCCGTGCAGACGTCGAGCTCATAAAGGCCGAGCGCGTAGCCCACGGCTTTCGTGTAATCGTACTCGTTGCGGCTTATCGCATGGCCGCCCCAGCACACCACGACCCCCGGCACGGCGTCGGGCCTCAAGACTTGCGCGTTGCGCAAGATGTGAAATACCGCATCGGTGATGCCGCGTGAGGTAGCGAGGTCGAAACGATCGCTGTGCAGGATCGCTTGATGCGTGTAGAGGATGTCGCGAAGAACCGCGAACAAATGCTCGCGGATGCCGCGGATCATCTGTCCATCGACGAACGCGCTGTCGGGAGCGTTCTCGAGCTCGAGGGCGATCCCGCCCTCCTGGCTCACGATGGACATTCTGAAATCCGCATTACGGCGCAAGATCTTGTGGATGTCGTCTTCCTCGGCACCGGCGTTGAGCACGGCGAGCGAGCATTGACGCCACAGCTCGTAAAGGCCGCCGGCGCCGGCGTTGCGCAGCTCGTCTACTTCGCTGCGGGAGAGAATTTCGAGCCCGCCTTCAGGCGCAATCCGTGCGTCCATCGCTTCGCCCGTCTTGCGGCTAAGGACGGATTTCGATCGGCGTGGCGACCGGCGTCATGAGCCAAAGATCGACCATGTCGGAGTTCGATATGGCAATGCACCCGTCGGTCCAATCCCAACCGCGATAGCGGCTCGGCGGATATTTCGGCACATTCGGCAATCCATGAATCATGATTTGCCCGCCGGGGTCCATGCCTTGTGCCCGCGCGCGAGCCCGGTCGTCTGCATTGGGATAGGAAATCTTGAGCGCCAAGAAATAGTCGCTATTGGAGTTCTTCGCTTCGACTTGGTAGAGCCCTTCCGGCGTTCTGAAATCCCCTTCGCGCCGCTTGGGCCCTTGCGGCACGAGCCCCAAGGAGACATCGAAGGTACGCACGATCCTGCCGGCGTTGAGCAAGTAGAGCTTGCGCTCCGACTTGATCACCAGAATGCGATCCACGAGGTCGGTCGGCGGCAGCCCGTCGTTCTCCGCGACGACGGCGGTGCAGGCGCACAAGAGCGCAACACTCGCCAAGGATCTGACTGCCCACGAAAAGCTCATCGGACGCCGACTGTAAAGCAAAAGCTTTTGCCGTGCCAAGCAATTGGCGCACGTTTTCGCCGGGGCGCGAGCGGCGCCCGTGGATTCTAGCGCCCCGCGGCGGAGCTCTCGAGCGCGGCGATGCGTTCGTCGATCGGCGGGTGCGACATGAACAGCTTGCGCAGCCCGGCGACACGCGCCCCGTTGATGCCGAACGCCTGCATCGACTTGGGCAGAGCGCGTGGGACGTGCACGCGCTTGAGGCCGTGCAGCGCGTCGATCATGTTGCGCGCGCCGGCGAGCTTGGCGCCGCCCGCATCGGCGCGGAACTCGCGCCGTCGCGAGAACCACATGACGATCGTCGAGGCGAGTATGCCGAGCACGATCTGCGCGACGAGACTCGTGATGAAGAATCCTGGACCGTAACCCCGTTCGGTGCGGAACAACACGCGATCGACGACGAATCCGACGACGCGCGACAAGAACACGACGAAGGTATTCACGACGCCCTGGATCAGGGCCAGGGTCACCATGTCGCCGTTGGCGACGTGCGTGACCTCGTGGCCGAGCACGGCCTCGACCTCGCGCTGATTGAGACTGCCGAGCAAGCCCGTGCTCACGGCGACGAGTGCCTTGTTGCGGCTCGCACCGGTCGCGAACGCGTTGACGTCGGGGGAATCGTAGATCGCAACTTCCGGACAACGGATGCCGGCGGCCTCGGCCTGGCGTTGTACGGTATTCAGGAGCCAGCTCTCGATCGCGTTGCGCGGTGTCGCGATGACGTGCGCTCCCGTCATGCGCTTGGCAGCCCATTTCGAGATGGCGAGAGAGATCAAGGAGCCCGAGAACCCGACGACCGCGGAGAAAATCAGCAGCGCCCGCAAGTCGAGCGCGGTACCGCTCTCGGCCAACATCGATTCGACGCCGAGCAGCTGCAGCACGATCGAAACGACGGCCAAGACGGCGACATTGGTCGCTATGAACAAGAATATGCGCTTCATGATGCGTGTATATACGCCCGGCGCCGGGGATTTCAAGCCCGATATCGCCCCGCCGGCCTGTTAAGATTGTCCGCAAGCCGCCCATGCCCGCCGATGCCCATTTCCGGAACGTCAAGCTCGTGCCGTTGCGCTACGCCGCCGGCTGGCTCCTTTATGCATTCATGCGCACGATCGTGTGGCTGCCGTTCTCGTGGCAACTCGCGCTCGGCAAGAAGGTCGGAGCATGGTCCCGATTCCTGTTGACCGGCCGCCGCAACGTCGTGCGGCGCAACCTGGAAGTCTGCTTTCCCGCGCTCTCGGAACCGCAACGCGGTCGGCTCCTCGTCGAACATTTCGCAGCTCTCGGCGCCTCGCTGATCGAGATGTCGATGGGATGGTTCGGATCGGTCGCCACCCTTCGTCGCCTCGTGCGGATCGAAGGCGCAGAGAATCTCGCGGACGGCCTGGCCACGGGTCGCGGGGTCATTCTGTACTCGGGGCATTACACGACGTTCGAGCTGTTCTTTCCCGTTCTCGCGCCTCTGTGCCCGCGGTTGTGCGGCATGTACAAAACCCTGCGCAACCCGGTCATGAACAAAGTCATGAATAAAGGGCGCGGCCGCAGTTTCGATAATCTGTTCGTCAAGGACAGCGTGCGCGACATGCTGCGCGAGCTCGCCGCGAATGCCGTCGTATGGTACGCCTCCGATCAGCAGTACTCGCGCAAGGGCAGCACGCTGCTGCCGTTCTTCGGCGTGCCGGCCATGACCAACACCGCGATCAGCCGCATCGCGAGGATCAGCGGCGCTGTCGTCCTGCCGTACTTCTGCCGCCGCCTACCCGGCGACGAGGTCTATGAGCTCATCATCGACGGGCCGCTCGAGGAGTTTCCGACCGACGACGCCGAGCACGATACGCGGCGACTCGTTGCCGCGCTCGAAGCGCATATTCGCAGTTGTCCCGAGCAGTATTGGTGGATCCACAAGCGCTTCAAGGGCCGTCCTCCACCGTATCCCGACATCTACGCTACGCAGTACGTCGCCGCGGGGCCGGTGACCTCCGAATGACCGATGGCTGAGTCCGAAGACTATTCTCTGCGCCGGTTTTGGCAGCCT
>DATCIQ010000396.1:0-2290 GCA_036507635.1 Gammaproteobacteria bacterium
ACATCCAGCGCATCCTCGACGACATGCAAATGACCGGCACGATCGACTTCGCGACGTTGTCGGTCGCTCTCAAAGAGGTCGGACGTCTCATCTAGCCCTGCACGCGCGGCTACCGAGCGCGCTCGGGCGGCACGGCCGCAGTGGCGGCGGTTACGATGCGACGCTCGAGTTCGTCGAGGTTCTTGACGTCACCGTCGAAAATCTCGACCCAAAACTTGTGGTTGAGCGCGCCGTCGACGAGCCGTGCCTCCACGCGCAAGCGCTCGCCGTCGACGAGAATTCGAGCTTCCATGAGGATGTCTGCGTCGAGAGCTCGCGATGGCACGTCGCAGCCCCTCGCGTGGTTTGACGCAGGCTACCTCATCGAGTCCTATCGTCAGTACAACCACATCGACGGCGTCGACATGCTCGCCGCATTCCGGTTCGCGCATGCGCGGCCCCTCCCCGTCGAGCTCGAGACGCTCGACGGTTACGCCCTTGTGCAAAAAGCCATGACGCTCGCGCCCGAGTCGCGGGCCGAGATGGAGTTTGCCGCATCGTTAATGACGCGCGAGCCCGTTGCCGGCCGACACCGGGAACGCGCGGCAGCCGATGCGCCGCAGGGCTCCCTGCTCGCGGCGAATCTCGCGCGCCGGTGAAAAGCGCCCGGCCGCGGATTGAGCCGGGCGCCGAGTCGGGCGATCATAGCTCAAGCCTAAGGAGCAGCATTGACGCCAAGCTTCCCGTATTCGCGCCGGCAATTGCTGCGGGCGTCCCTCGCACTGACGGGTTCGCATCTCGCCGGCATCCCCGGCGTCCTGCTTGCCCAGGCGCCGGCGCGCGGCGCGCAAAATGCAGCGCGCCTCGACGAGCTGCCGGACTTTCAGCGCCTCGTCGCGGCCAATCGAATCCTCGCGAACGAGAACATCGTCGACGCCTTCGGTCACGTGAGCGTGCGCGACCCGCGCAATGCTCGGCGCTTCGTGATGTCGCGGTCGCGCAGTCCCGCCCTCGTCGCTCTCGACGACCTCATGGAATTCGATCTCGACGGTACACCCGTCGATGCGCGTGGGCGAACGGCGTACGGCGAGCGCATGATTCATGGCGCCGTCTATGAAGCGCGGGCCGACGTCGACGCCGTCATTCACTACCACGCCTATTCGATCTTGCCGTTCACGATCACCGACGTGCCGCTCAAGCCCGTGATTCACACGGCGTCGATCATCGGTGCCGAGATCCCGGTCTGGGACATCCGCGATCGGTACGGCGATACCGACATGCTCGTGCGCACCATCGAGCAAGGCAGAGACCTCGCTGCCACGCTCGCCGAGAACACGTGCCTGCTCATGCGCGGCCACGGCGCCGTCGTCGTCGGCGCGACCGTACCGCGCGCCGTGCTGACGGCAATCTACCTGCAAGTCAACGCGGGCGTGCTTCTGCAAGCGCGGACTCTCGGTGAGCCCGAAGGCTTGAGCGACGAGGAAATCAGGCGCGCGGCAGAAACTCAGTTCTCGCCGCTTGCGCTCGATCGCGCGTGGGAGCACTTGTGCCTGCGCGCCGGCGTCGACCCCGTCTGATCGGCCGTCCAGTAGACGACGCTAGTGCGTTTCATCGAAGTCCCGCGCGATGTCCCGCCTGATCCGCTCGCGCACGTCCTCGCTCACGGGCGTCTTCTCGAGGAGACCGAGAAGCCGGTGGCGCAACGATTCCGCGGCGCGCCAGCGCGCGCGTGAGCTCGCGATCCTTTTCGCGGCCGGCGCCGTACTTGGCGATCGCGAGAATGGGAATCGAGACAAAGACCCCACACGCCTTCCGTGTCGCCTGAAGGCAGATCGACGAGCCGGGACTTCCATCCCCTCGGCAGCACCGCCGAGGACTCGTCGACCGGGTCGGCGTAGTAGCCGCAGGTCTCGTGAAAAGGTGAATGAACGCCGATCGCATTCAACCATTCCGTGCGCGCGGGGCTGTCGGCCGCGATCAGTCCACTTCGGCCGATCGAACGATGTCGTCGGCAAGGTCCGGGTACTGGCCGTGCAGAGCCTGACTGCCGATGATCACCAACTGCTTGCGGCCGGTGATCCGCCCCGCCGCGCGCAAGACGTGATCAACCTGCTGCTTCTTCATGCAGTTTTCTCACTTCTTCCTGCGATAGCAGCCCGACGAAGGGCATCGACTGGCGCAGCCTCACGGCGCGCTCGTCCCGTCCGAGCATCGCGGCGAGCAACGCGGGCTCGTCCTCACGCTCCGCGAGGCGTTGCCACTCGTCGTAGTCCGGGACCCACACGCCGCGGCTCTTCCAGCGATGCAGATT
>DATCIQ010000397.1:0-3844 GCA_036507635.1 Gammaproteobacteria bacterium
TCGCGCACCGGCAGTGCGGGCCTGCACCTTTCCATCCACAGGCTCAAAATGCGAGACAAACGCTATGTCAACGCCTGAAACCGCACGCTTCAGCCAGTCTTCCATGCTCCGACTGACGTCGTCGATATGCATTTGGATACCGGAGCTTTGCACCCTTTCTCCCGAGGCGCATTCGCGATGTTCATGGTTTGGCGCGACGCGCGCTCCCATAAACATCGTCGCGTTTTCGTCGCGCTGCAACTCTTTGTTTTTTCGACGGTTCGCCGTAAGGCGAACTTTGCATGACCACGCAAACATAGTTTGTTCCCTGAAGACGCGTGACGTCAAGTTGCTGAGAGTGCGGTTTGATCGATTCTCCGCGGCACCGGGAATGCAGTGAGCGGCGTTACCGGGCTGAGTGGCGAACTCGCAAAGAGCGCTCGAGGGATCTCGCTGGCCGCGTGAGATGAGGGAAAAGAGGTTCGCCGTCAGGCTGTCGGCTTTTCGCGCCGTTCGCGCGAAAACGTCAGCGTCGCCGAGCCCCTGTTCAACGTCGTGACCGCATGTGGCCGGTCCTTGGGCGAGCACGTCATCGACGCGCTGATCCGCTTACCGCATCGACGATGACGAAGCTGTGGGCCACAGGCTGAGGCGAGGGCGGAGGATCCAGCACAAGGTGGGCGCACTCGCAATCCCGGATCAGCAACCCCTGCGATTCCAGCGCCTTGCTCCGCCCGCTCGGCGATCCGCCGCAGGCGCGCGTCGCGGGCTTGCCGACGCCGTCGGCGGGTGGCGGCTGGGAGGTTCTCGGCGCGCCGCGGCGCGCTCCTCCGATCACGGAAGAGAGTCGCGGGACGTTCTTGGACGTGCTCGGACGCTGCGGGACGTCACTGGAGGCTAGGAGCGGAATCGAACCGCTGTACACGGCTTTGCAGGCCGCTGCATCACCACTCTGCCACCTAGCCGGTGGTCGCTCAAAACGCCGTATCGCGTCCGCGGCAGCAATTTAGCACAGGCTGCCGCAGAGGGCGCGCTAGAACGCGGCATGCCCCGTGAGCGCGCGCCCGACGACGAGCTCGTGAATCGAGCGCGTGCCTTCGTAAGTTGCGACGCTTTCGAGATTCAGCATGTGGCGCATCGAGGCGTGCGCGGTCGTAATGCCGGCGGCACCGAGCATGTCGCGGCAATCGCGTGCGATCTCGAGCGCCGTATCGACGTTATTCCATTTGGCGAGCGAAGCTTGCGCCGGCGTCGCGACACCGCGCTCCTTGAGCTGGCCAAGCCGGAACGCGACGAGCTGCGCCACGGTCAACTTGCGCGCGGCCGTCGCGAGGCGTGATTGAATCAACTGCGTCTCCGCGAGCGCGTGACCGAACAAACGGCGCTCCGCCGTATATGCCAAGGCCTCGCCGAGACAAGCGCGCGCCGCTCCCACTGCGCCCCAGGCGATCCCGTAGCGCGCGCGATCGAGGCAGCTCAGCGCAGCTTTGAGCCCCTCCGCTCCCGGCAGGCGGGAAGCTTCGGGAACCTTGACGTCTTCGAGAAAGAGCTCGGCCGTGTTCGAGGCGCGCAACGAAAGCTTGTCCTCGATATCCTTGCGCGCGAACCCGGTAGAGCTCGTCTCGACGAGAAACGCCGCAATGTCCTCTTCGGTGCGCGCCCAAACGATCGCGACGTCGGCAATGCCGCCGTTCGTGATCCACTGCTTGGCGCCGCTGATCGACCAATCGCCGCGCGCGCGTCGCGCGCGCGTCTTCATGCTCGCGGGATCCGATCCGCCGTGACCTTCCGTGAGCCCGAAGCAACCGATGATATCGCCGCGACTCATTGCGGGCAGCCAATGCGCTTTCTGCTCGTCGGTGCCGTACGCGTCGATGCACGCCATCACGAGGCTCGTCTGCACCGAGACGAAGCTGCGCAAGCTGCTGTCGCCGCGCTCGAGCTCCTCGCAGATGAGTCCGTAAGAAACGTGGCTCACGCCGGCGCAGCCGTAGCCGTGTAACGTCGCGCCGAGCAACCCGAGCTCGGCCATCGTCGGTACGAGCTCCGCGGGAAAGCGTTGGTCGGCGAAGCAACGGCCGATGATCGGCAAGACCTCACGGTCGACGAAGCTCGCGACGCTGCTCTTGACGAGCCGCTCTTCGTCGCCGAGCAACGACCGCAAATCGTACAAGTCGAGCGGATCGGGTGCCGCGATCACCTGCGCCGCAATGCAGCCTTAAGTCGCTGCGATCAATTCAAGTCGTCGATGACCCAAAACCGCGTGCCGGATACATCCGCTTGCGCCATCAAGCCGCGGTCCGTGATCTGAAAGAACGCGACGCCGCCGACGAAGCTCGAGGTCAGAGTGATGCCCTCCGTTCCCGCGGCCGCCTGAGCGGAAGCGCTCGCGTCCCAGCCGCCCCCGACGAAGCGATCCAAATGCGCCTGATCCTCGAACATGATGACGAGGTCGTAGCGCTGCGCGCCGATGCCTAAGCCGACGCCGCCCGTGCCCATGCGCATGTATGTGCGCTGACCCGTGCTCTTGTTGACGGCGACTCCGGTGCCGCCTCCGCCCGTGACGAGGAAGCCCGCTTTGGTCGCCGTGAACACGGCATATCCGGCCGCGCGGTCGAAGAGCGCGCGCGTGTCCGCCTTTTCGCTGAATAGTTTGTCCAGCGTGGCCTGAGCGTTGGCGTCGATCTCGAGCTGCCTCTGCACCGCGGGCTCATTTTCTTGAGCGCCGACCCAAGCCGCGCTGAGCAGCAGCATGGCGATGAGACTAGTCGATCGAATCGTGAACATGTGGTTCCCCTTACTTGCCAAACGAGCTTTCGCAAGATACGCGACGAACGGAGCGCCCTCCATTCGTCGCCGATAGCCGACAGCACTACCGGCAACGGCAGTCTATGTCATACAGAGCCAAGCGCAAACCCGGTCAATTGATAGCCCATGAGCACGAAGCCGGCGCACATGAGTGCGACGTTGGCGGCATACGCGTGGCGCCAGAAGCCGCCGGTCGCGCGCCAAACATTGATCGCGATGAGCATGATCGCTAGCGCCACGAACTGACCGGCCTCGACGCCGACGTTGAAGGCAACCATGTTCGTGACGAGGCCGTCGGTCGAGATCGCGAGATCTTGAAGCTTCGTTGCGAGACCGAACCCGTGAAAGAACCCGAAGAACAGCACCGCGGCCTTCATGTTGGGCTGCATGCCGATGCGCCGGAACCCGCCGAGGTTCTCGAATGCCTTGTAAACGACCGACAGGCCGATGATGGCGTCGACGATGTACGAATTCACGTGCAGGCCGCCGAGCACCCCGAGCAAGAGCGTCACGCTATGCCCGACGGCGAACAGAGTGACGTAGATCGCGACTTCTTTGAGGCGATAGAGAAAGAAAATGACGCCGGCGAGAAAGAACAAATGATCGTAGCCCGTCACCATGTGCTTGGCGCCGAGATAGAGGTATGGGCCGATTTGCGCGCCCGAAGCGCGCAACAAGAACGCCTGGTCGTCGCCGGCGATACCGTGAGCCCAAGCCGCCGCACCCCACAGCAGCAACGCGGCGGCAACGACGCAACGCGCGGCGACGCGGCTATTCAATCGAGATCACGTTGGCGTGGCGCAAGTCGTGCCGCCATTCGCCGTTCTCGCGACGAAACACGTCCGTGAAGCGCCGATGGATGCGCTTGCCGGCATTTGCCGCGCCTTCGCCGGGCACTACGATCTCCTCGCCCATGAGCACGACCATGTCGGGACCGTGCGAGCCGGCATACTCGATGTGCTGCTCGACGTGGGCGTAACGCACCGTGCCCGCGGCGAAGAGCTTGAGCATTTCCTCGCCGGGCACCACGCTGTTGCTCGGTGTGTTCGCGACGAAG
>DATCIQ010000398.1:0-21524 GCA_036507635.1 Gammaproteobacteria bacterium
GCCGTCGACGGCCGCATCGACCATCGTCAAATGCAGCTCGTTGCCCGCGATCCAGCAGATCCACGTGAGCACGAACAGCACCGTGAATCCGAACGCGAACCGCTTGATGTCGAGCTTGAGACAACGGGCGCCGCTACAAAGCAGCACGCCGAATACCGCGTAGGTCATGAGCCACGCCGCGAGCGGATGCCACGCCGCGTATGCGGTGCCCGACGCCGACAGAAGCTTGCTCCAGGCGAACTCGTTCAGAACGTCGGTCCACTCCCACGCACGCGGCCGCACCATCCAACCGACGGCGTCGTAGTCCGCGAGCGTCAGAAGGCTCGCGCCATAGAGCCCGAGACCGAGCCACACGGCCCACCAGTCCTCCGTGGAAAGCATGCCGCTCGTCCAACGGCGGTTCGTCGTCATCCCGGCGGCGTGTGGACGCGCAGCACGTAATTACAGTAGTGAGCGTGGTACTGGCGGAGCCACCGAGGCAGGCCATCGAGATCGAAGCGGACATGTACGCGGCTCGGACCGCCGGGCACTGCGAACGCGGCCGTGATCAAAGCATCGAGACCACGGAGCTCCGAGTACTCGAGGTCAACACCGCGACCGAGCGCGCGCCAGCGCCCGCTCTCGAAGCGGAGCTCCACCTCGGCCGGGCTCACGGCAAGATGAATTGTTCCACGGCCCAGCCGAGCACGATCAGTGCGGCGGCGCCGACGGCAATGCTGCCGACGACGAGTCCCGTCTCCCAGAATTCCCATACCTCGGGCTCGCCTGCCAACGGGTCGTCGAGCGCAGACGACGTCTCGAGGTTGTCCTCTTTCGACCGCATGTTCCCCCCCGGGCTTTCGGTCTTTATTCTTCTTGGCTTGAGATCGCGAGCGAAGCTCGCTCCTACACATTCACGGCTAACTCCGCCCCGGAGTATACCGCCGTATCGCGATTAGGGAAGCGCCGGGATCCCCGCGGAGTTGCCGAACTTACGACCGTCCTCACTCACGGCGCCGCGTAGAGAGCCTGCCGGCCGCCCGTCCTTGAGCGGATTGGTATTCACCGTAATGCGGTCGCCTTGCCGCCAGAAGCTCGGCGAAACGCCGAGACGTCGCAGCCTCGGCGGCGCATCGAGCTCGAATCCCCATTCGGTAAAGGTGCCGTCCTCATTCGCGACGTTGACGTAAAGCCACGAATGCGGGTTGACGTAATCGAATCGCGTCACCGTCCCCGTCAATGTCAACATGACTTCCGGATCGAACATCGCGCCGGAATGGTGCGCGCGGGCCGACGAGATCGAGACCGCGAGCAAAGCGATGGCGATCCGACACACGTTGGCGAGGTTATTTGTGCACATAGTTTTCGTTGAACCAGTAGTCGGGATCCGTGATGGCGGGCTTCTCGCCGGGGGCGTATTGACTGATGACGCCGTCGTCGGTCATGTACCACTGCGAGCCTTCGACGCAGTCCCATTGATGCGGCCAAATGCGCTCCTTGGCTTCCGCCGTGCGGTCATCCTCTTTGTACAGCGCGACCACGGTATGCCAAGGCTCGACGAACGTGGGGTCGTACATCGTGAGCTCGACTTCGATGCGCTGGTCGGGAACGAACTCGGAGCCGAGCGTGTTGGGCTCGATGTCGACTCCGGCGGCGACGGGATCGACCTTCCGCCAGCGCTCGATGACCTCCATTCGATTCGTCTGGCGCGGCATGTTCCGTTGCAGGATCCCTTCCTTGAGGCCTTTGGTCCAGATCGTGAGCACGTCCCCATCCCAGAACCCGATCGAATACCCGAGCCACTCGTGCGTCATCCACTCAGCGGACGGATGCGGCCGCCCATCCGTGAATATGCGTCGAAACTCGTTGACCATTTCGCTGCCGAGCAGCGTCTTATCGGGCGTCAAGAAGTGCTCCCTGAAGCCGTATTCCGTGATCCAACGCGGGAAATTCGGCGGCAGGCAAAACGAAATCGGATCGATGGCATGGCCTTCGTTCCACATTCGCGCATCGTGCAGGAACACTTCGCGCGCTTCGGGGGTCAACCGCACGGCAATGCCTTCCGCGGCCGAGTTGATACCGACGATCGCGAGCTCGCCGGTGCTGTTGTCCGTACCCCAGTGGCCGCTCCAGTCCGGCAAGCTCGTGAGCGTATGGCGCGTGGGACCGCCACGACGTTTTGTGTCCTCGAGTAGGGCCGTGTAGTGCGCTTCGGCGGACTCGTAACCGCAGGGTCCGCCCGGCAGCTCGAAGGATCCCCACACCGTCGTGAAGAGCTTGTTCGCCGAGACGCTCTGCTCCGTGCCGAGACCCGCGTGCTGTTCAGCAAGCGGCACGCAGTCTGCGGCCGCGCCGCCTCGGTCGCCTTGCGCGAACGCGCCGGCGCCGAGAAGACCAGTTAGCAGGCATACCGCCGCGCTTGGCGTCTTGATCACTTCGAGCCCCCTTGAGTTTCGGTGAGCCTACAACGCCCGCCGGTACATCGCAAAAACCGCAATCTGTGAAGTTAAGATCGAGAATTACGCCGCACCGACGGCAGGGCGCTCCCCGCGGCGCGTGGCGCCCGCGTGCTGGCACGGGATGTGCAACGAGAGGGAGCAAGCACTGGAACGTTTTAACGAGGAAGGAGGCATGAATACACGAATAGACCGACACGCGATCCGCGAGCTCGCGCACAAGCTCTGGGAAGAGCGCGGCAGACCCGATGGCAGCGCGCAAGACGATTGGCTCGAGGCCGAGCGTCGGCTTCAGAGTCGACGAACCGCCACGAAAGCGGTCGATGAGGCCGCCAAGGAATCATTCCCCGCCAGCGACCCCCCGTCCAGCGGTTTGCCCGACAAGCCTCCCGCCAACGCCGAGGCGAAATGGGCGGCGGCCGGGAAGACGAAGCAGCGCAAAAAGAGGGCCAACGTCTCGGCGCCGACCGAGGCTCCGAAATCGCAAGACAAGGGCGACAGGCGCGAGCGCTAGATTCGCGCCGTGCTCGCGCGTAGCAGGACCCCGAGGCCCACGCCCGCAGCGAGCCAGCCGATCCACGCGGGCTCGGCGACGCCGCTCCACAGGGCGCCGGACAGCGTGAGCGCCGCCCCCGTGATGAGCCACGCCGTGCGCAGCGTCGTCTCTCGAGCGCCGGCTGCGTCTTCGACCGCGCGGTTCACGCCCCGGCGCGGCTGATTCGCCTCGCGCACGAAGCGGTTCACGACCCCGGGCAGCGCGAGCAGGTCCTCGCCGAGCTGCGGCAGTAAGGTGATGAAGCGCTTGAGTTGCGTGCGCGGATCCTTGCGCTCGCGCATCCAATCCTCGAGCACGGGTTTGGCCGTGCTCCAGAGATCGAGCTCGGGGTAGAGCTGGCGTCCGAGCCCTTCGATCGCGAGCAACGTCTTTTGCAACAGCACGAGTTGCGGCTGTACTTCCATGTGAAACTCGCGCGCCGTCTCGAAGAGCCTGAGCAGCACGAGCCCGAACGAGATTTCCTTGAGCGGCTTGTTGAATATCGGCTCGCACACGGCACGCACGGCCGCTTCGAGCTCGTCGACGCGGGTCTTTGCAGGCACCCAGCCGGACTCGACATGCAATGTCGCGACGCGGCGGTAGTCGCGGCGGAAAAACGCGAGGAAGTTCTCGGCGAGATACTGCTGATCGACCTCGCTCAAAGACCCGATGATGCCGAAATCGACGGCGATGTAGCGCGGTTTCTCGGGATCGGTCACGTCGACGAACACGTTACCCGGATGCATGTCGGCATGGAAAAAATTGTGCCGGAATACTTGCGTGAAAAAGATGTCGACGCCGTTCTCCGCCAGGCGCTTGATGTTGGCGCCGCTCGCCTTGAGCTTGACGACGTCGCTGATCGGGATGCCGTAGATACGCTCCATGGTCAGCACGTTGGAACGGCAGTAGTCCCAATAGACCTCGGGCACGTAGAGCTGGTCGGAGTGCTCGAAATTGCGCTTGAGCTGCGCGGCGCTTGCGGCTTCGCGCAAGAGATTGAGCTCGTGGGCCAGCGTTTTCTCGAACTCGGCCACGACCTCGACGGGATGCAGGCGCCGCGCCTCGGGCCAATACCTTTCCGCAAGGCGCGCGAACGCGAACAGCACTTCGAGGTCGCGCTTCATCATGGCGCTCACGTTCGGGCGCAACAGCTTGACGACGACGTCCTGCCCGCCCGGCAGCCGCGCGGCATGCACCTGAGCGACCGAAGCCGCGGCGAGCGCCTGCTCGTCGAAGACGGGGAAAACTTGCCCGAGCGGCCGGCCGAACGCGCGCTCGAGCGTTTCGACCGCGAGCGCGGACGGGAACGGCGGCACCTGATCCTGAAGCTTCGCGAGCTCGTCGGCGATCTCGGCCGGCAGTAAATCGCGCCGCACGGAAACCGCCTGGCCGAACTTCACGAACAACGGACCGAGCTCCTCGAGGGCCAGACGGATGCGCTCGCCGAGACGCTCCGCGGGGCGCCGGCGCACCACGATGCTTCTGAGCCATGCGAGCGGCCGGAATAGATGGATTCGCCAGACGAGCTCATCGAGCCTGTGCCGGACGAGCACGCGCTGAATGCCAAGCAGGCGAAGCGCCAGGCGAATTCTGCGCATTGCTAATTGTCCGCGGCCGCTTTGCGAGCGATCTTCTCGAGGCGCGCCGCCGTGCGTTCGACGTCGTCGCGCAAACGCTCGACGTCGGCATAGAAGGCACGCGCTTCGAGCGCCGCGGGTAACCAAGCGCCTTCTTCTTGCAAATACTCCGCGACGTCGGCTTCGAGCGCGCGCCCGGCGCGGCGCGTCCAGTTTTCGAGTCCACGGAATACGCTGCCGACGTGATGCGCAGCGATGTCGCCGATCCATGGCGCGATCTCTTCCTCGAGATCCGGCCGCGCGAAGCGCAACATCTCGGCAAATGCTTCAGCGACATGGACGTCGCCCACGAGCTCGACGCGACCCGCACGCAACCGGCTCAACGATTCCGCTTCGAGCAAGCCGAGCAATGCGAGCGGCCCGCCTTTGAGCGTCGCATCGGCGGGCGCATTCGCGACACGGCCGACCTCGACGCGGCCGCCGGCGACTCGCATCACGACAGACAGCGATAGCCCCTCGACCTCTATGCCCAAGCTGCGGCCCTCGAGCGCGGCCGCGCGCTGCTGTGCCGCCGTCGATGCGCCGATGTGGCGGTTCAAGACCCGCGTGAAGGTAGCGAGAATGGCCACGCTAAAGTCTGTACCCCAAATGCAGGGCAACGATGCCGGCGCTCAAATTGAAGAACTCGCAACGCTCGAAGCCGGCCCTCTCCATGAGCTCTTTGAGCGTCTGCTGATCCGGATGGCGCCGGATCGATTCGGCGAGATAGCGGTAGCTCGCCGCGTCGTCGACAAGCCATTGGCCGAGCCGCGGCAGCACCTGAAACGAATAAGCTTCATAGAGCGGCTCGAGTATCCTCAAGGTAGGCTTCGAGAACTCGAGCACGAGCAACCGGCCGCCGGGCTTCAAGCAACGATACATCGATGCCAACGCCGCCTCCTTGTCGGTGACATTGCGAAGCCCGAAGCCGATCGCGACGCAATGAAACGTTGCCGACGCAAGCGGCAGCGCCTCGGCATCGGCCTGAACGTACGCGACGTTGCCGGCGATCCCGGCATCGAGCAGCCGATCGCGGCCGGCCGCGAGCATGCGCGCGTTGATGTCCGTCACGATGACTTGGCCCGTCGCGCCCACGCGGCGCGCGAGGCCGATGCTCAAGTCGCCGCTGCCCGCGGCAACGTCGAGCGCGCGCTGGCCCGCTCTCAAGCCGCTATGCGCGATCGCGAAACGCTTCCAGAGCCGGTGCAACCCGAGCGACATCACGTCATTCATGAGATCGTAACGCGGCGCCACGGAATCGAACACTTCCCGTACGCGCTCTTTCTTCACGCCCCGCGGCACGCGCTCGTAGCCGAAATCCGTCAACGCGTCCGCGTTCGCCCTGTGTTCCTCACGGGGCATCGTTACCGCCCTCCGGGCGACGCTTGCCGATGGCCGCCAGGCGTTCCAGATAGCGCCGCCATTTCTTTTCCTGGTTGCGACACAGGTCGTAAAGTATAGGCCACGTGTATAGGCCCGTATTGTGGCCGTCGTCGAACACGAGCCGCACGGCATAGCGGCCCACGGGCTCGATGCGCTCGATCGCGACGTCGTGCTTGTTGAGCACGAGCATGCCTTCGCCGCCGCCGTGGCCCGTGACCTCCGCCGACGGCGAGTACACGCGTAAGTATTCCGCCGAGAGCACGCCCGACGAGCCGTCGGCGAAGCTCACTTCGAGCGCTTGCCGTCCCCGCTTGAGCTTGAGCTCCAGCGGCGGCGGTACGGGCGAGGCGGGGCCGGTCATGGTGGGCGTCTCTAGCAACAGCCGGCTAGAGGATGTAGCGGCTCAGGTCCTCGTCCGCGAGGAGATCGCCGAGATGGCGATCGACGTAGGCTGCATCGATCTCGACGCGCTCGCCGCGCTTGTCCGCGGCTTCGAACGAAATCGTTTCGAGCAGCCGCTCGAGCACCGTATGCAAGCGCCGCGCGCCGATGTTCTCGGTCCGTTCGTTGACGCGGAATGCGACTTCGGCGATGCGCCGGATGCCCGACGCCGCAAAGGTCACCGCGACGCCTTCGGTCGCAAGCAGGCTCCGGTACTGCTGCGTCAGCGAGGCATCGGGCTCCGTAAGAATGCGCTCGAACTCTTCCGCGCCGAGCGCCGCGAGCTCGACGCGGATCGGAAACCGCCCCTGGAGCTCGGGTATCAAGTCGGAAGGCTTGGCGATGCTGAAGGCGCCCGAGGCGATGAACAGTACGTGATCAGTGCGCACCATGCCGTAGCGCGTGCTCACGGTGCACCCCTCGACGAGCGGCAGCAAGTCGCGTTGCACGCCTTCCCGCGAGACGTCGAGGCCGTGGCCTTCCGCGCGCCGCGCCACCTTGTCGATTTCATCGAGAAACACGATTCCGTCCTCTTCGACGGCGCGCAGCGCCTGCAGCTTGATGTCTTCCTCGTTGATCATCTTCGTCGCTTCTTCGTCCTTGAGAATTCCCAACGCGTCCTTGACCTTGAGCTTGCGCCTGCGCCGGCGTCCGCTCGAGAGGTTCTGAAACATGCTCTGCAGTTGCTGCGTCATTTCTTCCATGCCGGGCGGTGCCATGATTTCGACGCCGACGGCGGACATCTGCACGTCGAGCTCGACCTCGCGATCGGCGAGCGCGCCCTCGCGCAGCATTTTGCGGAATTTTTGCCGCGTCTCGCGCCCGTCCTCGGCGTCGCGCGAGCCCGGCAACAGCGCATCGAGCAATCGGTCCTCGCCGGCATCCTCCGCCCTGACGCTGACTTTCGCAATTGCCTGCTCGCGCAGCATCTTGATCGCCATATCGACGAGATCGCGAATGATCGAATCGACGTCGCGCCCCACGTAACCGACTTCCGTGAACTTCGTTGCCTCGACCTTGATGAACGGCGCGCCCGCGAGCTTCGCGAGCCGGCGCGCGATCTCGGTTTTACCGACCCCCGTCGGACCGATCATGAGAATGTTCTTCGGTGTGATCTCGCTCTGTAACGGCTCGCCGACCTGCGCCCGACGCCAGCGATTGCGCAATGCAATCGCGACCGCACGCTTGGCGTCGTCCTGCCCGATAATGTGCTTGTCGAGCTCCTGGACGATTTCGCGCGGCGTCATCGACATGCCGGGTACCTAAAGAACTTCGATCGCAAGTTGCCGGTTCGTATAGATGCAGATGTCGCCGGCGATGTTGAGCGCCTTCTCGACGATGCTGCGGGCATCGAGGTCGGTGTTCTCGAGGAGCGCCTGGGCTGCCGCCTGCGCATAAGCGCCGCCCGAGCCGATCGCGAGCAATTGGTTCTCCGGCTCGATGACGTCGCCGGTTCCCGAGATCAGCAACGACTGCTTGACGTCGGCCACGCACAAGAGGGCCTCGAGACGGCGCAACATACGGTCCGTGCGCCAGTCCTTGGCGAGCTCGATCGCGGCGCGCTGCAAGTCGCCGTGCCGCTCGAGCTTGTTCTCGAAATAGTCGAACAGCGCAAAAGCGTCCGCCGTACCGCCCGCGAACCCGGCGAGCACATTGCCGCTCTTCAAGCGCCGCACCTTGCGCGCGTTGCCCTTCATGACTTTGTCGCCCATCGTGACTTGCCCGTCGCCGCCGAGCGCGACGCGGCCGTCGCGACGCACGCACAATATCGTCGTGCCGCGAAACGGGCTCATAGAGTGCGGGACCGATGGCCGCTCGAGCCGCGGCTACGATCGGCCGCGGCGCCGCGCGCGCGGGTGCGATTGATCATAGACGTGGGCGAGATGTTGGAAATCGAGATGCGTATAAATTTGCGTCGTCGACAAGCTCGCGTGGCCGAGCAGCTCTTGGACCGCACGCAAGTTGCCGCTCGATTCGAGCAAATGCGTCGCGAACGAATGGCGCAGCATGTGCGGATGCACGCGCACAGGGCTCCCTTGCCGCAACGCCCAATGATTGATGCGTGCCTGCACCGTGCGCGCCGCGAGTCGGCGGCCGCGTTGGCTCACGAACATCGCGGGCTCACCGGGCGCGGCTAGACCGGCGCGCACGCGCAGCCATTCGCGGACCGCGTCGATCGCGTAACGTCCGACCGGCACGATGCGCGCCTTCGAGCCCTTGCCGGTCACGCGAACCGTGCGGTCGGCCAAGTCGAGATCGTGGATATCGAGTCCCACGAGCTCGGCAAGCCGCAACCCGGACGAGTAAAAAAGCTCGAGGATCGCGCGATCGCGCAGGCTGAGCTCGTCGTCGCCGGAGATCGCGAGCAGACGCGCAACTTGGTCCGCGTCGAGCGTCGCCGGCAAGCGCCGCGACGGTTTCGGCGCCTGCACGTGCACGGCGACGTTCGACCGCAAGCCCCCCGCTGCGACCCGGCTGCGCAGGAAGCTCCGCACGGCCGACAGGCGGCGCGCGATGCTACGCGGCGAGAGCCCGCGGCGGTGACTCTCGGCGGCGAAGCGCCGCACGTGATGGACGTCGAGCTCGGCCAAGCTCGTGACGCCGTCGCGCCGACAGAAGTCGAGCAACGCTTGCAAGTCCCGGGAGTAGGCCGCAAGCGTGTGCGGCGAGAGTCTTCTTTGGACTTTGAGCTCCTGAAGAAACGCGTCGAGCTCGTTACTGCCGACGGTAACGCTCATACTCGCTCTCGAGCGCGACGGCGATGAGCTCGCCGATACGGCTCAAGAAATCCATGCGCTTGCCGGGATGGAATTGATCGGGATCACGGCTGCCGATGACGAGGAACCCGAGCTTCGCGGCCGCACCGAGCGGCACCATGGCCGCGGAAACGATGCTGTCGCCGTCGCGCGGGAACAGAAGCTCCTTTTGCCGATCGCGCAGCGCGCCGCACCGTGGACGTGCGGCACGCAAGAACGCCGAGAACGGGCGCAAGTCGGGCTCGTCGGGATCGAGCTGCCGCGCGAACCCGGCGCGGGATACCTCGGGCCACGAGTGTCCCTTGAACAGGATCAGCACGGCATGCTCGGCGGCGAAATCTTCGCGCAGGCTCATTTCGAGCTGCTCGAGCTTCGCGGCGAGTCCATCGACGCGCATGAGCTTGATCGACAGGTGGTGAATGTTCTCGACGAGCGCATCGTTGGCTTTGGCGACCGCGACGAGATTCTTGAGCTGGCGCTCGAGCTCGCCGTTGCGTTGCCTGAGCAACGCGACTTGGCGCTCGACGAGCGATATCGTCGCCGTTCCCACGTCGTGCGGCAGCCTGAGCCGGAGCAACAGTGGTGTATGGCGCTCGAAGAAATCCGGATGGCTGCGCAGGTAAGCTGCTACGTCTGTCTCGTCGAAGGATTCGCCGATCACCGCACCGCTTTTCTGTTGGCTCATAGCTCGATACGACCCTCGTACACCTGAGTTGTCGGTCCGGTCTGCCACAATGGCGATCCGGGTCCCGGCCAGCGCACCGCGAGCACGCCTCCCGGCAAGCTCACCTCGACCTCCTCGGCGAGCCAACCCCAACGGCGGCCCACGGCAACGGCCGCGGCCGCTCCGGTGCCGCAGGCACGCGTCTCGCCGACACCGCGCTCGTAGACGCGCAGGCGAATCTTCGTGTCGCTCAAACGCTGCATGAATCCCACGTTGATGCTCTGAGGAAAATCACGATGCGCCGCCAATTCGCGTCCCAGTATACTCACAGCGGCCGTTTCCACCGAATCGACGGCGATGACGGCATGCGGGTTGCCGATCGAGACGGCGCCGAACTCCACGCCGCCGGAGGGCAGCGACCGGTGGTAACGGTCGGCCTCGGGCGCATCGAACGGCAGCGCCGCCGGACGGAAGTCCGGCTCGCCGAAATTCACGCTCACGTAGCCGTCCGCGAGCACCCGCGCTTCGACGATGCCGCCAGGACTCGCGAGCTCGAGCTTCGAATCGGGGGCCCGCGCCAGCAAGCTCGCGATGCAGCGCACGCCGTTGCCGCACTGCTCGGCTTCGCCCCCATCGGCATTGAATACGCGATAGCTTAGGCGCCGGCCGCCGTTCCGGCCGCGATCGACCATGAGCAAGGAGTCGAACCCTATCCCCGTGCGCCGATCGGACCATCGTCGCACGAGCTCCGGGGTCGGTTCCGGCACGTCGCGCGGCCACTCGACGACCATGAAGTCGTTGCCTAAACCGTGCATTTTGACAAACTCAAGTTCCATGGTGCTGGAAAAGCCCGATGCGGAGGGTTAACGTCGCCGGCCGGTGCGCTATGGGGCGAGATTATAATGGATTCGCTTTGGCCAAGACCTAAGCAAGAGCTCCGCGATCTGCGCGATTTCCTTGCCGTGCTGCGCGATCGCGGCGAGCTCAAGAACGTCGCAGCACCGCTCAGTCCCCGTCTCGAGCTCACCGAGCTCGCGCGGCGGACCCTCGCGGCAGGCGGCCCCGCCTTGCTCTGCACGAACGTGGGCGCACAGCCGGTGCCCGTGCTCACGAACCTGTTCGGCGCGGCCTCGCGCATCGCGGCCGGGCTCGGCGCCGAAAGCCCGGAGGCGTTCCGCGAGCTCGGGAGACTCCTCGCGGTGTTGAAGTCGCCGGAGCCCCCGCGCGGCCTTGCCGATGCGTGGCGCAAGCTCCCGCTCCTGCGCGAGGTCCTCCACATGGCGCCGCGCGTGGTGCGTTCGGCGGCGTGCCAGCAAGAGCGGCTCGAGGGGACGAACGTGGACTTGGGCGCTTGGCCGATCCAAACCTGCTGGCCCGGCGATGCCGGACCGCTCATCACTTGGGGGCTGACCACCACGCGGGGCCCCGAGCACGAGCGGCAGAATCTCGGCATCTACCGGCAACAGGTCATCGACCGCAACCGCATCATCATGCGCTGGCTCGCGCACCGCGGCGGCGCGACCGACTTTGCGGCCTTCACGCGCGCGCACCCCGGCGAGCCGTACCCGGTCGCAGTCAGCATCGGCGCCGACCCCGCGACGATTCTCGCCGCCGTGACGCCGATTCCGAACACGCTGTCCGAATATGCGTTTGCGGGGCTCTTGCGCGGCGACCGAACCGAGCTCGTCAAGTGCTTGGGCTCGGACCTGCTCGTGCCCGCGAGCGCAGAGATCACGCTCGAGGGCGTCATCGAGCCCGACGACACCGCCGTGGAGGGGCCGTTCGGCGATCACACCGGGTACTACAACGAGGTCGAGCGCTTCCCCGTCATGACCGTCGCGCGCATCACCCACCGGCACGACCCGATCTATCACACGACCTACACGGGCCGCCCACCCGACGAGCCGTCCGTGCTCGGGCTCGCGCTCAACGACGTGTTCGTGCCGATTCTGCAAGCGCAGTTTCCCGAGATCGTCGATTTCTATCTGCCGAGCGAGGCGTGCTCGTACCGGCTTGCCGTCGTCAGCATTCGTAAGGAGTACGCCGGCCATGCGCGCCGCATCATGTTCGGCGTGTGGTCGTATCTGCGCCAGTTCATGTACACGAAGATGGTCGTCGTGGTCGACGCCGACATCAACGCGCGCAGTTGGCCGGACGTGGTCTGGGCGTTGTCGACGCGCGTCGATCCCGCTCGCGACGTGGTCATCGTCGAATCGACCCCGATCGACTATCTCGATTTCGCGTCTCCGGCGGCGGGCTTGGGCTCGAAGCTCGGCATCGATGCGACGACCAAGTGGCCGCCGGAAGTATCGCGGCGGTGGGGCACGCCGATCACGATGGCGCCCGACGTCGTGCGCAAAATCGACGAGCTTTGGCACGATCTCGACCTCGACTAACGACAATGGACATTTGTCATAACCCTGGCTACTTTAGGCACCACCTCGCGGACCTAGGGAGCCCGTATGCGAAGCATCCTCGTGACGAACGCGAAAGGCGGCTGCGGCAAGAGCACGCTCGCGACCAATCTCGCCGCTTACTACGCCTCGGAGGGCTACTCGACGGCGCTCGCGGATTTCGATCCGCAACAGTCGGCATTGTCCTGGCTCGAGCAGCGGCCCGCCGAGTTCGTGCCGATCAAGGGAGTACCGGGGTTCGATAGCGGGCTCAGGACCCTGCCGCGGAGCACGGAGTTTCTCGTCATCGACGCGCCCGCGCGCTCCCATGGACACGAGCTCACGGAGCTCGTGCGCCGCGCCGAGTCGATCATCGTGCCCGTGCTGCCGTCACCGATCGACATGCGGGCGGCCGAAAAATTCGTCGAGGAGCTGTTGCGCGTCGGTAAGGTCGTCGAGAAGCAGGCGCGCGTCGCCATCGTTGCGAATCGCGTCAAAGAGAACACCTTGATCTTCGAGGAGCTCGACGAGTATTTGGCGCGCCTCAAGGCGCCCTACGTGACGCAGTTGCGCGAGGCGCAGAATTACATTCGCGCTTATCAGCGGGGCTTAGGCGTCCACGAGTTGCCGCCGTATCTCGCGTGGCCGGATTGGGAGCAGTGGGATCCGCTGCTCGAGTGGCTCGATTCGCGGCGCTCGCGGGCCCGCTGACGTCGGAGTGGCCTCCGGCCGCGATTTCGGAATCGCGGCGAGACGCCGCTCCCACGGAGACTGCGCTCAAGCGCGGCGCGCTGCCGGCGGTGAGCCGAGCGCCGGCAAGCTCAAAACCCCATCCCCCGCCAAGGCGAGCCCCGAGTGATAGGCGAGCGCGGCCTGCTCGCGCTCGCCGAGCCGATCGAGCAGATTGCCATACAAGGCGTAGGCGTCGGGATTCGGCGCGAGCGCCAAGCTCGATTCTAGATAGCTGCGCGCCTTGCCCCATAGCTCGTTGAGCATGCACAACCGCGCCGCCGTCATGAGCAGCACGCCGTCATCGGGATGTGCTTTGAGCCACTCCTCGGCCTTGCGCAGCTGCTTGAGCGGATCGCTACCTTTGACTTCCCCGTAGGTGCGCACGAGCTCGGCGTGCCAATCGCGCTTGAGAGCGGCTGCGAGCTCGGTCGCGGCTTGCTCACCATGGCCCAGCCGATTCAGCGCGAGCGCGTGCGTGCGTAAGACGGCCGGTGTCTGCCTTACGGGCGCGGGCAACCCAGACCACAGCGGCATGTAGGCCTCGTATGTCGCGCCGGCGCGAGCGCCGGCGGCTTCGAGCGCCGGTGCCGCGATTTCCGCAAGCACGGCCGTCGGCAGCTTCGCGCGCGCGAGACGCGGCAAGAGCTCAACGAGGCCGGCGCGATCGTCGAGCGCGATCTTAGTTCTCGCAGTAAGGGCCAAAGCCGCCCGATGGTCGCCTTCCTTGTCTTGAATCCGCTGCAAAGTCGCGAGCGCCTGCTCGAGCTCGCCGTCCTCGTACTGCATCTCGGCCTGCGTCAACAATATCGTGACCTCGGCCTCGGGCAGCGCTTCACACGCAAGCTTGAGCCACTCGTTGCGGCGCTCGCGGGCGTCTTGCTCGTGCGCCGCGCGCGCGGCCATGAGGTAATTGACGAGCGGTGCCGAGCTGTTCTTGACCCCCTGCGTCAACAGACGTTCGCCGCGTGTCCAGTTCCCCTCGGTCATATACATGAGCCCGGCCGTGAGCCGATCTCCCGCTTTACGGCTGCTGCGGCCGGCCAAAGCTTCACCGAGCGCGCGCGGCGCGCGCCACAGCCGCTTGAGCGCGCGAATCAGGACGTAGACGAGCGCGAACGCGAGCACGAGGGCGGGCACCGACATCTCGACCACGTACCCGCGAAAATGAATGAGCACATAGCCCTGATCGCCAAGCAGAAAGTGCGCCGCGAAAGCGCCGACGAAGAGCGCCGCCAGCGCCCAAAACCCGAGACGCATCAATTGCCCCCGGCGGGAATGGCGCGCAAGCGGTTCAACGAGCCGCTCAAGTCGGGCTTGGCCGGCGCAACTTCGAGCGTGCGCATCTGCTCGAGCAGAGCGATCGCTCCCTCGAGCTCGGGCGTCGTCGCATCGAATTCACGCCGGAGCAGCTCGACCGCGGCCTCGAGACTCGCCTGAAAAGTTTGCGATTGGCCCTCGAGCGCGGCGATGCGCGCGAGCATGAGCTCCACTTCGACTTGCTTACGTACCAGGCGCCTTTCCTCGGCCGATAGCAATGGATCGACGGGCTGCTCGCTGCGCTCGACGCGAATGATGCCCGCAAGCGCCCGCTTGATGCCGAGCCATAAGCGGCCGAGCCCGGGCTCGACATCCTCGAACGATTCGCGCGCCGAGCTCGCGGGCACGCCCGCGTTCCGCAAAGGGAACGTGCCGACACGCTCGGCGAGGCGGGCCAGACTGAATGCGAGACCTTCGACATCAGGCAACGTCACGGCACGGAGCTCGATGAGCTCGTCCGCGATCGCTTCGCGCACGGGGCCGAGAGCGGGATTGCCGAGCTGGCCGAGCGTTGCATCGGCGTGCTCGAGCGCGGCGATCGCATTCTCCCATCGACCGGCCAGCGCGAGCTCCGAGCTTGCAAGCGCGAGATGATACTCGGCCTCCGCCCGTAGCCAATCTTCGCGGGCTTCGAACGCCCCGCCCTGCGTCTCGGCGACGCGCTGCTCGAGCGCCGCCACACGTGCGGGCAGCGCGCCTGCGCTGTCGGCGATCGCGGCCATGCGTGTTCGATTCGCCTCAAGCGCGGTGCTCAACGCATCGATACGCTCATCGATGCGTTCGTTGCTCGCGCGCAGAGTATCGATTAAGCGCGCCGTTTCGTCATCGGCGGCGTCGAGCGCCACGTAGAACTCGCGATACTGCCACCACAGAAATCCCACCACGGTGGTTGCGAGCACGGCCAACAGCAGCGCGAACATGGTGAGCGTCGCAAGCCACGCGCGGGCGCCGCGCTTGCCTCCGCCGGCCTCACCGCGTACCGTCGCGGCCGCCGGCTCCGGGCCATTCGCCCGCGGCTCCGCGGCCGTGGTCGTTGGCGCTCCGGCTTCGTTGGGACTCTCTGTTTCGCTCATGCTCGCACCACGGCTTTCGTGCCAGTTTACTTCGATCTGCGCCCGGCCTCATCGCCCGCTGCTCAAGCGCTCCTTGAGCTCGGCCAGTTGCCGCCGGCTCACGGGTAATCGTTCGCCGCTTTCGCGCATGCGAATCCAGTGGCTGCCGTCCGCGTGCCGCTCGAGGCCGTCGATATGCCGGACGGCGACGAGCAAGCTTCGATGAACACGTGTGAAATCGGCCGCAAACTCTCGGGCCAAGTTGCGCAACGATTCTTCGAGAAGGTCCTCGCCGTTCTCGTGAACAACGGTCACATACTTCTGCTCGGCGCGAAAGAGCGTAATGTCCTCGAGCGGAATCAACTTGAGCTCGTCGCGCGCGCGCACTGCGATGTGCCGACGCGGTGCGAACGCCGCCTTGTCGCCCCCGAGCTCGCGCAACACGGCGGGCGCGAGCCGTGCCGCGTGGCGGAGCGCTTGCGCGAGACGTTCCCGCCGTACCGGCTTCAACAAATAGCCGACGGCGCGCGAGTCGAACGCCTCGAGCGCGTACTGGTCGTACGCAGTCGTAAAGACGACGGCTGGCGCGTCGTCGAGCGTGCAGAGATGCCGCGCAACCTCGATGCCGCTCATGCCCGGCATGCGGATGTCGAGGAGCACGACCTCGGGCTCATGCCGCTGAACGAGGTCGAGCGCTTCGTATCCCGTGCCGCAAGCGGCACACACGGTCCACCCTTCGAGATCCGCGACGAGACGTTGCAGCCGCTCTCGCGCGGGCGGCTCGTCGTCTACGATCAGCACTTTGAGCCCGGCATTCGTCATTCTGCGTACGGGAAACGCATGGTTACCTGATACTCGCCGGGCTGCTGCCGGACCTCGAGCCGTCCCTGGTCGCCGTAGGCCAGCCGCAAACGCTCGCGGATGTTCTCGACAGCGAGACGGTTACCGGGACGGCTCTCCGCATTGTGGTGCGGCGCGACGGGGTTGGTCACCGAAATGACAATGTCACCGGCATCGACACGGCCGCTCACGCAGACCAGGCCGCCGCCGTCGAGCGGCTCGATACCGTGATAAATCGCGTTCTCGAGGAGAGGCTGCACCGTCAATCCCGGTATCAGCGCGCGCATGGGGAGCTCCGCGACATCCCATTTGACGTTGAGCCGATCGCCCAACCGCAGCATCTCGATGCGCTGATAGATACGCGTGAGCTCGAGCTCGTCCTTGACGCGCAATAGGACGTCCGAGTCGCGCAGCGTGGCCCGAAACAGGTCGGCGAGATCCTCGACGGCTTCCTCCGCGCGCGCGGGGTCGCTGCGCGTCAAGGACGCGATCGTATTCATGCTGTTGAACAGGAAGTGCGGCCGTATGCGCGCCTGTAGCGCATCGATGCGCGAGCGGGCTTCGGCACGCACATGATGGCGCCACTGGTGGCTCACGAAGAAATAGCGCAGCAGGAGCGCGGCGACGATAACGCAGATCGTGACGTTACGCACCACGAACGAGCCGTGGGCGGCGGGGAAGAACGACACGTTCAGGCCTTGCGCGGCCAACCTGCGGCCCGTCCAATACACGGCCTCCGACAGCACCGCCGTGTTCGCAATGAGCAGGGCGAAAACGACCATGGAAGTCGCCACCACGGTGCGCTGCCCGAGATGCTTGCGCGCGTAGCACAAAAGCGCCGCGCTCGTGAGGCCGACCCACTGCACGAATACCGAGATCCGTGCAAGCTCAGTGAGGAACGGCAACTCTGCGGCTCGCGCGAGTGCAAAAATCAGCGCGAGCAGCTCCGAGATGAGCACCACCGCAAAGACCATGCGGGTGTCGCAGAAATCGGGGAGAAAGGAATCGTTCGGCGGAGGATCGGCGCGGTCAGCCGCACCAATTGGCGACATCAGCGTCGGCCCGGGCTCGCGCTTCGTCGAGTTCGGCGTCACTGAGATACTCCCGCTCGCCGTTCGGTAGGGTGCGGTATAAGCGTTGCGAGACTCGATACCGCTCCGCGCGTTCTTGGGCCACGGCGCAGTTGCGGGCGCGTTCCGCGGCAGTTTCCTCCGGCGTCGGCTCGACGCGAACTTCGGTTCCGAGCTGCTCCGCCTGGGGCGCCGCATTCCGGGCCGGCCTTCCACCGGTCGGTGGAGCGGTCCTGGGCGTGCTCGAGGACCCGCCGAGCGTTGCGATGGTCACGCGCTCGGTGCCTTCGCCGGGGCGATCGCTGTAGACGACGGTCCCGTCGGGCTCCACGGAGCGATACACCTCGGCCGCGAATACGGGGAGACCGGCCACCGCCAACAATGCGCATGAAATCAGCCGCAAGAACCTACCTCCAGGGGGAGCCAGCACTCGAGTCTAGCACGCAGGCCCCGGCCTACCGTGACTCAAGTCGCCTTTTACCGCCGCCTGTCGCGGCCAACATTAAGTCAAATCCGGCGGCGCGCCTAGTCCAATTTGGCGATCCGACTTTGTGTAGTATTTGCGAGGAATCGAACCTCGTTTCAGAGCCCCGGAGGGAGTGCAATGGCCAACCAGTCCACCCGTTTGAATCTCGATGAGCTCGCCCGTCAGCTGGCGGAGGCCGTGCCCAAGAATCTCCGCGCGTTGGGCGAGGACTTGGAGCGCAACTTCAAGACGCTGCTCAAGTCCGGTCTCGAGCGCATGGATTTGGTAACGCGTGAAGAGTTCGATCTGCAAACCGCCCTGCTCGAGCGAGCTCGAGAGAAACTCGAGAAAATCGACGCGCGCCTTGCCGACTTGGAGCGCGCGATCGCCAGCCAGCGGCACTGAGGACCCGGCCCCGCGCCGGGCCGGCTTTTGGCGCTCGCGCGGCTGATCAGCCGCGGTCAATCGGGGCTCGACGCGTACGAGGTCAGCGTCGAAGTCCATCTTGCCGGAGGCTTGCCCGGATTCGCGATCACGGGGCTGCCGACGGCAGCCGTGCGCGAGAGCAAGGACCGCGTGCGCGCGGCGTTGCAAACCTGCGGCTTCCCGATCCCGGCGCAACGCGTCACCGTGCATTTGGGTCCAGCCGACGTGCCGAAAGACGGAGGCCGCTTCGATTTAGCCATCGCGCTCGGCGTCATCAAAGCCGATCAACAACGTGCCTGGAACACCGACGCAACGGAGTTCATCGGCGAGCTGACCTTGAGCGGCGCCTTGCGTCCCGTCGACGGCGCAGTGCCCGCGACGCTCGCGGCACGCGCCGCGGGGCGGCGCCTCGTGGTCCCCAAAGAGAACGCCGACGAGACGAGTGTCGTCCCCGGTGCAGACGTCCGCTCCGCCGCCCATTTGCTCGAAGTGGTCGCGGACCTCGACGGCAGCCAAGAGCTACCGCGGGTCGCGACGAAGGCGCGCACCGCATCGACCGCAACGGCGCTCGATCTCAGCGACGTGCGCGGGCAGTACGTTGCGAAGCGCGCGCTCCTCATCGCCGCTGGCGGCGGCCACAATCTGCTCATGATCGGGCCGCCCGGCAGCGGCAAGAGCATGCTGGCCGAGCGGCTGCGCGGCCTGCTGCCGCCGCTGGCCGACGATGATCGGCTCCATGTCGCGAGCATCGCCTCGACGGCCGGCGACCGGCATGCATGGACCCGCAGCGAGGCGCCCTTTCGTGCCCCGCACCATACGACTTCGGCAATCGCGCTCGTCGGCGGCGGCGGCCGGCCCCGCCCTGGCGAAGCATCGCTCGCGCATCGCGGCATACTGTTTCTCGACGAGCTCCCCGAGTTCTCGAGAGCCGCGCTCGAAGCGTTGCGCGAGCCGATAGAGACGGGCATCGTCGAGATAGCGCGCCTGCGCGACCGCGTGACCTTCCCCGCGGAATTCCAGCTCGTCGCGGCCATGAACCCTTGCCCGTGCGGATACCGCGGCGACGGGACGAGTCGCTGCGTCTGCGCGCCCGCGCGCGTGCACGCGTATCGGGCGCGCATCTCGGGTCCCTTGCTGGATCGCTTCGACATGCACGTCGAAGTTCCCGCCGTGCCGTTCCCGGAATTGGCTAGAGCGGCCGCGCACGGCGAATCGCAAGCGCTGCGTGAGCGCGTCGTAGACGTGCGGCGACGACAACTCGAGGAGCGCGGCGTCCTCAATGCACGGTTGAGCGATGCGACGCTGTGGCAGGCGCTCAAAGCGAGCAATGCGGCGGAGCTGCTGTTGCGGCGTGCCGCCGAGCAGTGGCGGCTCAGCGCACGCAGCACGGTGCGAATTCTCAGAGTCGCGCGAACGATCGCCGACCTCGGGGGCGCGGTGCACCTCGAAGCGGAACACTTGGCTGAGGCGCTGCAATTGCGCTGCCTCGATCGGCCGCTATGAGACATGCGCTATACTTGCGCGGCTCCGTAGACCGGAAAGGAACGGCGTTGCGCGCTCAAGATCAGCAGTTTTTCGACAGCTTCATGCTCGTCGTCGGGATTCTCATCGGCGTCGCCGTGGGGCTCTTCTTTCTCGCGCGCATCGTCGCGATCGATACGCAAGGTCGCTTCGTCCTCGAGGACCCCGACGTTCAAGCGCAAATCAACGAGCGCATTCGTCCCATCGGGCAAGTGCGGTTGCTTGGCGACGCGGAGCTCGCGGCGGCGGCCGCAGCGACGGTCGCTCCGGAGCAGGTCGCAACGGTGATGTCCGGCCCGCAAGTCTTCAACGCCGCTTGTTACCTGTGTCACGCGCCGCCGGGCGTCCCCGGCGCCCCCGTGCTCGGCGACGCGGCGGCTTGGGGCCCGCGCATCGAGCAGGGAATCGAAACCTTGAACGAGCACACCATCAACGGCTTTCAGGGTGTCGTCGGCTTCATGCCCGCGAAGGGCGGACGCGTCGATCTCCCCGACGAAGCGATCATCGCCGCGGTTGAATATATGGTGGAGCAGGCGGAGCAGTAGTGGCTCCCGCGCCAGAGTGCGCTAGAACATCGTGTAGGAAATCATGCGCCCCGCCACGATCACGGCGCCCCATAGAACGATCGACGTCAGTCCGGCGATTCGAGCGGCCGTAGGCGTCCGGGCCGCGTCGAAAAGTTCGGTCGGCAATCGTCCGGCCACGTGATAGATTAGGGCGTTTAGGCCGGCGAGCGCGATCGCGACCATCTTGATACGGAAATAGAGATTTCCGTACGCGGACGTCGCGAACGCCGCGAATAGAATCGCGCCGCTCAAGATCATCACGCCGAAGCCGCTCACGAACCATGGCGCGAGACCTCGATACACTTCCGACAAGCGGTAGCCCCGCATGCTGATGTCGAGCATGCGCAAGTCGGCCCACAGCAGCGTGCCCACCGATAAAGTAATGCCGAGGATATGAGTCGCGACGACAATCGAAAACCCGTATAGCGATTCGCGAATCAGCACAGCAATCGCAGTCGCTTCGAGCCATTCGCAAATACCGAGGATAGTCATTCGAAGCTAATCTTGTATGTACAGGCGATTAGCCTGTCCGTGCTTTATTCAAACAGAATGAACGCGCAGCCGGCCAACGCAACGCCGAGCCACAAGGCCAAGCCGAGAGCTCCCGTGGCCCGCAAGACAGGTACAGTGACGTCGGCTCTTTGCGTGACAGCCCGATGCAATATGAAATGAAACGCCGCGGCGGCCAGCAAGAGAACCATTTTCACCTGGAACGTGCTGTTCGCGCTTACGGAGGCGGCTCGTGACGAAAACATCAGCAGTCCTGTCGCGACACTGATGGCCAGGCCGACAGCGATTCCTCGGCTCGCGGCTCCGGTCACCTCGGTGATCGCGCGTTGGTGCAGGAGCACTCCGAGCAGTCTCAGATTCGCGACGAGCGCTCCGCCCGTGACCAGCGTGAAGCCGATCAGATGGATCGCGCTGAGCGAAGCCGTCACGAGCAGCGATTCGGCAATGAGCCGCGCGACAGGCGTGGTCTCGAGCCATGTGAAGAACGAAGCGAACGTCGGCGTCACGTGTGCCAGAGTGGTTGTGATGGCGCGCCCGAAGGGATTCGAACCCCTGGCCTCTGCCTCCGGAGGGCAGCGCTCTATCCAGCTGAGCTACGGGCGCGTTCCCGGGTGAATAATACTCTCGCGAGGTCCGTTCAGGGCTCGCGCTCGCCTTGCACGCCGGAATTCCACAGCGATTCGAACTCCGCCTTGCTGACGTTGCTTTCGAGCATCAGCGACGAGATCCGCGCGAGGCCGAACCAGCCCGGCCGCTGGCTGCATGGAATCAGCTGGTGAGCAACGACTCCGTCGGCGCCGA
>DATCIQ010000399.1:0-12861 GCA_036507635.1 Gammaproteobacteria bacterium
GGGCGAGCCGCTCCACCTTCGCGCGCTGATCGGCTTCGACCCCGATGCCCGCGTGCAACGAAAACCCCGCGTACTGCGCGACACCTTTCCTCGCCTCCTCGTCCCGCGCCGGCACGGTTTGCAGCGTGAACACTTTCTGCCCCGCCCGCGGACCCACCGCCACCCGATACGTGATCGAGTGGCCGAGGAGGTCGTCCATCGCCCCACCGGCGGCGGGATCGAACGCGAGATAGCTGTTCTCGGCATCCCGAACCAAGACACCCTGGCGTTCGAGTGAGCGGCCGATGCGTTCGGCCAGCCGTTCGACGAGCGCTCGTAGCTCCGCCTCGCTCGGCCGCGCTATGCGCCGAAAAACCGGCGGCTCGGTGCCGACAAGATAGGCGCCGTCGAGCACGAGCATGTGGAAGTGAATGGCCGGCACCGACGATGATGGCGTCGGCAAGCGCGCGCATGCGGTGCAGATGGAGGATGTTCTCTGGACCCGTGACGTAGCTCGAATCGCCGTTTCGGGTCGCGACGTAGCCGTCGATGCTCTGACCCAAGTGAGCAATCGCAAGCGGCGCACCACCGCATATCGGCAGGTAAAGGTCGAGCAGCGGTCCGAGCTCGTCGGGCAGGCGGCGCACAGCGGCCCAGGTGCCGTCGCGGCGCAGCTCGAGCGCGGCTTCCGGCGTTTGCGCAGTGACGGCGGCGAGATTTCCGGCGCTGCCGAGCGTGAAGTAGCCCATCGCCGCTCCGGCCGAGCGTGTATACCGGCTTGCCGCGAGCAGTAGTGCCCAAGCCCAGTCGAGCGTGTCCGGCCGCGGCACGGCGCGCGAATCGAACGTCGGCTCAGCCGCGCCCGTCGCGCAGGTGCCGCGGCCAAACGCCGCCGCGCCCCGGCGCGAGGATCCCGTTCGGATCGACTGCGTCCTTCAGCGTTTCGTGGAAGCGGCGCAGCGCATGATCGTTGAACGAGTACGCGTGCGCGACGTCGTCGTGGAAGTAAGGCGCCGCCCGATACTCGGCCCAGCCGTGCTCGGCGGCCACCGTGATCAACGCCCTCAGGATCTCCGCGTCCCTCGCTTTCGTCTCGGGCGTCACGCTGCGCGTACCGACGCCGCTCGAGAACCCGGCGGAGAACAGGAAGCTGAACTGATACCAGTTCATGGGCGTGCTGAGCGCCGAGATGTTCGTCCCGACGCCGCGCTCGCGGAGCGCATCGCCGAAGACCCGTTGCGCCTCGAACAACCCGTCCGCGCTGCGTGGAATCACCGCGAACAGGCCGGTGTGATACTGCTGCCAGGAGTCCGGCTGCGATTCCGTGCGGCCGAGACTCACCCACGTGGCGAGGCTCGGAACGCCGAACGACGAGCGCCAAAGGTATCGCGGGTTCGGCTCGAGGCCGTGCTCGATCTGCTCCGGCGTGAGCGGAAACCGCACGGAAAGCCCGTTGGTGAAGCGCGCGTGCGGAATGTTCCGCGCAAACGAAGTCTTCGCGTATTCCCAGTTCGCGAGCGTCGTCCCCTCCGATCCCAGGAACTGGAGCTCAACCTGCCAGGAATGGAGGTTCGCTGCGGCGGCGAGACGGTCCATCTCGGCCTCGTCGGCGCCGCCGCGACGCGTGGCCGCCTCGCGAAATTCCGTGTCGCCCATGAGTGCGGTCAGCGGGCTGCCGTAGTGCGGCTCGCCGATGATGAAAAGATCGGAAAGATAGTTCACGCTCTTGATCAGCGCGTGGAGATCGCCGCGCTTCGGCACGGTGACGAAGCCGCTCCGATAATGCTCCGGCGCCGGCATCAGCCGCAGGCCGAGCTTCGTTACGATGCCGAAGTTGCCCTGCGGGAAGAGCCCGGACGGGTCCGGTCCGAAGGCGTATTTGTACTCTTGCCACGTCCGGCTGTTCGGCACGGCGCCCATGCCGGTGCGCATGACTTCACCGTTCGCGAGCACAACCTCGAGCCCGTGGATCGAGCCCGCGTGGTCGCGATAGTAGCCGAGCGTGTAGCCCATGCCGCGATCGAGCGCGGTTCCGCAGGGTCCGCCCCAGCCGGGATTCACGCAGTCGATCCAGACTTTGAGGCCGTGCTCTTGAATGTGCCTATACAGATCGAAGTACGAGACGCCGGGCTCGACGAGCGCGAAGTTTCGCTCGTCGCTCACCTCGAGCACGCGATTCATCCGTTTCAGGTCCACGACCACGCAGCCGCGGACGCTCGGCGCGGGCCCGCCGTACGCGAAGTTCTTGCCGGTCGAGATCGGAAACAGCGGCGTGCGGTGACGATTCGCCGCGCGGACGATCGCCTGCACCTCCTCCACACTCGCCGGCGCGACCGCGGCGGAGGCGAGCAGCTCTTCCTCGGGATCCGGCACCGGCGACCAATAGTCCCGGTACGGAACGAGATCCTCGTCGCTGGTATAGACATAGGCTTCGCCGACCGCGGCGGAGAATTCGCGGATTGCAGCCGCGAAGCTTTCGGCGCTCACTTGCGGCGGTAGAACGGCCATACGGTCTCCTCCTCGCGTTACCGTAACGCTATGCCGGCGAGTACTGCTAGAACATCGATCTGTTCGGCATCTCGACCACCGGCTGAATGACCTCCCAGTGCTCCACGACCCGATCGTTCTCGACTCGGAAGATGTCGACGATGGCACGGCCCGGATCGGCTGCGCCGACCCGCGAATGGATATGGAGCGCGACGAGGTCGCCGTCGGCGAGGACGCGCTTCACCTCCCACCAATGGTCGGGCGTGGCATCGAGATACGATTGCAGAAACTGGATGGTCGACGGCACGTTTTCCGCGAGCGGGCTGTGCTGAACGTAATCCGGCGTCGCATATTTCTCGAACGCCTGGGCGACCTTGTGATCGTCGAATATGGTCCGGTAGAACTTCAGAACGAGCTCCGTGTTCTCGGCTTCCTGCGCGTCGGATGTCGCGAGAACTTGCTCCGGTGGCGCACACCCCGCAGCGGCCATCAGCACGAAGGGGAGCAGAAGCGCCAATGCGATGCCACGCACGCAAGGCAAAGTCCGTGCGGCTGCCCCAAAGCTCGTCGTCGGCATTGCGGGTCTCCTTAGAGGTTAGAGCCGTCTCGATTCTTGTCGAGTTCGAAGTACGTCGAGATCGTTGCGCGATGGTAGCACGGGACGAAGGAGTGATCCGCCAGCGTCACTCCCAAAGCGACGGCATCAGATACGGCTGGAACACGCCTAAGCCCTCGACCCGCTCGAGCGCGCCGTCGCGGATCTTGAGGAGCTCCATCACGCGATGCGAGTTCGGGTACTCGATCGGGATCCCGACTGTCTGCCCGTCGAGCGTGCGGTACTCGACGTCACGCGCCGCATGATCGAGCATCGCGAACGCGGCGACCACGCCCAGCTCCTCGTCGACGATCGCGTAGCGGCGCGCGCGGACGCGGTCGACCGGCTTGTAGTAGCCGATCTGAAACTGTGCTCGGCAGCCCTGCGCGGGCAAGTTCTCGCCGTACGTCAGATCCACGCCGTTGCTGATGCGAGCGCAATCGGCGGAGAGCTCGCCGAGCAGCCGGCCGTCGTTCCGCTCCATCGTGTCGTAGTACCCCTCGGCGAGCGCGATCAGCCTCCCGCGCGGGCGGCGCTCGGCCGGCGGCAGCGTCTCGCCGAACCTCTCGTCGATCTCGTAGCCGGCCGGCGGCGCGAAGTGGATGGGCGTGCCTTCGCGCGCGACCACGGCCTCGACGTCCGCGATTCGCCTTTCCTCGATCTTGAGCCGAATCGCGCCGTAGGCCGGCTGCCCGTGCTCCTCGACGATCCCGATCCAGAGCAGGTTGCCGGAGGTCGCGTCCGCGAGCCTGAACGGCGCATCGTCGATCGCGGTGATCGAGCCCCAAAGACCGTCGCCGATCATCAGCGCGACGTCGTTCTCGGTGAAGCGCACGCGCTCGGCCCACGGCAGGTCCGACCGGTCCTTATCGACCATTGCTTGCATGTAGCGGTCCCCGATCTCGATCAGGCACGCCCTGTCGCAGTCGGCCCTTCGCTTGGGCGAGGGGGATTGTGCGGCGGCGGGCGAAGAGGCGAAGAGGAGCGCGGCGAGGGCCGTAGCGAGAAGTTGGCCGGCCGTCCCCCGCGCGCCTCGCGCGATACCGTTGGACCTGCTCATCGCGTCTGCCAGTCGAGATTAGGCCGCGTGAACGGCGAGTGCATGAAGTACGGAACGTAAGTGAACACCGCATGGATGCGGTGAATCTTGCCGTCCTTGATCTTGAAAGCTTCGATCAGCGAGATCGAGTTCGGCCACTTGAGGACGGTGCGCATCTCGCGGCCGTCGGTGAGCGTGTAGCGATCGAAGGTGTTGGCGTGGTCGAAGAAACCCGTCGCGACGACGACCTGCCGCGCCTCGTCGATGATCGGGTAGCGGCGCTCGCGAATCCGCTTGTTGATGCGGTAGATGCCGAGCCGCAGTTGCTCCTCGCAGCCCAGCGCGACGGAGCCCGCGCCGCTTCCGCCGCTCGTCGTCCGGATGCCGTTCTCGACACGGCCGCAGTCCTCGTGGAACGGCGCGAAGATCGTGCCGTCGTTGAGCTCGACCGTGCTGAAGTATCCGTCCGCGATCGCGACGAGCCGCTCCCTGGACCGGCGCTCCTGCGCAGGCACGACCTCGGCGAACGCCGGATCGTAATAAAGCTCAGCCGGATCGCCGAACGGTTTCGGCATGTCCGGCCGGCGGTTCACGATCGTCTCGACCTCGGTGATCCGGCGCTCCTCCACCTTGATGCGCAGTGCGAGATAGGCGGGATTTCCGTGCTCTTCGACGATGCCGAACCACGCGGCGTTGCCGGTCTCCTCGTCGGCAATCGCCATCGACTCCTCTCGAACCGCGTTGATCGTGCCCCAGAGCCCGTCGTTGCCGAGCGGCATCTCGACGTCGTTCTCGGTGAAGCGCACGCTTGGCGAGAACGGGGCGCGCGCAGGGTCGCGGCGCACGAGCGCGTCGACGTAGCGGTCCGTAAAGCCGATCAGGCAGTCGCGGTCGCACCCGACTTGAATCACGGCGCTCGGCCGGCCGGGCGCCTGCGCCATGGCGGAGCCCGCCGCGAGCACGCCGAGAAAAGCGAGGAAGGTTTTCATCGCAGCGGAACCGCGTAAAGCATGAAAGGCCCCGGCTGTTGGCCGCGGAGTGAGGGATTCGTCAGGTACCCGATCTGGCTTTCGATCACGTAGGCGGTGTCGCCGACGGGCGTTGCGCCGGGCGTCGACGTGAGCTCCTCGTTCAGAATGTCGAACCTAGCAGTGTCGCCTTCTATCGTCACGATGCTCACCCGCCCGATCGTGCCTTCGGCCTGGAGGAACCGGTTGCCGTCGATATGCCGGAACCCGTCCGGCCCGCCGAGCTCGTGCGAGACCATGAGCTTCGTCAGGCCCGTCAGCGTACTCTCGCCGTTCGTCTCGACGCGCAAGATCTCGTTCGTGCGGACGTTGTTCACGTAGAGCGTCCCGTCCGCGGCGAACGCGATGCCATCGACGCCGACGAGCGCGGAATCCTCTCCGTAGAGCTCGAGCTCGCGAGTTCCCGGCGCGAGCCTGAAGATGCGGCCATTCGGCGTGTCGGTCGCGAACACACTGCCGTCCGCGGCGACCGCGATGTCGTTGCAGGCGGCCGCGGGCGGCGGGAACGGGTACACGGCCTTCTGCTCACGACTTGCAAGGTCGAAGGCCATCAGGCCGCTCACGCCCTCCGAGCGCTCCGGCCCGAAGAAGTTCGGCACCGAGCACAGCCACAGCGTCCCGCTCGCCTCGTCGGCGAGCACGCCGAGAATCGTCAGGATGCCGTTCGCGGCGCTCGCGCGGATCCACGGCTGCGCGAGCGCTTCGCCGGGCGCCGCTCGATAGACGTTGCCTTTGATGCTTCCCGCGTAGACAGTGCCGTCGGGCGTCGACGTGACGCTCTCCGGAAACACCTCCGTGTCCGCGATTCGGATGTCCGCCCGCTCCGATGGCTGCGCCTCGTGCGCTCGCCATGCCAAGTCGAGCAGATTGGCCTGGATCGCGTCGGCGTCCTCCTCATTCAGCACGTCGTCCCACTGCGGCATGCCACGCAAGCGGCGCGCGCCGTACAGCACGATGCCCTTGAAGCCGGCGTGCGTCGCGGCGTTCATCCGGCGAAGGTCCGGCGTGAGCCCGTGGTCGGCGTTCGCATGGCAGAGCGCGCAGTACCGGGCGAAGAGCTGTGCGCCCCGGGCAACGACCTCAGGAGAAGCGTTGCGCTCGAGCGGCGGGCGGGGAATCGGCCCGATCTCGCTGATGGGCTCCGGGAACGGCATGGCGCCGCCGTCCAGCCGGAATGCGAGGATCCTATTGGCGTTGCCGTAGCGAGTGACCGCGCTCGTGTCGTGCGGTGCAAACCATCCGCCGCCGCCCCAGCCGGCCATCACCGCGATGTACTGCACGCCGTCGACCGCGTAAGTCATCGGCGCCGCCATGATCGACGTGCCGACCTCGAGCTCCAGCAGCATTTCGCCCGTGTCCGCATGGAAAGCGCGCAAGTGCCCGGTGTCCGTGCCCTGAAACACGAGCCCCCCGGCCGTCGCGAGCACGCCGCCGCGGTCCCACCAGCCGACACCTGGCTGCTCCCAACGCGCCTCCCCGCTCTGCGGGTCGAAGGCCTTAAGCACGGCGCGCGACGTATGCTTGCCGGCGGCCTGCACCTCGCGGAGCTTCGAGCGCAGCGGCTCCGGCACGCTCCCCGGGTCCTGAAGCAGCATGTCGCCGAAGAGCGTGGCGTTGCCCGAGTTCGGCAGCTTCGGGCGATAGACGTGACCCTCGGTCGGGTCGTACGTGATCGCGCCGCCTTCGATCGCCGGAATATAGAGGAGCCCCTTCTGCGCGTCGTAGGCCATGGGGTTCCAGCTGTGCCCGCCCATGCCCGAGGGCTCGACATAAACCGGACCGGCCGTGTAATCGACCGCCGCTTCTTCGATCGCCGGCCGCCCGGTCTTGGGGTCGACGTGCGTCGCCCAGTTCACGGGCACGTACGGATCGGCGGACAAGAGCTCGCCCGTCTCGCGGTCGAGGATGTACAAGAAGCCCGCCTTCGGCGCCTGGATCAGCACTTTGCGCATGACGCCGCCGAATTCGATGTCGGTCAGGATCATCGGCTGCGTCGCGGTGTAGTCCCAGCTCTCGCGCGGCACCTGCTGATAGTGCCAGACGAGGCGCCCCGTGTCGGGGTTGATCGCGAGGATGGATGCGAGATACAGGTTGTCGCCGCCCGATGGGCTCCTCTCGTGCCAGTTGAAAAGGGCCGCGTTCCCGGTGCCGACGTAAAGCAAGTTGAGCTCGGGATCGTAAGCGATGCCGTTCCACGCCGTTCCTCCCCCGCCGACGTCCCAGCGGCTCTTAGGGTCCCAAGTCCGCGCGGCCACCTCCATTTCCGGATGCTCGTAGCCGTTCGCCGGATCACCGGGCACGATGAAGAAGCGCCACGCGAGCTCGCCGGTCTTCCGCGCGTACGCGGAGACGTAGCCGCGCGCGTCATAGTCCGCGCCGGCGTTGCCGATCACCACGACGTCGCCGGCAACCTCGGGCGCACCGCTCACGGTGTACGCGCGGTCCTTGTAGATGAGCGTATCGACTTCCCAGACGACCTTGCCGGTCGCGGCATCGAGGCCGAAGAGCCGGCCGTCGAGCGAGCCCACATAGACCATGCCCTCCCAGACCGCAACGCCGCGATTGACCTCGTCGCAGCAGGTGTAGCGATTGACTTGCCCGTCGCTTTGCGGATCGAAGGTCCAGATCTCTCCGCCGTCCGCCGCATCGAGCGCGTAGACGCGGCCCGTCGTGCCGGAGGTATAGAGCACGCCGTCGACGACGATCGGCGTCGCCTCGAGCCCGCGACTCGTGCCGAGAGCGTAATTCCACGCGAAACCGAGGCGGCCGACGGTCTCGCGGTTGATCTGATCGAGCGGGGAGTAATGGCTCTTCCCGAAATCGCGGCCCGACGTCATCCATTGCTCCGGCTCACCGTCCGCGGCGAGCAGTCGCTCGCGGGTGATGTTGCCGTAGACCCGCGGAGCGGATACGCCCGGCGCGGTCCCGCCGCGCTCCGCCCCGGCGCGCTCGGCCGAAGGCGGCGGCGATTCCCTGCTGCACGCGCCGAGGAGCGCAAGCGGCAGCCACAGCAGCAGGACCCATCGATAACGTGTTGCAGGCGCGTCGGGCCTCGGCGAAGATCGCGTAGTTTTTCTCATGACGCCTCCCGGCCGGAATTGTAACCCGCGTTGGAGAGGTGATCGTGCAATGGAGCAAAACGACACGTGGCAGCGCGAATCGAATCGTCCCCGACATCCATTTTTCGCAGGAGCGGCGCAGTGCGCATGACCCGTGCCGTCCTTGCGATCGTGCTGCTCGGCATCGGGCCCGGTGCGATGGGGGAAGGCGTCACTGCCAAGCGCCTGCGCGCGGCCGACGAGAACCCCGGGGAATGGCTGATGGACGGGCGCACCTACAGCGCCCAGCGCTTCAGCCCGCTCGACCTCATCAACGCGGAGAACGTGAAGGATCTCGGGCTCGCCTGGTACTACGATCTTAAGACCCTGCGTGGCGTGGAGGCGACGCCGCTCGCGATCGGCGGCGTGCTCTACAACGTCAATGCGTGGAATATCACGTACGCGCACGACGCGGCAACCGGCGAGCTGCTCTGGACGCACGACCCCGAGGTGCCGAGGGAGCGGGGCCGCTACGCGTGCTGCGAGCCGGTCTCGCGCGGTCTTGCCGCATGGAAGGACAGCATCATCCTCGCGACGCTCGACGGGCGGCTGATCTCGCTCGACGCGAAGACCGGCGAGCCGCGCTGGTCCGTGCACACGTTCGATGACGAGTGGCCGTACTCGATCACCGGCGCGCCGCGCGTCTTCGACGGCAAGATCGTCGTCGGCAACGGCGGAGCGGATCTCGGCGTGCGCGGCTTCGTCAGCGCTTACGACGCGGACGACGGGACCTTTCTGTGGAAGTTCTACCTCGTGCCGGGCAATCCCGCGGACGGCTTCGAGAACGAGGCGATGGAGATGGCCGCGAAAACCTGGAGCGGAAAGTGGTGGACGCTCGGCGGCGGCGGCACGGCGTGGGACTCGATCGCTTACGACCCCGAGCTCGACCTCGTCTTCGTCGGCACCGGCAACGGCTCGCCCCTCGTCCGGGAATTCAGGAGCCCAGGTGGCGGCGACAACCTCTTCCTCTGCTCGATCGTCGCGCTCGATGCCGATACCGGCGAATACCGCTGGCACTATCAAGAGGTTCCCGGCGAGGAGTGGGACTACACGTGCACGCAGTCGATCGTGCAAGCCGAGCTCACGATCGGCGGGCGCGAGCGCAAGGTACTGGTGCACGCGCCGAAGAACGGCTTCTTCTACGTCATCGACCGTGCGACCGGCGAGCTCGTCTCGGCCCAGAGCTTCGTGCCGGTCACTTGGGCGAGCCGGATCGATCTCGCGACCGGGCGGCCGGTCGAGAACCCGGAGGCTCGTTACGGCGCGGAGCCCGTGCTGATCGCGCCGGGCCCGGGCGGCGCGCACAACTGGTATCCGATGGCGTTCAATCCCCTCACGGGACTCGCTTACTTCCCCGTTTACGAGCACTGGGCTGTATATGCCCGCGACGAGACGTTCGCGCCCGTCAAGTACCGTTCGAACTCGGGATGGGGCGGATACCGCGGCGCAACGCTCGAGAAGCGGCTCGAGCTCCAGCGGGAGATCCCCGAGCTCGAGCGCACGTGGCTCACGGCATGGGACCCGGCCCGCCAAGAGGCGGTGTGGAAGGTTCCACTGCCGCGTCACGGCAACGGCGGCGTGCTGACGACCGCGGGCAACTTGGTGATCGAGGGCACGACGAAGCAGACGCTGTCGATCTTCCGCGCGACGGACGGCGAGCCCTTGTGGGAGATGCCGGTGCAGACATCGCCCGTCGCGGGCCCGATCACGTATCTCGTGGGCGGCGAGCAATACATTGCCGTCAACGCCGGGTTCGGCGGCGGCGCCGCGCAGGTCGAGCGCGGCACCGGCATCGCGCGCAACCGCGCCGAGGCGCGGCTCCTCGTATTCAAGCTCGGTGGCACGGTAGTGCTGCCGCCCCTGCCCGACGCCCCGCCCGTGCCGAATCCTCCGCCGCTGCGCGCGAGCGAGGATGCCGTGCAGCGCGGCGCGCAGGTTTTTGCGCAAACGTGCGCGCAGTGCCACGGTCAGCTCGCAGTCGGCGGCACGAAGGACCTCAGGTTCATGAGCCCCGAGACGCACGCAGCGTTCGACGAAATCGTGCTCGAGGGCACGCTAGTGGAGCGCGGGATGGGCGCGTTTGCGAGCCTCTTGACCACACCGGACGTTCAGGACGTTCACGCGTACTTGATCGCGCGGGCGAACGAGGACTGGGGGCAGTAAGCCATGTCTATGCATCATCTTTGCAGCAGAGTGCTCCGGCCCTTCGCGGCCGTGCTTCTTCTTTCCGCTCTCACGACGGTCGGCGGCCCGGCGGCCGCACAGACGGCCGGGGAGGACGCGCGCACCGCGGCTCTGCGAGCGCGGACCGCGGCCTTGGCCGAGGAAGCGCGGCGTCTCGAGGACGTGATCGCGATCCATCGCCTGCAGCGGGCTTACGGCTACTACATTGACAAAGGCTACTGGGCCGAGGCCGCCGACCTCTTCGCGGACGACGCGACGCTCGAGATAGGGGTCGACGGCGTCTATCGCGGCAAGGAGCGCATAGCAAAGGCCATCGTTCGCTACGGCGAAGGCACGGAAGGCAGGGGACCGGGGCTCCCGTTCGGCCAGTTCAACCACCACATGCAGCTTCAGCCTGTCGTCACGATCGCGGAGGACGGCCGTACCGCGCACGGGCGCTGGCGGGATTTCTCGTTGCTCGGTAAATACAAGGTGTCGGCGCATTGGGGCGATGCGACGATGGAGAACGTCTACGTGAAAGACGGCGGCGTGTGGAAGATTCAGTCGCTGCGGGTCTTCACGAACTTCGTCGCGCCGTACGAGGGGGGCTGGGCGTCGCTCGAGCGGAACGCTGGCGACTGGCGCTCCGAGGTCGCGAAAGCGTTTCCGCCCGACGCGCCGCCGACTTTGAGCTACGCGCCGTTCCCGGACGTCTTCGCCCCGCCGTTTCACTATGCGCCCGAAGCGCGGCCGGTGGCCGCGGCGCTCGCGGCAGGCGCGGAGCAGGGCGGCGAGGCGATCGCCGAGCTCGAGGCGATCGCGAACGGGATCGCGGCCCGCCTCGCCGTGCTTGCTTCCGAGCGCGAGATCGAAAATCTGCAAGGCAAGTACGGATACTACGTCGACAAGGGCCTGTGGGACGAGGCGGCGAGCCTCTTCTCGGCCGATGCCACGTACGAGCTCGGGCAAAGCGGCGTCTACGTCGGCCGCGAGCGCGTGCGCGCGGCGCTGACGCTGATGGGTCCGGAAGGTCTCGAGCCAGGCCAGCTCAACAACTACCCGATGCTGCAGCCGATCATCACGGTCGCGCCGGACGCCCGCACGGCCAAGGCGCGCTGGCGCAGCGACGTGCAGCTCTCGCGCGACGGCAAGGGACGGTGGGGCGCCGGGGTCTACGAGAACGAGTACGTCAACGAGGACGGCGTCTGGCGCATCTCCAAGCTGCACTATTACGTCGTGATGTGGGCCGACTACGACAAGGGCTGGGTTCAAGGCCCATTGCCGGTGGAAGAGCCGAGCAAGGCACTTCCTCCGGATCGCCCGCCGACGAGCGTTTACGAGTCGCTGCCGAACGCGTACGTCGTGCCCTACCACTACGCTCATCCGGTCAGGGACGGCTCGCCGATCCTGCCGATCGACGTCCCGCTCGGCCGGCCCGGCGCGCTCGGCGAGATCGCCGCGGAGCTCGCGAACGTCTCGGCCCGCGTGCTTCGTCTCGCCGACCAATCCGCGGTCGAGAAGCTGCAACGCACTTACGGCTACTACGTCGACCAGGCCATGTGGCACGACGTCGCTGATCTCTTCGCCCCGGACGGCTCGCTCGAGATCGGGGGGCGCGGTGTCTTCCTCGGCCGCGAGCGCGCGCGCGAGTACCTCTTGACCGCGTTCGGGCAACCGGGCCGCCGCGACGGCCTGCTGATCGATCACCAGCAGTTCCAGGGGATCGTGACGATCCATCCGGACCGGCGCACCGCCGAAGGTCGCTGGACTGCGTTCGTGATGGGCGCCAACGGCTGGGGCGACTGCTACTACGAAAACGAATACGTGAAGGTGAACGGCGTCTGGATGATCAAAGCCCTGCACGGACCGTTCAACATGTACGCCTCTTACGACACGGGCTGGGTGGACAGCACGACGCCGAATACGCGGCCCGAAAGCTTCGGCTCACCGCCCGATCTGCCGCCGTCGGTCACGTATCTCACCTTCCCCAATTACTACGCCGAGCCGTTCCACTATCCGAATCCGGTGACGGGCAGGGCGGCGGCGGCGCCGGACCCGGCCGCGGGCGGGACGGCGTTCGGCCGAATGTACGGGCAGTAAGAGATCGACGCGGCCGGCCTACGAGACCGCGGGCGCTCAATCCGAACGCGCGAGAACACCTTGCTCGCGGAGCGTTGTCGGCAGTCGTTCCCGTAATCGCTCTTGCCTCTGCTCGACGTTAGCGACGACCGCTCGGTAGCGCGGCTCGTTCTTGAACCGCTGGAAGCAGTGAGAGTCGAGAAGCAGCGGCATCCACGGCAGCCCGAGGCTGCCGTCCATTCGCTCGAGCGCAATGTACCCGCGGCGGCGGCACGAGCGCCGCAAGCCGGGCCAGAAAATCGAGCGGCTCCAGCACGATGTCCGTCGTCCCGTCTCGATACCGCGTCTTGAGGCGATAGCGCACTTGCCCCTGCGCGGTCAGCGTGAGCCGCT
>DATCIQ010000400.1:0-13950 GCA_036507635.1 Gammaproteobacteria bacterium
GCTCGACGCTTGGTCGACGAGGATGCCCGGGCGCTTCTATATCGAGGTTCAGCGCCTCGGCCGTGCCGGCGAAAACGAGTATTTGCAGCGCGTCGTGGAGCTTGCCGCCGCGCGCTCCGTGCCGCTCGTCGCGACCAACGAAGTGTGCTTTCTCGAGCGCGGCGATTTCGAGGCGCACGAGACGCGCGTCTGCATCGCAGAGGGGCGCACGTTGAACGACCCGGGTCGGCCGCGTCATTACATGGCCGAGCAATACTTGAAGTCCCCGGCGCAGATGGCCGAGTGCTTCGCCGAGCTGCCCGAGGCGCTCGCCAACAGCGTGGAAATCGCCAAGCGCTGCAATCTCGAGCTCGATCTCGGCAAGGTATCCCTGCCGGCCTTCGATCTGCCCGGGGGCGGCACAGCACAGGCGTATCTGCGCGAGCAAGCCGAGCTGGGCCTACTTGCGCGGCTCGAGCACAATCGCATCGAGCCCGCCGCCCGGCAGGCCTATCGCGACCGGCTCGCTCGCGAGCTCGATGTCATCTGCGCTACGGGGTTCGAGGGCTATTTTCTCATCGTCGCGGATTTCATCGCTTGGGCCAAGGCCAACTCGATTCCCGTCGGTCCCGGCCGGGGCTCGGGCGCCGGGTCACTCGTCGCGTACGCGCTCAAGATCACCGACCTCGATCCACTCACGCACGACTTGCTGTTCGAGCGGTTCTTGAATCCCGAGCGCGTCTCGTTGCCCGACTTCGACATCGATTTCTGCATCGAAGGGCGCGACCGGGTCATCGACTATGTGAGCACGCGTTACGGCAAGGACCGCGTCTCGCAGATCGTCACGTACGGCACGATGGCCGCGCGCGCCGTCGTGCGCGACGTGGGCCGGGTTCTCGGCATGCCGTACGGTTACGTCGACCGGATCGCCAAGCTCATCCCATTCGAGCTCGGCATCACGCTCGACAAGGCGCTCGCCGAGGACCAGGAGCTTAAAGCACTGTACGAGGCGGAGGACGACGTTCGCGCTCTCATCGATCGTGGGCTCGAGCTCGAGGGACTCGCGCGCAATGCCGGAACGCACGCGGGCGGCGTCGTCATCGCGCCCGAGCCTCTCACGGAGTTCATGCCCCTGTTTGCCGATCCCAACGGCGCTTCGCTGACGCAGCTCGACAAGGACGATCTCGAGACTCTTGGCCTCGTCAAGTTCGATTTTCTTGGGTTGAAGACGCTGACGATCATCGACAAGGCCGTTGCCGCGATCAATGCCGAGCGCGCGCAGCGCGGCGACGATCCTATCGACATCGCAGCAATCCCGGTCGACGACCGCAAGACATACGATCTTCTGAACCGCTGCCAGACCACCGCGGTATTCCAGCTCGAATCGCGCGGCATGCGCGATCTCATCAAGCGCTTGAAGCCCGATCGCTTCGAGGATCTCGTCGCGATCCTCGCGTTGTTCAGGCCGGGGCCCTTGCAGTCCGGCATGGTCGACGAGTTCATCGAGCGCAAGCACGGCCGCAACTCAAGGCCCATCGACTATCTGCATCCGAGCCTTGAGCCGGTTTTGCAGCCCACCTATGGCGTGATCTTGTACCAAGACCAGGTCATGCGGATCGCGCAGACGCTGGCGGGCTACTCGCTGGGCGGCGCGGACGTTCTTCGCTACGCGATGGGCAAGAAAAAACCCGAGGAAATGGCCGAGCAACGTGCTGTGTTTCTCGCCGGCGCGACCGCGAGAGGCATCGCAGCGGATCAGGCGGCCTACATTTTCGACCTCATGGAAAAGTTCGCCGGTTACGGCTTCAACAAGGCGCACTCCGCGGCGTACGCGTTGCTCGCTTACCAGACGGCTTGGCTCAAGGCGCATTACCCCGAAGCTTTCATGGCCGCCGTGATGACCGCGGACATGGACAACACCGACAAGCTCGTCGTGCTCATGGACGATTGCCGCCAACTCGGCATCGCGATCGACCCCCCGAACGTCAATCGTTCCGGCCTCGCCTTTTCCGTCGGCGGCCCGCGGCGAATCACGTACGGTCTCGGCGCGATCAAAGGGGTGGGCCTTGGTGCCGTGGACGCGATCGTAAAAGAGCGCGACGCGCACGGGCCGTACATTACGCTCGTGGATCTCTGCCGGCGCGTGGGGCAACAGAAGCTCAACCGGCGCGTGCTCGAGGCGCTGGTCCGCGCAGGCGCGCTCGACGACTTCGGCTATAACCGTGCCACGTTGCTGAACGCGATCGGCGCTACGCTCGAGCTTGCGGAAAGAGCCGCGCTTGCCGCCGCCGCCGGGCAGGCGACCCTGTTCGGCGGCGACGAAGTCGTCGCGGATGTGTCGCACGTCTATACGGCCGTGCGCGAATGGACGAAACGCGAGCGCCTCGAGGCCGAGCGCGAGAGCTTGGGACTCTATCTCACGGGTCATCCCTTCGACGACTACGCGCGGCATTGCGAACGCTTCAGCCACGGGTCGATCGCGGGCGTCATCGCCTCGTTGCCGGCCGAGGGCCAGCTCTATCAAACCCGCAAGGCCGTCACCGTGGCCGGTGTCGTCATGGACATCAGGCGTCGCGGCAGCCGCCTCGCCATCGTCCTCGACGACAGCACGGAGCGCATCGAGGTCACGTTGTTCGACGACGTGTATGCCGCCTCGAAGCATCTCTTGAGCAAGCACGCCGTGCTCGTCGTCGACGGACAGGTCCGTTACGACGAGTTCTTGAGTGCTTGGCGCGTCACGGCGCAGCGCGTCAGGTCCGTCGACGAGGCCATCGAGGAGTACGCGCGCCGCATCACGATCTCGCTTTCCGCCGAGTCGGGTCCCGAGCTCATCGGGGAGCTCAAGGCCACGCTCGAGCCTTTTAGGCGCGGTAACTGCGAGGTCAGCATCCAGTATCGAAGTCAGGCGGGCCAGGCCCAACTGACCTGCGGCGACGCCTGGTACGTGCGTCCGACCCGGGAGCTTCGCGAACGGCTGGGCCGCTTGCTCGGCGAGGACCGTTTCACGATTCACTACCCGAAGCACGGCATCTGACACGCCCGTGCATCGTCGGCGTTGCGCAAACCGCGCCCTTGTCAGGCGCCGATAAATGAGGTTATGGTGCCGAAAATGACCCGATCTGCGCCAAAATGGACCTGAAGTTCCTCGATTTTGAACAGCCGATCGCCGAGCTCGAAGCCAAGATCGAAGCGCTCAAATTCGTCGGTGACGACTCGCAGGTCAACGTCAGCGAGGAGCTGGCCCGGCTGCGGAGGAAAAGCGACGCGCTGACACGCAACATCTTCTCGAACCTCACGGCCTGGCAGATTGCGCAGCTCGCGCGGCATCCGCAGCGCCCGTACGTGCTCGACTATGCGACGCGTTGCTTTACCGATTTCCAGGAGCTGCACGGCGACCGAATGTTCGGCGACGACCACTCAATCGTTGCCGGCCTTGCGCGGCTGCAGGGTCAGGCGATCGCCTTGATCGGCCACCAGAAAGGCCGCGACACGAAAGAACGCGTGTGGCGCAACTACGGCATGGCGCGGCCGGAGGGCTATCGCAAGGCGATGCGGCTCATGCAGTTGGCGCAGAAGTTCGGTCTGCCCGTCATCACGATGATCGATACCTCGGGAGCCTACCCCGGCGTCGGGGCCGAGGAGCGCGGTCAGAGCGAGGCGATTGGACGCAACTTGCTCGTGGCCTCGGGGCTCAAGACCCCGATCGTGAGCGTCGTCACGGGCGAGGGCGGCTCGGGAGGAGCCCTCGCGATCGGCGTCTGCGACCGGCTATTGATGCTTCAGTACAGCGTCTACTCGGTGATCTCGCCGGAAGGTTGCGCTTCGATCCTGTGGCGTAGCGCCGATAAGGCGGAAGCGGCCGCCGAGGCGATGGGCATCACGGCGGAGCGCTTGCAGAAGCTCGGCCTCATCGACGAGGTCATCGCGGAGCCGCTCGGCGGTGCTCATCGCAATCCCGACCTCATGTGCGAAACGATCAAGAACGCGCTCGTGGCGGCGATCGGGGAGCTCAAGGCCCTGCCCCTCGATAAGCTCATCGAGCGCCGCCGCGAGAAGCTGGCAGGCTTCGGCGTCTACGGCGCGGTCTCGTAACGGCGTCTTTTGTGGGGGCGTCTCGCCGCGATTCTTGCTCTCGTAGGAGCGAGCTTCGCTCGCTCCTACGAGCGTAGATCGGCCAAAATCACGGCATGGCGACGTTCCCACCCTCCGCGGTCAGTGACGAGTTTCTCGAGCGCTTGCGCGCGGCGCTCGATCGTTTGCCGCTGCCCGGCGGCGCGCCACGATTCGCTGTCGCACTGAGCGGCGGCGTCGATTCCATGGTGCTGCTCGCGGCGATGCGCTGCGTCGTTCCGGAATCGCGGCTCATTGCCCTGCACGTCGATCATAGTCTGCACGCGAGCTCGGCGCAGTGGGCGGAACATTGCCGGCGCTTCGCGGCGGCACAGGGAGTAGCGTTCGCATGCCGGCGCGTGGATATCCCGGGTGACGCAGCGCAGGGCGTCGAGGCCGCGGCCCGCGAGGCGCGCTACGCGGCGCTCGCAACAATGATCGCACCGGGCGACGTCGTGTTGACGGCCCACCATGGGGACGATCAGCTCGAAACAATGCTGCTGCGGATGCTGCGCGGCGCCGGCGTGCGAGGCATGATGGGCATCCGCGAGCTCGCCGTGCTCGCGCCGGGGTTCCTCGCGCGACCGCTGCTCGATTTCACGCGCGCCGAGATCGCCGCGCAGGCCGACCGTCTGGGCCTTAAGTGGATCGATGACCCTTCCAATCAAGAGCTCCGCTTCGACCGCAGCTTCCTGCGCGCACGCGTCATGCCGGCCCTGCGCGAGCGCTGGCCCGCGGCGCAACGCTCGAGCGCACGTCTCGCCCGCCAAATGGCCGAAGCCGAGCAACTCCTCGAAGGCGCAGCCGAACGCGATGCCGTCGCGATCACGGACTTACAGCGTGTCCCCTGCACCGTGTTGCGCGATCTCGACGTCGCGCGCCAGAACAATTTGTTGCGCTTCCTCATTCGCCGTCTCGATCTGCCGACGGCCGGCGCTGTGCATCTCGACCAACTGCGTGCCGCGATCTTTGCAGAGCGGCGCGACGCCGCGATTCACGTAGCGTGGCCCGGTGCCGACGCGCGTATCTACCGCGATCACGTCTATCTAATGCCGAGCTTACCGCCGGCGTCTCCGGCGCGCTCCTCGGCCCGCCTCACGCCGCAGCACGAATGGCGCGGCGACGGATGTTTGAAGGTGGTACCGACGCGCGAGGCCGGCTTCCCGGACGAGTGGGTGCAGGCCGGTATCGACATTCGCTTGCGCGCGGGTGGCGAACGATTCAGGCCCTCGCACCATGCGCACCGCAAGACCCTCAAGCACTGGTTTCAGGAGAACGGCGTAGTGCCATGGATGCGCGATCGCATTCCGCTTCTTTATCGGCACGGCACGCTCGTCGGAATCGCGGATCTTTCGATCAGTGAAGAAGCGCGCGCGGAGGAGACCGGCGGCGCGCGCTGGCGCGCCGTATGGACGGATCATCCGCCTGTGCGATAGCACACACCCGGGTAGGAGCGAGCTTTGCTCGCGATCTTAGAGAATCGCGAGCGAAGCTCGCTCCTACCCAAGCGACCGTTCTTTTGGTAAGTTGTAATACCGTCTCGACCGTACCGACGCACTTTCCGTTCCAGGGCAGGCACTGCCGATAGCGTGCCGCATCCCCGGAGGGGGTGGTTTTGATAGGCGGAGCATGACTCGATTTATTTTCGTCACGGGCGGTGTGGTTTCGTCGCTCGGTAAGGGAATCACTTCCGCCTGTCTCGGTGCGATTCTCGAGGCAAGGGGCCTCAAGGTGCGGCTCGTCAAGCTCGACCCGTACATCAACGTCGATCCGGGCACCATGAGCCCCTTCCAGCACGGTGAAGTTTTCGTCACCGACGACGGCACCGAGACGGATCTCGATCTCGGGCACTACGAGCGGTTCGTGCGCTCCAAGACCGGCCGCAACAGCAATTTCACGACCGGACGCATCTACTCGAACGTCATCGCCAAGGAGCGCCACGGCGAGTATCTCGGCGCGACCGTGCAGGTCATTCCGCACATCACCGACGAGATCAAGCGCAGCGTCATGCGCGGCGCTGAGGACGCGGACGTCTGCATAGTCGAGATCGGCGGCACCGTCGGCGACATCGAATCACTGCCGTTTCTCGAAGCGATCCGTCAAATCGGCGTCGAGCTCGGCCGCAATCGCGCGCTTTATATCCACCTGACGCTCGTGCCCTTCATGCCGACGTCCGCGGAGATCAAAACCAAGCCTACGCAGCACTCGGTCAAGGAATTGCGCTCGATCGGGATTCAGCCCGATATCCTCGTCTGTCGCTCGCAACGGGCGTTGCCTGCCGAGCAGCGAGCGAAAATCGCGCTGTTCACGAACGTCGCCGAGCGCGCCGTGATTTCGGCGGTCGACGTGGGCGATCTTTACGAGATCCCGTTCATGCTGAACCAGCAGGGCCTCGACAACATCGTGATCGAGCAGTTTGAGCTCAGCGCCCCGCCGGCCGATCTCGCGGAATGGCATGCCGTCGTCGAGGCGCGGCGCCACCCCGAGGCGGAGGTCACGATCGCGATGGTCGGCAAGTACGTCGACCTCAAGGATTCGTACATGTCGTTGAACGAGGCGCTCCTGCACGCGGGGATCCGCACGCGGACTCGCGTCAACATCCTGTATGTCGAGTCCGAGGGCATCGAAACCGAAGGCACGGGCGCCCTGCACGAGGTCGATGCCGTGCTCGTCCCCGGGGGTTTCGGCGAGCGCGGAATCGAGGGCAAGATTCTGGCGGTGAAGTTCGCGCGCGAGAAGAAGGTTCCGTATCTCGGCATCTGCTTGGGGCTCCAGGTCGCCGTGATCGAGTTCGCACGCAACGTCCTCGGCCTCAAAGGCGCGCACTCCACGGAATTCAACCGCAACACGCCGGATCCCGTGATTGCGCTCATTACCGAGTGGCAAGATCGCGGCGGAACGCGTCAAGAACGCAGTGCGGACTCCGATCTGGGCGGCACGATGCGTCTAGGCGCGCAGGTGTGTGCTTTCAAGCCGTCAACCATCGCCCGCGCGATCTACGGTGCCGACAGAATCGCCGAGCGTCACAGGCACCGCTACGAGGTCAACAATCAGTACTTGCCGAGATTCGAAGAAAAAGGCCTCGTGTTCTCGGGTCTTTCCGAGGACGGTCTCGTCGAGGTCATCGAGCTGCCCGGACATCCATGGTTCATCGCGTCGCAATTCCACCCCGAGTTCACTTCGACGCCGCGGGATGGGCACCCGCTGTTTACGAGCTTCATCAACGCGGCTCGTGCCTGCCAAGGCCTCAAGCTACCGCGCGCGGCAGGCGCTTGAAAGAGCTCGCATGAGCAAAATCAAGGAAGTACGAGGGCTCGAAATACTCGATTCGCGCGGCAATCCGACTGTCGAAGCCGACGTGCTGCTCGCGAGCGGCGCGCTCGGGCGGGCCGCCGTTCCCTCCGGCGCATCGACGGGCTCGCGCGAGGCAGTGGAGCTTCGCGATGGGGACCGAGAGCGCTACCTCGGCAAGGGCGTCCGGCGCGCCGTCGCCAACGTCAACGGCGAGATCCGCGCGGCGATCGTGGGCCTCGATGCCGACGGTCAGGAAGCGCTCGACGAGAAGCTCATCGAGCTCGACGGGACCGAGAACAAAGAACGGCTCGGAGCCAACGCGATCCTCGCCGTATCGCTCGCGGCGGCGAAGGCCGCGGCGGTCGAGCACGGCGTGCCGTTGTTCGAGCACCTCGCTGAGCGTCCGTCGTATGTGATGCCCGTTCCCCAGATGAACATCATCAACGGCGGCGTACACGCCGACAACAACGTGGACATCCAGGAGTTCATGATCTTGCCCGTGGGCGCGCCGAGCTTCTCGGAGAGCTTGCGCTACGGCGTCGAGGTATTTCACGCGCTCAAGAAGGTTCTCAAGGAGCGCAAGCTCAACACGGCCGTCGGCGACGAGGGCGGATTCGCTCCTGATCTCGGCTCCAACGAGGAGGCGCTGCAAGCGATCGCCACAGCCGTCGACGCGGCCGGGTTCACCATGGGCAGAGAAATCTACCTCGGCCTCGATGTGGCGAGCTCGGAATTCTTCGCGGACGGCAGGTACCATTTGCAGTCGGAAGGGCGCCGGTTCACCTCAAAAGAGTTTGCCGGCTTCCTCGAGGATCTCATCGCGCGCTACCCGATCGTCTCCATCGAAGACGGCATGGCCGAGAACGATTGGGACGGTTGGAGCTACTTGAGCAACCGCATGCGGGACAGGGTGCAGTTGGTCGGTGACGATCTGTTCGTGACCAACACGAGCATCCTAGCCCGCGGAATCGAGCGCAAGATCGCCAACAGCATTCTCATCAAGCCGAACCAGATCGGCACGCTCACGGAGACGCTCGCCGCGATCTCCATGGCGGAGAGCGCCGGTTATACTTCAGTGGTTTCGCATCGTTCCGGTGAGACCGAGGACGCAACGATTGCCGATATCGCGGTGGCGACCGCGGCGACGCAAATCAAGACCGGATCACTATGTCGATCGGACCGCCTGGCAAAGTATAATCAGCTGCTGCGGATAGAACGGCTTCTCGGAGATCGGGCCGAATTTGCCGGTGCAGCGGCTTTCCCGATGCAGTTGTAGGAGCGGCGTCTCGCCGCGATCTTAGGAATCGCGGCGGGACGCCGCTCCCACGCAGGGGTAGCCGCTCCCACTCAGAGGTATATGCGACCCTTGATCGTCATATTCGCTGTCGTGCTTGCGCTCACGCAGCTCAAGCTGTGGCTGTCCGACGACGGCATGCGCGAGGTCTGGGCGCTCGAGGAGCAGGTCGCTCTGCAGACGGCGGAGAACGCGGCGCTCGCGGAGCGTAACGCGGCGCTCGAAGCGGAAGTTCTCGATCTCAAACAGGGTCTCGATGCCGTCGAGGAGCGGGCGCGTTCCGAGCTCGGCATGGTCGGGCACGACGAGACGTTCTACCAGATCGCTCCGCGGCCGAAACATAGCGAGTAGCTATTGGTCAGCGGGGCCGCAGTAACACGTACAGCGCGCCGCTGCCGCCGTGCTTCCGGCCCGCCGAGACATAAGCGAGCACTTCGTCCCATTGAGACAGCCAATGTTGCACGCTCGCTTTGAGCACGGGCCCGTCCGGCCCCGACCGCGCTCCCTTGCCGTGGACGACTCGGATGCAACCGAGTCGCCGCGCCGCGCAAGCGACGATGAAGTCGTGAAGCAGAGACTTGGCTTGTGCACGCGTCAATCCATGCAGATCGATTTCCGCTTCGATGCTGAAACGGCCGCGGCGGAGATCGCGAAAGTTGCGTTCCGAGACGCCGGGCCGGCGAAAAGCGATCTCTTCGGCAGTCTGCGCGCCGCGGTCGTCGTTCAAGCTGTCTTCGAGCGTCGCCGACTGCGCGGCACGGCTGAAGCCGGCCTCGGGCTTGGGACGCCGCGGATGCAAAGGCGTGCGATTCTGCCGCTCAAGCGGCTTGACGTCGCGCGTCGCTTCGGCGAAGGCTCTGCGGTCCTCTTTGCTGATCGGCATGCTGCCGGACCAGTATAGTTGATCGATTTCATTCCAGGGAACAGTGCGTGCGAATACTGCTTTCGAACGACGACGGCTATCAGGCTCGGGGCTTGCGCGTTCTCGCCGAATACCTCGCCGATCTCGCGGAGCTGACGATCGTTGCCCCGGACCGCAACAGGAGCGGCGCGAGCAACTCGCTCACGCTCGATGCACCGTTGCGCGTCGAGCAAGTGGATAAGAACCTTTACTACGTGAACGGCACGCCGACGGATTGCGTGCACGTGGCCATTACGGGTTTGCTCGACAAAGACCCGGACATGGTCATCTCGGGGATAAATCACGGCGCCAATCTCGGTGACGACGTTCTGTACTCGGGTACCGTCGCGGCGGCAATGGAAGGACGGTTTCTCGGGCTACCGGCGCTCGCAGTGTCGCTCGTGCTCGCCGAAGGTCATCACTTCGCCACGGCCGCGAGCATCACGCGCAAGCTCGTGCAAGAAATGATCGAACGACCGTTGCCGCGCGACACGATACTGAACGTCAATGTGCCGGACCGACCGTTGTCGGAGCTCAACGGCATGCGCGCGACGCGCTTGGGCTTCCGCCACAAGTCCGAGCCGGTCATCAAAGCGCGCGACCCGAAGAACCAACCCATCTACTGGATCGGCCCGGCCGGGGCCGGGCAAGACGCCGGACCCGGAACGGATTTCGACGCGATCCGCGACGCCTGCGTCTCGATCTCGCCGATCAAGGTCGATCTGACCAATCATGCGAGCATCGCCGCGCTCGGCGAATGGCTCGGGCGCGTGCCATGACGTCGCAACCAGCATCCGGGATCGGCATGACTTCGGCACGCACGCGCGAGCGCCTCATCGATGCCCTGCGCCGCGAGGGCATCGAGAACGAGGCCGTGCTCGAGCGCATGCGGCATGTGCCGCGGCACCTGTTCGTCGACGAAGCGCTCGCGAGCCGCGCCTACGAGAACACGGTGTTGCCGATCGGCTATGGGCAGACGATCTCACAGCCGTACATCGTCGCATTGATGACCGAAGCGCTGGTCGCCGAGCACGAGGAGTCGCGCATCGAATTGACGAAGGTACTCGAAATCGGCACGGGTTGTGGATACCAGACGGCGATCCTCGCTCCGTTCGTGCAGCACTTATACAGCGTCGAGCGCGTGAACCCGCTGCTCAAGCGCGCCGCGCAGCAGCTGCGCGCGTTGCGAATCCGCAATGTCAGCCTGCGTCATTCGGACGGCTGGCAAGGCTGGCCGAGTCAGGCGCCGTTTCAAGGGATTCTCGTGGCCGCCGCGCCCGAGCGGATTCCGCAACAGCTGTTGGAGCAGCTCGACGAAGGCGGACGCATGTTGATACCGATCGGCAGGAGCGGCCGTCAATCGCTGCTGCGAGTGACACGCCGTGGCAACGAGTTCCATCGGCGGGAGCTCTTGCCGGTGAGTTTCGTGCCGCTCGTGGAGGGAACCGAAAGTTGAATGCGCGTGCCGCGCTCGAGCGCCGTGTCCGGCAATGAGATATGCGGTCGTGCTCCTGCTCCTCGCGCTCGGCTCCTGCACGAGCACGCTCGTGGATTACGAAGCGCGCGTCCACGTCGTGCAGCCCGGCGACACGCTGTACACGATTGCCTGGCGGCACGGTGTCGATCATCGGCAGCTTGCGACCTGGAATAATCTCAGCAACCCGGATTTGATTTTCGTCGGGCAGCGCATTCGCCTCACGCCTCTGCCGACGGCGAGCGGCTCTGCATCGGCACGGCGTTCGCCCGCGTCGGCGCCGCGACCGACCCCGTCGGCTCGAGCAACGGCGCCGGAACCCCCGGTGCTGCCGCCGCCGCAGTGGCAGTGGCCCATGCGCGGTCCGATCGTGTCGGCCTACGGCGATAATCGTGCCATCGCGAGCGGCATCGGCATCGGCGGCAGCGTGGGGCAGGCCGTCGAGGCGGCCGCGGCGGGGCGCGTCGTATACACGGGCAGCGGGCTCATCGGCTATGGCCAGCTCGTGATCGTCAAGCACAACGATACATACTTGAGCGCCTACGGGCACTTGAGCCGCGTGCTCGTGGCCCAGGGGCAGGACGTGCGGCGCGGGGAAAAAATCGCGGAGATGGGCACGGGTCCGCAGCGTCAACCCCGGCTCCACTTCGAGATCAGACGCAACGGCGTGCCCGTCGACCCGACCTTGTTGCTCGGCTCACGTGGCTGACGGACGCGTGTTGAAGAGTGCTGCGACCACGCGGCGCTGCTCGTGCACGAGCACGTTGTATGTCCGGCACGCGGCCGGCGTCGTCATGATCTCGAGACCGATCGCGCGTTCGGCAAGCGCGGCCATGAGATCGACGTCGGGCAGAACCATGACGCTGCCCGTGCCGATGAGGATGATCTCCGGTTGGAGCTCGATGGCGAGAGCGAGATCGTCGAGACTGAGAGCGAGGGGATCGGCGGCCGACCAGTCGTCTAAAATCTTTTCGGCCGAGACGATGAAGTTCCCGCTGAGCCAGCGTTCGCCGATCAGGACGCGACCCGCTTCCCAGGCGCGAATCAGATTGGCTGCGGACGACTCTCTCGTGAGCTGCACGACGAAGCCTCGGTTGGCGGCTCGTCGCCGAATTATAACCATCCGACGCCATGTTAGTATGCGCGTGCTGATCAAGGTCCCACCCGGATGGAAGCGAATCAAATTGGCGCGACGTTGGCCGACCTCAAGGAGCGATGCCTCGCTCTCAGGAGGTATCTTTGACTATGACGAAAAGCGCGAGCGCCTCGAGGAGATCGACCGCGAGCTCGAGGCCCCCGACGTGTGGTCGGATCCCGAGCATGCGCAGAAGCTCGGCAAGGAACGCGCAAATCTCCAAAAAATAGTCGCGACGCTCGTGCGGCTCGACAAATCCCTCCTCGAAGCCGACGAATTGCTGACGCTCGCGCAGGCCGAACGCGATGCCGGAACGCTCGACGATTTGAGCAAAGACGTCGAGCGCATGGCCGCCGACGTCGGGCGGCTCGAGTTCCGGCGCATGTTTTCCGGCGAGATGGATGCGCGCAACGCATATCTTGACATCCAGGCCGGCTCCGGCGGCACCGAAGCGCAAGATTGGGCCGAGATGTTGCTGCGCATGTATCTGCGCTGGGCCGACCGCGCGGGGTTCGACGTCGAGATTCTCGAGACCTCGGCGGGCGAGGTCGCGGGCATCAAGAGCGCCGCGATTCATGTCCGCGGCGAATATGCCTTCGGCTGGTTGCGCACCGAGACCGGCGTGCACCGTCTCGTACGCAAGTCGCCGTTCGATGCGGGACATCGCCGCCACACGTCGTTCGCTGCGGTGTTCGTGTCCCCGGAGCTCGAGGATGCCATCGAGGTCGAGATCAATCCCGCGGATTTGCGCATCGACGTGTATCGTTCGAGCGGCGCCGGCGGACAGCACGTCAATAAGACGGAATCGGCCGTGCGTATCACGCACCTGCCTACCGGCATCGTCGTGCAATGCCAAAACGACCGGTCGCAACACAAGAACAAAGCGACGGCGATGGGACAGCTCAAAGCGAAATTGTACGAGCTCGAGCAACAAAAGCGCCGCGAGCAGGCGGAGCTCATCGAGAGCGGAAAGTCGGACATCGGCTGGGGGAGCCAGATTCGCTCTTACGTGCTCGATCAATCGCGTGTCAAGGATTTGCGGACCGGCGTCGAGTCGGGCCAGCCGATGGCCGTGCTCGACGGCGATTTGGATATGTTTCTCGAGGAGAGCTTGAAGCAAGGCTTGTAGGAGCGAGCTTCGCTCGCGATCTTCGAATTCTCGCGAAAGAATCGCGAGCGAAGCTCGCTCCTGCACGGAACGGTAAGCGGCCATGACAGACAACGACGAGCACAGCGAAAACCGGCTGATCGCCGAGCGCCGCGGCAAGCTCGCTCGCCTGCGCGAGCAGGGCTACGCGTATCCGAACGATTTCCGGCCCGACACGCTCGCGGGCGAGCTTATTGCCGCGTATGGAGCGCATAGCGACGCAGGCCTGCGCAAAGACTCCATCGCCGTCAAGGTTGCGGGCCGCATGATGGCCAAGCGCATCATGGGCAAGAACAGCTTCGTCGAGCTTCAGGACCGCTCCGGCCAGATCCAGCTCTTCGTGCAACGCGATGCGCTCGGCGAGGAGGTCTACGGCGAGTTCAAGAAATGGGATCTCGGCGACATCGTCGGCGCGCGGGGAACGCTGATCAAAACGAAGACCGGCGAGCTATCGATCGCCGTCGAAGAGCTGCGCCTGCTCGTCAAATCTTTGCGGCCGCTGCCCGAAAAGTGGCACGGCATCGCCGATCAGGAGCTCAAGCTACGCCAGCGCTATCTCGATCTCATCGCGAGCAGTCGGACGCGCGAGGTGTTTCGCGCGCGAACCGATCTCATC
>DATCIQ010000401.1:0-2241 GCA_036507635.1 Gammaproteobacteria bacterium
GGAAGCGTTGAACGAGTTTCTGGGAATCGACTGACCGCCTAGGCAGACGGCGTCTCAGATCGACTGCCAGAGGAAGATTGGCGCGCCGAGCCTCCCGCGCCGATCAGCGCAAGGAACTCGAACGCCTGTGCCGTTATATCACACGCCCCGCGATCTCCAACGGCCGCTTTCTGGAACGGGCTATGACCGGTGTGGGTCGAAAGTACGCGTTCGCGGAATTTCGAAGCGGACATTCGTAAAGACTTGAGGCGTGAGGAGCGCGAATGACTGCTTCGGCCGAGGAACTGTCGTTCGAAGCAACACGCGCGACCGTCTCTTCATGGCCGGTCAGCGACCGTCAGACGACGAGCGCAAACTGACCCATTGCCGTCATTCGCCATCATGGTCATTGGCATTCTCGGGCAGACCGTCGCTCACCGGAGAAGCCACCACGATTACTGACGTTGGACTCCGCTAGTCACCACCGTGAAACGGGGGCACCTTCCTCCTGAAGCCCGCCAGCGCTTCGGTGATCTTGAAGCGCGAAGGGAACGGAAAGGAAACGTGTTTCTGCACGTGCGCGTCGCGAACGTATTTCTCGATCGGCATGCCCTGGATGACGCCGGCGCCGCCGAACAACTCCAGCGCCTGCTCGGTGAGCCGCTGAACAGCGGTTCCCGTGAATGCCGTTGCCATATGCTCGTATGGCAGGTTCTCCACGCCGCCGTCCTCAATCGCTTCCGGATGATCTTTCACCCACGCCGCCGTCCAGATGAGACGCCGCGCCGCTTCGAGATTCATCGCCATCTCCGCGATCGTGATGCCCACCGCCTGGTGTTTGACGATGGGCTTGCCGCCTGAGATGCGCTCCTGCGCGTACTTCAAGGTTTCCTCAAACGCCGCGCGGCCCAACCCGAGCGTGAGCGCGGCGATCGTCGGATGCGTGCCCATATCGGTGCGGCCCTTCGGCGCCGGGGGCAGTATCCGTCCCTTTGGAACCCGCACGTTGTCGAAAAACATCTCTGCCGCATTGTCGCCGACGCGTCGTCCGAGTTTCGACAACGGGCGCCGCGTGAGTCCCGCCGAATCGCCCTCGACGAGAAAGGACTGGACGCCATCCGGCGTCTGTGCCCTCACGACGATCAGCTTCGCGAGGTATCCGACCGTCTGGTACGCCTTGGCTCCGTTGATGATCCATGAGCCGTCCGGCTGCTCGACTGCGCGCGTCTTCAGGCGGACGTTGTCCGGTGTTTCGGTGAAGTAGTCGAAGCCGAAGTCCGTCTCGGGCTCGTGTATCGCCACCGTCGTGAAATACAGATCGTCGCCGACGAACTTCGGAATGAAGTAGGCCTTCTGCTCCGGCGTCATGCGCAGCTCGAACCAGTCGCGCGCGCGGCGCGCCGTCAGCATGAAATAGTAGGCGGTGCCGAGCTCGCCGGCGGCGAGTTCCTCGGCCACGAGGCACGACGTGAGGTGATCCGACATGCCGGAGCCGCCGTTTGCTTCCTGGAGAACGAAGGTGCGGAAACCGAGATGCGAGCCCCTCTTCAGAAGATCCCACGGAACGCGCTTTTCCCACTCGGGCTCGCGATCGAGCGCCATTGCCTTGGGCTTGATCTCCTCCTGCGCGAACTTGCGTGCAAGGTCCCGAAACTCGCGTTGCTCCTGTGACAAACGGATATCGAACACCATTCCCCCTTTCGGTTAGCGATCTGCGTGGCATGTTAGCACGCAGGCCGCTCGTAGCATTGCTCCGCGTACGGGAGCGTCGTTCGATCACAGGAACGAATGTCCCGCCCGAAGGTACGGCGTGTCTCCTGGGATCGCCTCAATGCGTTTGTGGTGGCAGCCGACTGTGTGGTGCCGCCTTCGATGACGCCGCGACATGCTGGCGAGGGCGCAAGAACCGCCCGGTGTGACGCGCTAATGCCCGCACGCCGGGCGCGCAGGGGAGAACTCGCGGCGATCTGCGCACCCGATGAACGCGATGGTCCACACGTATGTCATGCGGCCCACTTCGGGCGGAGCGGGAAGCCGATCGACCTCACGTCTGGTTGACGATTTCCTCGCGCGCCGCCCGCAGTGCGCGCCATGCGGTCGCCTTGATCGACGACCATACCGGACAGCTCAGGTCGCGTTCCAGTCGCGGCAGGATCTCGCGCGTCGGGAGCTGCGAACAGGCGATGAAAAGCGCGTCACAACCCGGCCGCATCGTCTCCCGCGCGCGCGCTGCGATCTCATCGGGCGTGATCGCCGCGAGTT
>DATCIQ010000402.1:0-9937 GCA_036507635.1 Gammaproteobacteria bacterium
TTCGCGACGCGGCAGCGGTGCTCGGCCGCGAGGACGTCAACGCTTTTCTGTACGCGATGGGTCGATCGATCGGGCCACCTTGGCAGGCCAAACACAAGCTTGCGGCAGCTGCGGCGCTTGCGGCCACGGGGCGGCGCGCGCCGCGGCCGACCGCCGGATAACATGCAGTTGCAGCGGACGGTGTACGGCACCGCATGCGTATGGGTGAAATAGAGCGCGCGGCGATCGAGGATCTGCCGGCGATCAAGGACGTACTGCGTGAGACGTGGCACGACACGTACGCGTCATTGTTCCCGGGGTCTGCGATGGAAGCCATTATTTCCAAGTGGCACGCACCTGAAGTCCTAAATGACCAGATACGAAATGCCGATCTCTACTTCGGTATAGCGCGAGATGAAGGAAATGTTGTTGGCGTCATCACGGCGCGGCAACAGGGGGAAGCAATAATCGTTGACCGACTATACGTGCGACCCCTATACCAACGGCGCGGTATCGGTCGCCAATTGCTGGAGGCGAGTTATGGAGCATTTCGTACCGCTCAGAAGGTGCGCTTAACCGTAAAGGCGCAAAACCGGAAGGGTATGGCCTTCTATAGCAAGCACGGATTTCGAGAAACGGCTCGCACGTCACAAGAGGTGGCCGGCGCGAGCTTGGAGAACGTCGTCATGGAGAAACGGCTATAGCCGGCGATGTGAATGCTTTGCTAGTGTGGTGACGCCGAACAAGCGCATGCAGCGGGGCGCTGGCCACAAGAGTAAGGAGTCGACCCATGGCGCAGGTAGAAACAGTTCAGGCACAGGCGCCTCTGTTCGAGGGGAGTCAGCCGATCCTCCGCGTTTCCGATCTCGAAGCGAGCGTTGGCTACTACGTCAACGTGCTCGGGTTCAAAGTCGATTTCCACGAGATCATCGCCTCGGTTTCGCGCGGCCGGTGTGGCCTGTTTCTCGTGCAAGGTGATCAAGGTCATCCTGGCACCTGGGTGTGGATTGGTGTCAGCGACGTTGAGTTGGTCCATGCGGAATATCTGCGCAGCGGCGCCAAGATTCGCCAACCACCGACCAACTTCCGTTGGGCCTATGAGATGCAAGTCGAGGATCTTGATGGAAATGTGCTTCGCCTGGGCTCAGAGCCGAGACCGCATCAACCGTTCGGGCCGTGGCGCGACATGCATGGCGCCCTTTGGAACATGGAGCCCGATGGGAGATGGCCTCGCACAAGAGGCCGCTGAATGGGCGCGCCTGATGCCCGGCGGTTATAGGGCATGGCAACTTTGAAATTGTCGCCGATTTCTAAGAGTGTGCTGCTCGCGGCATTGACTGCCACCCTTCCTCGATTTGGTTTTTGGTTGGTGGATGTTCGGGGGCGTCGCGCAGCGATCGCCAGCACAGGTTGTCGTTTACATCACCGATGGTCCAAAAAACGGCTCGGCTATCCCAATTCTGGCGTGGCTCTTTTCGAGGTATCTGCCGTACAACAACCGCATGCAGGGAGCGCCATAAGGATTAAAGTACCTAAAGTAGGCGACCGGAGAGGGCTGCGACATGCTGAAGGGAAGCTGCCTGAGTGGAAAAGTCTCATACGAGATTCACGGCGTTATCCATAGCACGAGATTCTGCCATTGCGTTACGTGCAGAAAATTCTCGGGTACCGCTTGCGCCGCGTGGGGCGTGGTTCAGACGGGTCAGCTCATCGTGCTTGGGTCTGAATCCAACGTAACCAAGTACGATTCGGGGGGTGGGCTTCGGGCATTTTGTAGCTCGTGCGGTTCTCCACGCTGGTACGAGCCCGCCAATCTTCCTGCGTTCCGAGGCGTGCCCCTTGGAGTGATTGATGAAGGCGATGTACCAACACCAGAGATGCACGTGTGGACGAAATCGAAGGTATCTTGGGCGTCAATTGATGACGAGCTTCCGCAACACGAAACCCATCCCTAAGCGTGACGGCGACACGGTATCCGAAGCGTCGCCTACAGTACGGACACGTGTCCCGATTTGTCGAGGGCGACGTCTGCGGTTGTACTGAAGGTGGTCCTGGGGGATCCCCTAAATAGAAGCAGGATCGCAACGGTGGTTTGGCGTTTGGGGCGTGCCAACCATATAGCAGCCGTAGGGAGTGTGAGGCGATGGCGGAGGAGCAATTCGAGATCTTCGACGCCGCCGGCAATGCACTTGGTATGGCACCACGCTCGCGGGTGCACAGGGAGGGACTGTGGCATCGCGCGGCGAACATCTTTCTGTTTCGCTCGGATAGCCGCCTACTCGTGCAACGCCGCCATGAGACCAAGGATGTATTTCCGGGAGCCTGGGACTTGAGCGTGGCCGAGCACCTCATTCCCGGCGAAAGCTACGAGCAAGGGGCGGCTCGTGGCTTGCGTGAGGAGCTCGGAGTCGAGAACGTGCCGTTGACGCCGCTAGGAGGAGTCGCGAAGTCTCGCCTCGAGATCGTCGCGGACGACATCAGGGACTACGAATTGCAACAGTCATTCCGGGGCGTGTTTGACGGCCCGGTTGCACCCAATCCGCGCGAGGTCTCCGAGATCCGATTGTTGTGCCTCGAGGAACTGGCGATCGCCTTCGCGAACGACCGGAAGAATTTACGCCCTGGTTCCGCAGGCGCGTAGCCGAGTTGAGTCTCTTGTGATTGCAGACGAAGATCTGGTTGATGGAGCTTGCGGGAAAACGAATTTGGCTTCGTGAATTCACGACGGCCGACATTGGCGCACTGTTTACGATTCACTCGGACTCTCAAGTCTTGCGCTACTACCCTCCCGAGGTCGGGACGCCGGAGCATGCCCAAATGCTTGTCGAGATGTTCATTCGCTGGGCGGCCGAGAATCCGCGCCAGAATTTCCAGTTCGCAATCGTCGATCTCGCGACCAAAGAGCTGCTCGGAAGCTGCGGGATTCGCAGAGAGGGTTGTTTGGCGGGTCAAGGGGAGTTCGGTATGGGTATCGGCAGGGACTGGTGGGGGAAAGGGATCGCGCGGGAAGCGGCCCAGATCGTCCTGAGCTTCGGGTTCTCGGAGCTCAAGCTCGACGCAATCCGTGCCGTAGCTGTTTTCGAGAACGAAGCCGTCACGAAGTTCTTGCAACGGCTCGGGTTCAGTCCGGGCATGCGCCATCGAGGCGATTCCTGGATGGTGGAAAAGGGCTTGAGCGCGATAGAGTGGCGAGTGACTCGCGGCGCCTGGGAGGAGTCCTTTCGCTAATATCCGGGGATATCCGACACGTGCCCTAGAGTATTGTCCCGTTGCAACAGAACAGTTCTCCGCATCCTGAAGGGCGACGGGTGGACGGAAGTGGCACAACGTGGAAGTCATCGTCAGTTCAAGCATTCGCGCAAGCCAGGTCGCGTTACAGTTCCCGGAAAGCCCTCGGATGACTTGGCGCCCGGCACACTCAACAGTATCCTGAAGCACGCCCACCTGAAGGACGAGTGATTTAGCCATGCGATATGCAATCGTGATTGAGGCTGCAGGCAAGAACTACTCAGCCTACGTTCCGGACTTACCTGGATGTGTCGCGACAGGTGCGACTGTTGAGGAAACGGAACAGGCAATCCGAGAGGCCATAGAGTTTCATCTGGAGGGGTTGCGGGCCGACAATCTCCCTATTCCGCCACCTTCAAGCCGCGTCGATTACGTTGAGGTCGCGGCCTAACTAACGCACGGACCGGCAGTGGTCCACAATCTGCTCACGGAGATCGGGCGATTCAACTCGTCCGCGGGCTCTCGCTGCGCAGGCCAGCCAACCAGACGAGCAGTCGTGGAGCTGCCCCGCATGCCTTGAGGATAACCCCGGGACATTCGACTTATGCTGGCGTTGTGGCGCTGCGCGCACTTAGTAGCTCGCTCGATGTCAGCCATCCCCTGGGTGAAAAACGGAACGTGAGGGCGTAGGCTTAAGCGATCCGTGCCTTCCACGGGAGGGAGCGTCATGGCAAAAAAACTAATCGCGGCCGCCATCGTTCTGTTCTTCTTCAGCCTTTGTGAAACGGCTGCGTTCGCCCACCATTCTTTTTCGGCAGAGTTCGATCGCGCCCAGCCCGTCAAGGTCACGGGCGTGGTTCGCAAGGTCGAGTGGACGAACCCGCACATCTGGTACTACGTCGAAGGTACCGACGAAGTCAGCGGTCGCGAGGCTGTCTGGGGGTTCTCGGGCGCGTCGCCTAACAATCTGCGCCGCCAAGGCATATCGCGGGAAGCGCTCAAGATCGGCGATACGGTCATCGTCGAGGGGTTTCTGGCTCGCGACGGCTCCGCGAACGCATCGGGCGGCCGCGTGACTTTCGCCGACGGCCGCCGAGTGTTTACCGCCTCCGCGGAGGACGCTCGCCCCGACTAAGTCACCTCCCAAGAGTAACGAGCCATGAACTCACGATATCTGACGCGTCGCCGTCTCGGCGCGATCCTCTCGAGCGTCGCGCTCTTCGCCGCGACGGCCGCCGCGCAAGAGAAACGTCCTGTCCCGCGTCTCACGAACGGTAAACCGGATTTCACGGGCGTCTGGGATCATCCGCGCGTCGGCGACATCACGCAGTCGAGCGACAGCGACGTCTGCGCGGGCGGGAGTCAGGGCTGTTCGCAGACGGGCCCGGGGCCGCTGCCGTTTACGCCGCTCGGCCGGCAAGTCCGCGCGCAGAATGACTCCGACTATTTCGACTACGGCGCGCATTGCCTGCCGTGGGGTTTCGTGCGTGCGTACGGCACGCCCTACCCGCACGCGTACGTGCATAGTCCCGAGCGGCTCGTCATCCTATGGGAGCAAGACAATGCCTGGCACATGGTGCCGACCGACGGCCGTGCGCTGCCTGCGGATCTCGAGCCTACATGGCGCGGCACCTCGGTCGGCCGTTGGGACGGCGACACGCTCGTGATCGAGACCGCGGGCTTCAACGGCCGCACCTGGCTCGACACGGCACGCAATCCGCATAGCGATGCGTTGCGGCTGACGCTGCGCCTGTCACGACCCGACTACGATCACATGACTTTCGAAATCACCATGCAAGATCCGAAGTACTACATGGAGCCGATCACGAACTCACGTACGTTCGTGCTCATGGCGCCCGGTCAAGAGCTCTTCGAATACTCGTGCACGGAGAACAACCGCTGCGAAGGCGGTGACTGCGCACCCGCGGACGTGCAACAGTAATCCCATTGAGAAACGCGCCGAAGCTCGCGGTCGACGCAGCTCAATTCATCGAGCGCTACTACGCCGAGGTCGAGGCGGACGAGCGGGCGCGGAGCGCCGAAACCCTGTCGGCAGTCGCGCTCGGTCACTTGGACTTCGCCGCGACGCGCGCACCAAACACGGCCAAACTCCGCGTCTTCAATCCCACCGTGGCGCGCGACGGGTGGACGTCGGACCGCACGATCGTGGAGATGGTCAACGACGACATGCCGTTCCTCGTCGACTCCTCTTCGATGCTGCTCGCGTCGAAGGGTCATGCGATTCACGCGACGATTCATCCGCGTTTCTACGTCGAGCGCACGCCCGCGGGCCGGCTCATAGACGTCAAATACGCCAAGGACGGCAAGACCAAGACCGAATCGTTCATCCATATCGAGATCGCGCGCGAGGCGCACGCCCAAGTGCTCCAAGGCATCGAGCAAGCGCTCGAGGCAACGCTTCGCGACGTGCGTGTAGCCGTCAGCGATTGGCAGCCGATGCTCGCGAAGCTTCGCGAAGCCGCGGCGGAGCTGCGCGGCAGCCGTCTCGAACGAACCCAGTTGCTGACGGAGTCCTGCGACTTCCTCGACTGGCTCGCGGACAATCATTTCACGTTGCTCGGTTATCGCGAGTACGAGCTCGTGTACGGCCGTGCCGCCGATACGTTGCGGAGCCGTCCCGGGACGGGTCTCGGACTCCTGCGCGACGAGGCGTCGAGGGATGGCACGGTGGAGCTCAGCGGCCGTGCGCGCAAGGAAGCTCGATCGCGGACGCCGCTCGTGATCACGAAGGCGGACACGCGCTCGACGGTTCATCGCCCCGCCCTGCTCGACCACATTGGCGTCAAGGTATTCGACAAGGGCCGCAAGCCGAGAATCGAGCGCCGCTTCGTCGGCCTCTTCACGTCGGTAGCGTACAGCCGGAATCCCCGCGACATTCCGCTGCTGCGGCACAAAGTCGCGACGCTCATGCAACGATCCGACCTCGATCCGATGAGCCACCGCGGCAAGACCTTCCAGCACATCCTCGATACATTTCCGCGCGACGATTTGTTTCAGGGATCGATCGAAGACCTCGAAGAGATCAGCGCCGGAATCCTCGCGCTCCAGGGCCGGCATAAGCTCAGATTGTTTTGCCGCCGCGAGACTTTCGGCCGTTTCTACTCGTGCCTGGTCTACATGCCGCGCGATCATTACAGCTCGCGGACACGCGGAAACATCGAGCAACGGCTGCTCGCGGCGCTAGACGGCAAGTCAGTGGAGAGCGAGGTCACGATCTCGGAGTCGGCCTTGGCGCGTCTCGTCGTCATGGTCCGGACGGAGCCCGGGCGCGCGGCCGAGCCCGACGCCGCGAAACTCGAAAGGGAGCTCGAGGAAGCCGTCAAGACTTGGTCCGACCGGTTTCGTGCGACGCTCCTAACGCGCCTGCCGGAGGATCGCGCGCTCGAGCTGTTCCACCGCTTCGCGGATCGCTTCTCGGCAGGCTACGAAGAGGACGTCGACCCGGCGCGCGCCGCCGACGACGTGCACAAGCTCGAGCTCTTGACGGCTCGCGACACCGCTCTCGCGTTCGCCCTCGGCGAATCGTCGACGCACCGCGCCGACCGCCTTCGGTTTACGACGTTCAGCGCGGTCGACCCGATCCCGTTGCATGTCGCGTTGCCGATTCTCGAGAACCTCGGATTCAAAGTCATGAGCGAGCGCGTGTATCCCGTGCTCGTGCCCGACCATCCCATGTGGATTCAGGATTTCGAGCTCGAGGCGGCAGACGCGCAAGCGCTCGCTTCGTCCGCAATCGGCGAGCGGCTCAAGGAGTGCTTCGAGCAGGTGCTCCGCGGCGCTGCCGACAACGACGGCTTCAACAGCTTCGTCGTGAGCGCGGGGCTCGACTGGCGCGAAGCGGCGCTGTTGCGTGCTTATTGCAAATACATCCTGCAGATCGGCCTGCCGTTCAGCCAGGCCTACATGCAGAACGTCTTGGGCCGGTTTCCCGATTTTTGCCGCGCGCTCGTCGAGCAGTTCCGCGGCCGCTTCGATCCCGATCTCGCGACTGTGGAACGAAACGAGAAGCAAGCCGCAGCCGAACGAGTCATCGTCGAAGAGCTCGATCTCACCACGAGCCTCGACGACGATCGCATTCTGCGGGCGTTCGCGTCGGTCGTCGGCGCAACGGTGCGGACGGGCTTTTTTCAATTGCAGTCCGGCGCACCGAAACCCTACGTTTCATTCAAGCTCGACGCGCGCCTGATCCCGGAGCTGCCGCGGCCACGGCCCATGTTCGAGATCTTCGTCTATTCGCGCCGCGTCGAGGGCGTGCACTTGCGCTCGAGCAGGATCGCGCGCGGCGGTATACGGTGGTCGGACCGGCGTGAGGACTTTCGCACGGAAGTGCTCGGGCTCATGAAAGCCCAGCAGGTCAAGAATACGGTCATCGTGCCGAGCGGCGCGAAGGGCGGCTTCGTCTGCAAGCAGTTGCCGCAGGGCGACCGCGAGGCCGTGCACCGCGAAGTCGTGGACTGCTACACGACTTTCATTCGCGCCCTGCTCGATCTCACCGATAACATCGTCGACGGACGTCCCGTGACGCCGGACCGCGTCGTCGCGCGCGACGAACCGGATCCTTATCTCGTCGTGGCCGCCGACAAAGGCACCGCAACGTTCTCCGACATCGCGAACGGCTTGTCGGCCGAGTACGGCTTTTGGCTCGGCGACGCCTTCGCGTCGGGCGGCTCCGCGGGCTACGATCACAAGAACATGGGCATCACCGCCCGCGGCGGCTGGGAAGCCGTGAAGCGACATTTCCGCGAGCTTGGGCTCGATACGCGGAGCCAGACGTTCACGGTCGCCGGGATCGGCGACATGAGCGGCGACGTGTTCGGCAACGGGCTACTCATGTCGCGTGAGATCAAGCTCGTCGCTGCGTTCAATCACCAACACGTCTTCATCGATCCCGATCCCGATCCGGCGTCGAGCTTCAAGGAGCGCGAGCGCCTGTTCCGATTGCCGCGCTCGAGCTGGGACGACTACGACCGGTCGAAGCTCTCGCGAGGCGGCGGAATCTATTCGCGACAGAGCAAGTCGATCGAGCTCGATCCGGCGGCGCAGGCGCTGCTCGGTCTAGCCGCACCCACGGTGACGCCGCCCGAGCTCGTCCGCGCCGTGCTCAGGGCGCCGGTGGATCTGCTCTGGAACGGCGGCATCGGCACCTACGTCAAAGGCTCGCTGCAATCACACGGCGATGCGCGCGACCCGGCCAACGACTCGGTCCGAGTCAACGGCAACGAGCTTCGCTGCCGCGTCGTCGGCGAGGGCGGCAACTTGGGCTTAACGCAGCTCGGTCGCGTCGAATACGCACTCGCGGGCGGACACATCAACACGGACTTCATCGACAACTCGGGCGGCGTCGATACCTCCGATCGCGAGGTCAACCTCAAGATTCTCTTCAACGACGCCATCGCGCAGGGCAAGCTCGCTCGCAGCCGTCGCGATGCGTTGCTCGCGGAGATGACCGACGACATCGCGGCGCTCGTGCTCGCGAATAACTACGGCCAGACCCAGGCTTTGGCGATGATGGTCTCGCGCGCCGCCGAGCGGCTCGGCGAGCACGCACGGCTCATACGCGTGCTCGAGACGAACGGCTGGCTCGATCGGGCCCTCGAGTTCCTGCCGACGGAGGAGCAGATCGAGGAACGGCGCGCCGCGGCCCGCGGCCTGACCCGGCCCGAGCTTGCCATCATCTTGAGCTACTCGAAAATCGAGCTGCGCGCGAGCTTGATCGAGAGCGACATCCCGGAAGATCCCTATCTCGCACGCGAGCTCGAAGCGTATTTTCCGGAGCGGCTCAAGAAGCAATTCGCGCCGTTGATCCACAAGCACAGGCTCGCCCGCGAGATCATCGCGATGCTCATTGCAAGCAGCATGGTCAATCGCATGGGACCGTTCTTCGTGCTGCGCACCGAAGAAGAGACCGGCGCAAACGTGACCCAGATAGCGCGCGCATACGCGATCGTGCGAGAGGTCTTCGACGTGCGCGCGCTATGGCGCGAGATCGAGGCGCTCGACTACGTCGTGCAAGCCGCGGTGCAGTACGACAGCATGTTTCAGATCAGCCGCATGGTACGCCGGGCTGTGTACTGGTTCTTGCAGAATCACTCGGACGCGCTCGACATCGAGCCGATGGTCATGCGCTTTCGCCCCGGCGTCGAAGAGCTCTATGACTCCGTCGTCGAGCGCGTGACCGGCCGCGTCGCGCAGCGCTTGGCGCAGGAGACGGCCCAGTTCCAAAGCGTGGGGCTACCGGCGCACCTCGCCAAGAGAATCGCCTCGCTCGCGATGATGACCCAGGCGCTCGACATCATCGAGCTCGCGCGCGAGTTCAAGCTCGCGCTCGCGGAGGTAGCGACGCTCTACCTCGAGCTCGCACAAAAGCTCCGCCTCGACTGGATCCGCGAGCAAATCGAAGCCCTGAAGGCCGAGAGCCGGTGGCGCGCCATGGCGCGGGCCACATTGCGTGAAACGCTGGCCCAACAGCTGCGCGCGCTCGTGCGAAGCGTGTTACGCCGCCGCGCGGGCCGCACGCCTGGCGAGTCCCTTGCCGCGTGGCTCGCGAAGTCGCAGAGCGAGGTCGCTCACATCCAGCGCATCCTCGACGACATGCAAATGACCGGCACGATCGACTTCGCGACGTTGTCGGTCGCTCTCAAAGAGGTCGGACGTCTCATCTAGCCCTGCACGCGCGGCTACCGAGCGCGCTCGGGCGGCACGGCCGCAG
>DATCIQ010000403.1:0-16771 GCA_036507635.1 Gammaproteobacteria bacterium
GATGTCGTCCTGCAGCAGGCGCTGCCCGGCGCCGTGGCAACGGTTCAGCTCACGATGATCGCGCTGGTCGTCACCGGCGCGCTGGTGCTCGTCTCGTTTCCGCTGACTTCGCCGTTGTTTTTCGGGCGTTATCAACGCATCCCCGGCCACGTTGCGCTCGTCGTGATCCGTTCGACGCCCGAGTACGTTCTGGCCTACGTGTTCCTGCAACTCTGGGGGCCCTCGATGCTGCCCGCGATCGTCGCTCTCTCGCTGCATAACGGGGCAATCATAGGTCATCTCGTCGGGCGCTATACGGAGCAGATGAGTCTGCGCATCGACGCTCCGCGCGGAGTGAACCTCTATCTCTACGAGGCCGTTCCGCGCGTCTATCGGCAGTTGCTCGCGTTTCTGTTCTATCGTTGGGAGGTAATCATGCGGGAAACCGCGATCCTCGGCATTCTCGGCATCGCGACGCTCGGTTTCTACGTGGACAGTGCTTTCGCCGAGATCCGCTACGACCGGGCGGTCGTCTTGGTCATGATCACCGCGGCCCTGAATATCGCGGTCGACGCGATCTCGCGCGCAGTCCGCGCCCGGCTCCGGCTCAAGACGGGCATCGACCACGGTTGAACGGCGTGAAAAAGAGCGACACACCAATACTCAAGGATCTTGTGCTCGTCGGCGGCGGCCACAGCCACGTCGCGGTGCTCAAACGCTTCGGAATGAGGCCGCTGCCGGGCGTGCGGATTACGATGATTTGCCGCGACGTGCACACGCCCTACTCGGGCATGTTGCCGGGGCTGATCGCCGGACATTACACGTTCGATGAAGCACATATCGATCTGCGGCGGCTCAGCATGTTCGCCGGTGCACGCTTTTGTACGGACGAGGTCGTGGCGCTCGATACCGCGAACAAGTTGATCCGTTGCAAGCACCGTCCGCCCGTGCCGTATGACGTCGTTTCCATCAACATCGGCTCGGCGCCCTCGACGGCTGCGACGCCCGGTGCGGAAACGCATGCGGTTCCCGTCAAACCGATCAATCGCTTTGTGGCACATTGGGAGCGCATGATAGAACGCGTGCTCGAGCGCGAGCACGCGCCGAGGATCGGCGTGGTCGGCGGCGGAGCCGGTGGAGTGGAGCTGCTGCTCGCAGTGCAGTACCGGCTCGGAACGCTACTTGCCGAGCAAGGCCGATCGGCCGCGCCGCTCGAATTTCATCTCGTGACCGACGAGCGCGATATCCTAACGACGCACGGCCCCGGTGTCGCCGCGAAGTTCCGGCGTATATTCAACGAACGCGGCGTGCGCTTGCACACGAATTTCCGGGTCGCGTCGGTCCGGCGGGGCGAGGTCGTGAGCGATTCCGGCGCCTGCGTCGAGCTCGACGAGATCCTCTGGGTGACGCAGGCCGGCGCGGCGACGTGGCTGCGCGAGGCCGGACTCGGCGTCGACGCGCATGGCTTCATGTGCGTCGCGGACACGCTCGAGTCGACGTCGCATCGGAACGTGTTCGGCGCCGGCGACGCCGCGACCGTAGTCCATCATGCGCGGCCGAAGTCCGGCGTGTTCGCCGTGCGCCAAGGGCCGGTGCTCGCGCGCAACCTGCGCCACGCGCTGCTCGGCAAGCCCCTCCGGCCGTTTCGGCCGCAAAAGAACTTCCTCGGTCTGATCTCAACGGGAGACAAGTACGCGGTTGCCTCGCGCGGCCGTTGGGCGGCCGAAGGCGCGTATCTGTGGATCTGGAAGGACTGGATCGACCGGCGCTTCATGCGCAAGTACGACCATTTGCCCGAGATGAACGAAGAGCAAAGGCTCGATCTTCCTACCGGCCTCGCGGACAAAGACGCGATCGCGGAGATTTCCTCGATTGCGATGCGCTGCGGCGGGTGCGGCGCCAAGGTCGGAGCGACCGTGCTGTCGCGGGCATTGAGCCGGCTCGAACCGGTGGACCGGCCGGACGTCGTTGTCGGCCTGCACGAGCCGGACGATGCTTCCGTGGTCGAGGTGCCGCCCGGCAAGCTCATGGTGCAATCTGTCGATTCGTTTCGCGCCATCGTCGACGATCCCTACGTTTTCGGCAAGATCGCGGCCAACCACAGCCTCGGCGACATCTATGCGATGGGCGGGGAAGCCCAGTCGGCGCTCGCGATTGCCACGGTACCCTACGGTATCGAGGCCAAGGTCGAAGACACGCTGACTCAATTGATGGCAGGCGCGATGGAGGTGCTGCGCGAGGCGAACGTCGCGCTCGTCGGCGGTCACACGAGCGAAGGCGCGGAGCTCGCGCTCGGCTTTGCCGTCAACGGACTGATCGATCGCGCGCGCGTGTTGCGCAAAGTCGGCATGCGTCCCGGTGACGCGTTGATCCTCACCAAGGCGCTCGGCACGGGCACGCTGTTCGCCGCGGACATGCGGCACGAGGCGAAGGGGCGATGGATCAACGCGGCGATCGACTCGATGTTGCAGTCGAATCGCGCGGCAGCCGAGACGCTTCTCTCGCACGGCGCCACATCCTGCACGGATATCACGGGCTTTGGTCTGCTCGGTCACCTGATCGAGATGGTGCGGCCGTCTGAGGTCGACGTCGAGCTCTGGCTCGACGACATCCCGATCCTCGACGGCGCCGCCGATACCGTCGCGCTCGGGATCATGAGCTCGCTGCAACCCCAGAACGTCCGCCTGCGCCGCGCGATCCGTAACCTCGAAGAAGCCGCCAAGGACGCACGGTATCCGCTGCTATTCGACCCGCAGACCGCAGGAGGGCTGCTTGCGAGCGTGCCCGCCGACCGCGCCGAGGATTGCCTCGCGGCGCTCAGGCAAAACGGTTACCACCGTAGTGCGATCGTCGGCGCCGTGAAGCCGCAAGGCCACCAACTCGAGCCAGTGGTGATCGCAACTTCCTCGGAAGGATCCCTATCACGATGACTTCGGTGCCGGCGCGCCGGCGCGCCGGCCCAGTGGGCGACGCTCCATCAGTACGGCCTAAAGCTCGCGCAACAGCGTCCGCCATGCGGCGCGCTCCCGAGCGGGGGTGAACCGAGGGGCGCGAGCACGGCACTCGCGCTCGAGGGTGGCGAGGAAACCGGAGTCGTTTTCCACACGCAGCAGCGCGCGGCGCAAGTCAGCGGTGTCCCGAGCTCGAAAATATCCGGCGTAGTCGGCGCCGAGCAGTCCGATCGAGCCTTCGATGTCCGATGCCACAACCGGCAGCCCCGCGGCGACGGCTTCGGAAATTACGTTCGCGCCGCCTTCCGCGATTGAGCTTAACACGAGGACGCGCGAAGTGGCGTAAGCGCGCCGGACGCGCCAATGCTCAACCTCGCCACGCCAGGAGTATCGGGGATTGCGTTTCATTTCCGCTTCGGCAGCCCGCCGCCAAGTACGATCGAGCGCCTTGCCGTAGTGAACGACGCGCAGGCGCGACGCTTCGGGCACCGAGCGCACAGCGAACGCAGCGCGCAGGGGATCCTTCTCGTCGCGCAAGTGACCGGCAACCAGCACGTCGAAGTAGCGCTTGTGCGGTTTGCGCGAAGCGGCGAGCGGCTTTGCTGACTGGTAGACGACGTGAAGCTTCGCGGTAAAGCGATCGGGAATCGAGCGGTGAACCAAGTCGTGCAAGCTCACGAGGGCCGTCGCGATTTCCATCGAGCGCCAGGTCGTCTCCGCATTCGAATGCTGGTACCGGTAGATGTCGGTTCCGGCCAGGAGCACGACGAGCGGAGCATCCGGGTGAAGCCGATGAAACCTCTCGATGGATTCCGCGCTGCGCCACGCATGAATCGCTACCATCAGGTCCGCGTTGGCGCCGTCATAAGCATGCGCAACGCGGACGTCGTGACCCAGGCTTCGGAAAATCCGGGCGCAGCGCATTGCCGTCGTCCGGTTGCCGCCGCGCATGCTTTTGCCGGCCGGCGTGATCAAGCTAATCTTCATCGGCTCGCGAATCCGTGTCGGTTATCATGCCCGGCAAGCGGGTGACCCCGCACGGAATCCGGAGATGGGAGACGGCATGACGCTGCGCGTTCCAACGGATCACCTCGTTGCCATCATGCAAAGCGCTCGCCGGCGCACGCTCGAGCTCGTCGCAGGGCTGACCGCGGAGCAGTTGATCGGCCCGAAGGTGCCGACGGTCAACCCGCTTCAATGGGAGATCGGGCACGTCGGCTGGTTTCACGAGTATTTCATCCTGCGCCGAATTTACGGCCGGGCTCCGCTGCTCGCGCGCGGCGACGCGCTCTACGATTCGATTGCCGTCGACCACGATACGCGTTGGGATCTGCCGCTCTACTCGATCGAGGAAACGCTCGATTACCTGGCGCGCGTCCATGGCACGCTCGTCGATCGACTCGACGCCGGTCTCGCCGGTGAAGAGGACAGCTTCATCTATCAGTTCACGACCTTCCACGAGGATATGCACGACGAGGCGTTCCTTTGGGCACGGCAGACGCATGCTTACCCTGCGCCCGTCTTCCACGCCGACGGCCCGCGGGAGGTCGTCGAGCACGACACGGGATCGCTCGCGGGCGACGCGGAAATACCGGGCGGCAAGTTCCCGCTCGGCTCTCCACCGCACGCCGCATTCCTTTTCGACAACGAGAAGTGGGCACACGTGGTCCGCGTCGAGCCGTTTCGCATGGCGCGCGCGCCTGTAACCAACGCCGAGTACCAAGCCTTCGTGGACGACGGCGGCTACGCGCGGCGCAAGTATTGGGATGACGCGGGCTGGGCTTGGCGGGTGGAGGCCGAGGCAGCGCATCCCGTGTACTGGCGACTCGACGGACCCGGCCGATGGCAAGTGCGACGCTTCGATACCTGGCATCCCTTGCCGCCGCATCAGCCTGTCATTCATGTTTGCTGGCACGAGGCAAACGCCTATTGTCGATGGGCCGAGCGGCGCTTGCCGACCGAGGCCGAATGGGAGTTCGCCGCTTCGATGCGGCCCGCCGCGCGAGGCGAGCTCCGCAAAGCAAGATATCCCTGGGGTGACGAGCCGCCGCGCTCACGGCACGCGAACCTCGACGGCTTTGCGCTCGGCTGTGTCGACGTGGCGGCACATCCAGAGGGGGACAATGCGCTCGGCGTGCGACAGTTGATCGGTAACGTCTGGGAATGGACGCAGGACACTTTCAATCCCTTCCCAGGCTTCTCACCCGACGCCTACAAGGAATATTCGGAGCCTCTGTTCGGCAAAACAAAGGCGCTGCGCGGCGGTGCGTGGACCACGCGCGCGCGCATGATCACGTCGACATACCGAAACTTTTTCGAACCGCATCGGCGCGATATATTCGCGGGATTTCGCACCTGCGCTTCGACTTGAGACGGCGTCTCGATGGGTGCTCGCTTGCGCTTTCCACGCGTACGGTCTATCCGTCCGTAGCCTTCTTGGGCAGCGGGACGCGCCGCTTGACGCCCGGCACGATGTGCTCGAGCCGGCCTCCCGGCACGACATCGGCCGCCGTAATCTCCGCAACCGGTGGCTCGAGGCGCATGCCGTGCGCGATCGTGTTGAACGACACGTAGTGCATCACGGCGCCGGCCACTTCGACGAGAGCGCGGTCGTCGAGACCGCTGCGCTTGCGCAGAAGTTGCGTGAAATACGCAATCCAGTAGGCGCTCTGCCGAAACTGCGCGACGGCCAGCGCCACACATCCCTTGACGAGATCGTCGAGTGTGCCGGCACCGAGGATCAGCCGATCTTTGCGCCAGGTTGCATCCAGCAGCCGCGGCTGGTGTGCGAGCGCGCGCCAAATAGCCGGCACGCCGTCCATGCCGAGCGTTCCGCGGCTCCACTCGCGGATTTCCTCGAGGATCGGTACGGCGTCCGGAGCGCTCCGCTCGTCGAGAAGCGGGACGAGCGAACCCGCGGCTCCCTCTGTCACGGCCGTGGGAACATCGGGCTGGAGCTGAAACGCGGCCGCTGCCGACGTCAGGCTCGCGACATGCTCGGCGAGCGCTGCAATCTCGGCGACCGCGCGATCCGTACCTGTAAGCCGCAACACGGCGGCCGAATGCAGCGTGAGTCAGTACTCGCAGCGATTGGTCATGGACACAGCCGCGTGCATCGCTTCCTTGGCGAGCGGAGGCAGCGCCCCGCGAAAGAGGTACGTTGCGAGCGAGTGCTCGAAGTTCGCCTCGAGCCACGCCGGCCAATGTGTCTGCACGCCGAAGATTCCCGGCCGCAGCAGGTCGTCGGCACTCTGGCCGATTCTCTTCGCAATGCGCTCGAGCGTGGCCTGATCGTCGGCGGAAAAGTCGGATAGCTGCGGTGTGCGCAAAGTGGTCATTCAGCGCTCCTGATGTACGTGCCCGGTCGGTGCCGACAACTCTCGTGCATGGAACCGATGGCTGTCAATGAGTCGATAGTGTGCGGGGCTGCACGGTCGGTGTATGTGATGGAGGGAATGCTGTTGTCATCGATTTCCACGCCACTCGTTTCCGTCGCGAGTGCGAACGTGCTGGTCGGGCGAAACTCGTCGGCGGCGTTCTTGATCCAGAGCTCGGCGTTGAACCGGGATACGACGGAATCCGCCGGATCGCCGGTGAGCTCACGGGAGAGCTCGCCGCTCAGCGCGTCGCCGCGTCCTGCGCCTTTGCGTACGCTGCGATCTGGGCTTTCACGCTTTCCTGCCCCTCGACGAGCGGGATGCCGCAGACCTCGCGCGCAAACGCCGTAAGGGGGCCGTTCGGGTGGAACTCCGTGCGCATCATCGTGAGCATGCGAATGGTGTTGAGCGGAGTGCCGTTGAATTGATCGAACATGCGTCCGCGATCGCCCCAATCGCTCAGAAACATGTCGCGCACGACGCGGAAAACCTTGAGGCGGTCGCGGCCGTCCTTCCAGGCGCCTTGAAACATAGTCGCGAGAACGCCGAACCGGTCGAAATCTTGGGCGGCCGGCTGAATGATCGCGCTGCGGCCGCTCAAGTCGACGAGCTCGTGGATGATGTCCTTGGCGTGCTGCTGGTAGAAGGCCCGCCCGAAGTCGAGCAGGATGTTGTTGGGCTTGTACATTCCGCCGGGCGTCGTGAAACCGGTCTCGTCGGCGGCTACGTTGAATGCCCGGATCGTTTCGCGGAAGCGGATGATGTCCGCGATGCGCGCGGCGGTAGCCGGGATCTTCAAGAGGCCCGAGCCGTCACCCACGAGCAACGCGAGCCCCGCAATCAACTCCGTTTTGACGCCGAAGCGGATCAGATCCGCCCAGTGCAGCCAATCGAACAGGCGCTGCGGGTAGTACATCGCATGTTCTGGATTCCCGAGGTGGAAGATGTGCTCGCGCGGAATGAAAACGTCGTCGAAGATGATCATGTTATCCATCTCGTCGCCGAGCGCCATGAGCGGGTGCTCCGCGGTGGAGAGGCCCTCGCGGGAGGCAGCTTCGCGCGACACGATGCTGACGCCCGGCGCGTTCACGGGCAGCACGAGATACATGACCTGGTCGCCCGGCATGCCGGGACGCCAGAAAACCCCGACCATGAGCCAATCCGCAAACGCCGAGCCCGTCCCGACCGCCTTCACGCCGCTGATCACGATGCCGTCCTCGCGATGCTCCACGACGCGGCAGTTCGGCGATTCCGCCTCGGCCTCGGGCCGCGATCGATCGACCGGCGGATCGATGACGGCCGGTGCAACGTTGAGATCCTCGGCCACCATTCGTTGCCAGAAGCGCCGGATGTTGTCGGCGAACCCGGTAGCGTCGACTCCGATGGAGTTTTCTTCCCACGGAGCCGGGTCGTCGATATACGTCAGGAACAGACTGTTGTTGACGTCCGGCAGCCGCGCAAAGAAAGAGCGCCCGAACATCCTATAGAGCGTCTCGTGGTAGCGCTCCCGCTCGAGAAGCTCCTCCTTGTTGCGGTGGAGCAGCCACATCTTGGCGCGCCGCACGCCGTCGGGGTCGACGAACGTCATGACCTCCCGGTTGGCGGGATCATGGTGGGCGTCGTACCAGGACGCGACGATGTTCGCGTAGTCGCGCGTGAGCGGATGCGCGGCGACGTTGTCGACTTTCTCGCCGTTCACGTACACGCGCCGGCCGTCGTCGAGCGCAGCGAGATAGTGCGCCCCGGTCCTCATGTTGATGCTCATTCGTTGACCTCAAACGATTTGGCTGATCGCGTACGCCACGAAGGCGGCGAGCGGTAGCGTTGCAACCCACGACAACAAGACGGCGTTGGCGGTCTTCCAGTCGATGGAGCGCGCACCGACGCCGACGCCGGCAATCGAGCCCACCGTAATGTGCGTCGTCGACACGGGCATGCCCAGGTTGCTTGCAAATATAATCAGCCCAGCTGAGATCAGATTGGCAGAAAGCCCTTGCGCGTGATCCATTCTGACCATGCGTTGACTCATTGTCCGCGCCACGCGGCGCGAGAATAACAACCCGCCCGCAGCCATGGTGGCAGCGACGGTTAACATGGAGCCCTTTGCATCGAAGGCCTGAGCGGCCACCAACAGCGCCGTGAGCTTGGGCGTGTCGTTGACGCCGCGCGCGAAACAAATGCAGGCGGCAGAGAGCGTGTGAACGCGATCGAGAACCTTGGAGACCTGCACGCGCGCCGCCGGGGCATCCAGCCGATCGCATTGCTCATCGGTAGCGACGATCAAACGCGGCCCCACGCTCTGCCGCGCGGCGACGCAGCCCGAATTCCAGTCAGTCGCCGCCGAGTCCGCCACGACGCACGCGCAGTCGTCCTCGCGGTTGCGTTTGCGGATGAGGCCGTATGCGACTCCACCCAACGTTGCGGCAACGAACGGGCTGATCAGGAGCGGCAGCAAGAACGTGCCGGTGAGGTTGGCCAGGTTCACGCTTCCGCCGTTTTCCGCGAGCCCGGCGCCGACCAGGCCACCGATGAGCGCGTGGGTCGTGGATATCGGCAGACCAATACGCGTTGCGAGCGCGACCGTAGCAGCCGCACCAAGCCCCACGCTCAGCACGAATGCCGAATTGCCCGCCACATCGTCGGGCACCAGGCCTCGGCCTGCGAACTGCGCAACGAGGGACTCGGCCAGCATGAGAGACGCCAAGCTGCCGAGAACCGTTGCAACCGTCGCCAACGTGAGGGCCTGTCGGTACGTTAGGGTTTGTGAGCCCCAGACCGTGGCGAACCCTTTGAAGTTGTCGTTGGCGCCGTTGCTGAACGCGAGGAACGCGGCGCCTGCGATGAGTAGTAGCTCCATGCGAAGCTTCCCGAAGCCGCTCTGCCGTCAGCAGCAGGACGAGCTGACGCGGGTGTCGTTTGCGAGATCGAACGGCAACTCGCCGCCGCAACCCTCGAACAGCCCGTAATGACGGCTGAAGTCTCCGATAAATTCGAAGTGCGCTTTGAAGCGGGTCCCGTTCAGCATGCGCCAGGTGTTGCCGCAAACCGGAAACACGCGCCCAGCTTCGATCGAATGGTGTTTGTCGAGCACGAAACGGTCGGGATGTCCCGGCACGCTGCCACGGTAGATTACGGCCTGGCCGTAGTCCTCGCACGCGCTCTCCAAGCCGTCCAGCTTGAATAGACGATAGGTCGCCGAGACGAAGCGAAGCCCGCCGACGCGCTCGGCAAGGCGCGCATCCGTGATGCCGAGCGGTCGATCGTTCACTAAGCGTGGATCGGCGAAGCCCGTGCGGTGGGCAAGGCGATAGAAGTCGTTCCAATACAGCGCGCCGCCCAAGCACTCGCCGTAGAGGACCGGATCGTTGCGCAGCGCGTCAGGCACGCGCCGGTCGGCGTAGACGTCGGCGAAATAGAGCTCTCCGCCGGGTTTCAGAAAGCGATGCACACCGCGCAGCACGGCGTCTTTGTCGGGGGAGAGATTGACGACGCAGTTCGAGACGATGACATCGAAACTCGCAGGCTCGAGGTCGAGATCGTCGAGTTGCTCGATGTACCCCTCTCGGAAGTTGACGTTGGCAAAGCCGAAGCGCTTCGCGTGAAACGTCCGGTGCCGCTCCGCGACCTCGAGCTGCTCCGGTGTCATGTCGACGCCGATCACCTCGCCGCGCTCACCGACGAGCTGCGCGAGCGCATAGGCGTCGCGGCCGGAGCCGCAGCCGAGATCGAGCACTCTGCAACCCTCGAGCAGGGCTGGGCAAACCAGCCCGCAACCGTAGTAGCGGGCAGCGACTTCCGGATGAATGTTGACGAGCAGCGGTCTAAGCCACTCCGGCACTTCGGTCGTGTCGCAACAGGCGGAAGTTTTCAAGTCGCCCGAGGACTGCAACGTTCGACCGTAATACTCTTGCACTAGCTCATGCATCTCGATCACTCCTGCTAAAGTCCTAGAGCTACATTACGCGCTCAAGGCGCCGCTGCAACTGCTGCCTTGACCCGCCGTGCAACCGTAACAGTGATCAGCGACCTGGATCGGATGTCCGTCGAGATCCTCGTGAAGCAAATCACGCAGGTGAAGGCGCCGACCCGCCGTGATGGCGAGACCAAGCTGCTGGTTGAAGTCGCAGTCATACAGAAACCCGCGCCAATCAACGCTGACGAGGGTTCTGCACATCACGTGATCCAGGTTACCCGCGGCATAGTTATCCTTGAGCAATCGCATGTATTCGTGGAACCGCCCTTTGGAGATCAGCGTGCTGCCGAATGTTGCTGCAAGATTCTGCTGAATTCGGGCAGTTCATCGACGCGTTTACCAGATACTCGCTCGTGGCGACCGTTTTCCCAGTGCAATGCAGAATCCAACGACCGCCCATCACTCCACAATTTCAATACCTCGCCAAAAGGCGACATAGCCTAATATTTCCCGCGCCGCTGCCTTCGGATCCGGATAGTACCAGGCCGCATCGCGGTTCACGTCCTCTCCAACGACGATATCGTAATAGCTCGCTTCGCCTTTCCACGGGCAAGCGGTATGCGTAACACTTTTACGCAGAAAGCGATGATCGACAGAGTCCGGCGGAAAATAGTGATTGCGTTCAACAACGACAGTTTCATCGCTGTTTGCGATGGTCTCGTTCTTCCAGATCGCTTTCATTGCGTTAACCTCCGCTGTTGCAAGAGTATGTGTTGTCCTCGATCAGACTAAGTACTTGATGTCTGACGCGAATGTCGGATAGGCGTACACTGTTTCCTTCAAATCGAGTGCCGTGACCCCATGCTGCATAGCAAAAGCGAAGAGATGAATGATCTCCGCGCTGCCATGGCCGACGAGATGGGCGCCCAGTATTCTGCCGCCCTCCTCGTCCAACAGAACCTTGCTATAGGCCACGCTCTCGGCCTGAGTTCGGGCAGAACGCCATTCCCGCATGTCGTTGACCTTAATGACAAATGGTAGTCCCTTGGCCACGGCCTCTGACTCAGTAAGACCCACTGTCGCTAGAGCGGGAACGCTAAAGACACTTGCCGGTATTGCCCTATAGTCGGGCACCTTCGTCGGACCATTCAGAACGTTCTCCGCCACTAACTTGCCCTCGTATGTCGCTACGGGCGATAGCTGCGCCGAGGACCAAAGAGCATCGCCAGCCACATATACACTGGGATTACTAACACTGCGCAGGTACTTATCGACAGCGATACGGGGACCGACGTGCTCGATGCCACCCGCCCCGAGATCCAGGCGTTCGACATCAGGCACCCGACCCGTTCCGTTCGCGACCTGGTCCGCCGAAAGTACTCGCGCCTCTCCGCCCAGATCAAAGTGGAGAGTCACTCGCTCTCCACGGCTCTCAATCCTAGTGACACTGACATCGGTATAGATCTCTATGCCGATGCGGCGACTTTCTTCGGCAAGCGCATCGACGGCATCCCTATCGAAGCGAGGTAGTAGTGCGGGCGCGGCCTCCAAAATGGTGACCTTTGTCCCAGCCCTGGCAAAGACATGGGCAAACTCAAGCGCGATCACGCCGCCGCCGATGAATATGAGGGAGTCAGGTCGATCTGTGAGGTTAAGAATCTCTTCACTCGTTATCAACCGCTCGGCGCCGTCAATGGGCAAAGGGCGAGGATACGACCCTGTGGCAATGACGATGGAATCGCCCTTTAACGTATCCTGTTCTAGCGAAATGGTGTCTCGTCCGACGAATTTCGCTGAGCCTTTGTGCAGATCGATGCCGCGTCCTCGAAGGCTTTTGGCAAAGTCTTCAGAGACCCCGCTCACGAAGCTCTGTTCGCGCTTGATAAGTGCGGGCCAATCGAGGCTGGCGCCGTTCACCTGAATATGGTGCTCAGCCGCTCGCTCGATCTGATGTAACGCTTCTGCTGCCGCCACAAGCACCTTCTTGGGAACGCAGCCCCGAATCGGGCAGGTTCCACCCACATCGCGATCCTCGATGATGGCAACCGACTTGCCTGCCGCTCGTACCGTACCTGCGGCGGCCATGCCTGCGTTTCCGCTTCCTAGGACGATGACGTCGTATTGCTTGTCCACTATCGTTGCCTCTCTCGCGTCCGAGGGACGAAGTATTCTCCACTATACGGTCGACGTAGCTACCGAGAGCCTCTGAAAATCTTCGCCAGTGGCGCCCGCATTGCGCTCGCTCGTCACAGTCCGGGTGTCCCAGATCAACAGTTGCCCGTTCTGCGTCGATCTCAACACGGCCACCCTATTAAAGCGCGGCGTGCTCCTGGACAAAGTGAGCGCCTTGCGCAACTGGCGTGAGAGCACTCTCTTCAGTGACCTCGAGAAAGCTTCGCTTGAATACGCGGAGGCGATGACATTTCCGGAGCGCGAGGTTAATGATGCGCTCATGGCGCGCTTGCGAAATCACCTAAGCGAGGATGCGATCGTTGAGCTGACGGGTCTCATCGCGTTTCAAAATCTATCGAGCAAGTTCAATAGCGCCCTCGGAGTGCCGGCGCACGGTTTCTGTGCAATTCCAACCAACGCAGATCATGAAGACGGCGTCTAAGCTGCGCAACACGAGAGCATATGGACGTCCTTGGTGAAGGTCTGCGCGCACAACTTGAGGCCTTCGACCATCGTCAGATAAGGGAACAGCTGATCGGCGAGCTCGGCAATCGTCATCCGGTTGCGGATCGCCAGGGCGGCCGTCTGGATGATCTCGCCGGCCGATGGAGCGAGCACCTGTGCGCCCAGCAGCCGGCCACTGGCTCGCTCAGCAACCAGCCTAATGAAGCCGGCGGTATCGAAGTTCACCAACGCGCGCGGCACGTTGTCGAGCGTGAGCGTTCTAGCTTCGGCCGCGTGACCCGCCGCTTCAGCTTGCTCGAGCGTCAATCCGACCGTCGCCACTTGCGGGTCGGTGAAAACAACGGCCGGCATCGCCGAGAGATCGAGCACGGCTGAACCGCCCGTCATGTTGGTCGCAGCGCGCGTGCCGGCCGCAGCGGCTACGTAGACATACTGCGGCTCAAGGGTGCAGTCGCCGGCGGCGTAGATGTGGGGAACCGTCGTCCGCAGCTGCTCGTCCACGAGCACGGCGCCGGTACGGTCAACCTCGATTCCCACGTGCTCGAGCCCGAGACCGGCGGTATTGGGCTGCCGGCCTGTGGCAACCAGCAGCGCGTCGCCCACGATTTCGCCATGCCCGGTCAAGACTCGGAAGACGCTGTCGTGGCGCACTGCGCTCGGCAGGGTGCCGGTCAGCACGCGAATCCCTTCGGACTCGAAGACGCCCTGGAGCGCCAGACCAAGGTCCGGATCCTGCCGTGAAAGCAAAGTGCTTCGGGCGAGTATCGTCACTTCGGAGCCGAAGCGTCGGAACGCTTGCGCGAGCTCGACGGCCACCACGGAGCCGCCGATCACGAGCAGGCGCTTCGGCAGACTTTGAGCCTCCAAAGCGTCTGTCGAAGTCCAGTACGGCGTCTCGGCCAGTCCGGGAATCTCAGGTATGGCCGGGGAAGCTCCCGTCGCGATGAGAAATCGGTCGGCACGGATGCGCTCTTCGGCCTGCGCAGCCGCGACGACCAACGTATGAGCGTCCTCGAAGCGCGCCCTGCCCTGCAGGAACCTGATCCCGGCGTTCGCGTCGAGAATACTCCGGTACTTGGCCGCGCGTAGCTCCTCTATGCGCGCTTGTTGCTGCGCGATGAGTTTCTCCCATGCGATCCGCGGCTCGGTCCGGGCGAGCCCTGCAAAGGGATGGTGTCCCTGCAAATGCGCTACGTGCGCGGCGCGGATCATGATCTTCGACGGTACGCAGCCGACATTGACGCAGGTTCCGCCCAACGTCCCCGACTCGATCATCGTGACTTTGGCGCCGGCCTCGGTCGCTCGGATGGCCGCGGCAAAGGCCGCGCTGCCGCCGCCGATAATGGCTACGTGCAGCCGCCTCGCAGAGTGCACGACGTCGCTCATCGTTGGATCTCCCCTGCTCAAAGCAACCGAGGGGCGAGCACGTTGACGCCGACCGCGGCCAATGCGAGCAGCGCGGCCACCCATAACGCCACCTTGAGCACGCGCTCCGAGGTGGGGCTCGCGCAGTAGCTGCCCTCGACGCAAGCAGCCTTCGGCTTGCGGTACACAGTCCAGAAACCGGCTGCCAAGAAGCCCAACGTCACCAAGAGAAACAGCGGCTGATAAGGGGCGAGCGCGGTCAAATTGCCAATCCATGCTCCGCTGACGCCGAGGCTCAGCAGCAGCAACGGCCCGATGCAGCAAGAGGAGGCCAGCACCGCGCCGAGTAGCCCCCCGGTAGCGAGCAAGCCGCGCTTCCCGGATTCCTTGGTCACCGTATTCATTAATTCTCGGCTCCGTCAGCTCGCGTCCTTGAGATGCGCGGGGTAGCCCGCGTTCGTGGAGGCGGCAGCCAGCGCCTCCCAATTTGTCTGCGTGTCCTCGTAAGTGACCACGGCTTCCTTGCGATCAAAGTCGACCTCGACCGAGGCCACACCGTCCACGCGTTCGATGGCCTTACTGACCGTCACGGGACAAAGCGCGCAATACATGTTGTCCACGGCGAGCGTCACGGTTTGCTCCGCAGCCCACGCCGTGGAGCCGACAATCGATAGCGCGAGCATGCCGAGCGCCGTTGAAATCGTTCTCATCTCAGTCTCCTTATCTTCGAAGCATGAAGCCAAATAGATACTCATCTCGAGGTACCATAAGAGCTGTAGCTCCTACAGATTCAAGGGGTTTTTTCATGTCTCCACCACGCACCTTCGGGATCGGGCCACTGGCGCGGCAATCCGGGGTCAAAATCGAGACGATTCGGTACTACGAGCGCTCCGGCCTCATGCCCGACCCACCCCGCACGGACGGTCGCCATCGGCTCTACTCGGAAGACCATCTGAAGCGACTGCTGTTCATTCGCCGTTGCAGGCAGCTCGGGTTCTCGATGGAGCAAGTCCGCGGCTTATTGCACCTAGTCGACGGCGGCCGGTACACGTGCGGGGAGGTCCAAGCACTTACGCTCGAGCACGCCGGCGACGTACACCGCAAGATCAGGGATCTGCGGCGCCTTGAAAAAACCTTGACGGGCATTGCTGCGAAGTGCCGGGGGGGCGCCGTACCTGCATGCCCGATTGTCGACGCCTTGCTGGATCCGCAGGCACGGGTCCTCGTGGGACCCTAATGGTGCTCCCGTCCGCAGGCCGGGGCACGCAGTCAACGATCGGGCTCTTCAATGCCCTCGAGAATCGGGCAACCGTCCGCCGCCGCCCGGCACAAATTGATCAATAATGTCAGCTCGTCACGAAGCGTCTTGAGCTCCGCCAGACTACGCTCGATCTCGCCGAGCTTGCCGGCTGCGAGCGTTCTGACCTCATCGCGCGCGCATCGGGGATTCGCACGCAACTCGAGAAGCTGACCGATCTCAGCCAGGCTGAAGCTCATCTTCTGCGCGCGGCGAATAAACCGCAATCGGGAAACCTCTTTGGCACTGTAGACGCGAACACCGGCGGCATTTCGTGCTACCGCCGACAACAGTCCAAGCTTCTCGTAGTAGCGCAACGTGTGCACACTCACGTCGAGCGTTCTCGCAACCTCTCCGATTCGGTACTCGGGCATCGGACAAACCTCTCGACCGCGGCGTCTTCAGACCGAAAGGCACTTTTCGAGCGCGCGCCTGAGTTTCCCCTGTGTCGGCAGACCCGAAAATATCAGCGCACCGTTGATCGCGATCGCCGGTGTAGCGAGCACACCGGATGCGACGGCATGATCGATCTCCTCGACGACATCCATGATCCGGAGATCGAACCGCTCCGGCCCCAACGCTGCGATTGCGCGCGACAGTTGCGCCTTCGCGTAAGCGCAGCTCGCGCAGTCGCCGGCAGTAAAGACCTCAACTTTGACGCGCGGGACCGGCTCGGCCTTAACCGGCACGGGATGCTCGCCCGCGTCGCCGGCGCGTGACTCGCCCAATCCGGCGGCGGATCTGCCGGTTATCGTACGCGCGGTTGCCATCTCTGCACGCGATGATTGCCGAAGTCCGCGACGAACACCGTGCCGTCGGCGGCGACGGCCACGGCGATCGGGTAATTGAACTGACCCGGCCCCGACCCTTCGCTGCCAAAGCTCGTGAGAAACGCGCCGTCCGCGGCGAACTTCTGAATGCGGTGATTATAGAAGTCGGCGACGAAGACGTTGCCGTGAGCGTCGAGCGCGACGCTCGTTACCGTCGCGAACCAGCCGTTGAAGGGCCCGAAAATATTCATAGCGAACGGACCGCCCCACTTGCGCAGAAAGTTACCCTCGGCGTCGAAGACTTGGATGCGATCGTTGTAGCCATCCGCGACATAGACGGTCCCATCGGCAGTTACGACCACATCGGTCGGGTAGCTCAGCTGCCCCGCGCCAATACCGCTTTTGCCGGTCTTGCCCCATTGACGGACGAAGGTGCCGTCGGGCCGCAGCATCTGAACGCGCTGATTGTAGAAATCGGCGAC
>DATCIQ010000404.1:0-7051 GCA_036507635.1 Gammaproteobacteria bacterium
CACGGTGCCGCCGCGCAAGCCGTGACGCATGGGCGGCCGGAGCCGACTAATGGCCGTGCGCGAGCATGAAGGGGATGACGAGGTCCTCTTCGTCGTCCAAGTGGCGCATCAGCCGCTTGTATAAGCGCTCGCCGACGTCGAGGTAACGCTCGCTCGCACGGCGGCGTGCGGCATCGTTCTCGGGAGCGTGGTTGCGCACGGCGGCAACGAATGCGTTGATGGCCGCGATGGTTTCCTCGAGACTCGCGTGGATGAGCTCGTGATCGCGCGCCAATACGTCGAACCCGCTCGCAAGGCGCCGCTCAGCCGCGCGAAACACCGGGAAGTAGTGGAAATCTTCGACTTGGTGATGTCCGTGCACGTGGTCGAGAAAGCCGTGGAGCTGGGGCGTCACCGAGGCGCAGAACTCGCTCGGTGCGTTGTGCCCGGCTCTGAAGTCGTCAGCCGCGGCCCGTAGCGCCGCACACTGCCGGCGGAAGAAGTCGTGTTGCGCGAGCCAGAAGTCCACCATGGCCGAGCCGCACGCTTTCCACGCCTCGCGCGGATGCGCTCTCAATAGCACACGGAGATCATCGGGCCAGCCGTTGCGGGTGTCGATATTCATGGGATCGCGGCCGGAGGCCGCTCCTACGAGTTCCGCAGCATTGTGACAGGAATTTGGGGGGCAGAAGCGGTCGGTATCCGAAATCAGGTGGGGGGAGGCACGCAACTTTGCAAACACCGACCGGCCCTGCCCATCGATAGCTAAGCAAAGGCCGTGCCAAGTCGAAATCGAGGCGGAATGCGGGCATCAGGCGCGGGAGCGCACTACTTTCAAGCGTTTTTCCGCGTCCCCGCACTGTAAGCGGGCAGTAAGAATAGCTTCATGTTCCGCGTGTAACGTGTCCACCGTCAGATCCCAAACTCGTTTCCCCAAGCGCTACCCCCGCGCCGCCCGGCTGCTCCCCCGCCGGGCGTTTTTTTCCGGCGGCAGCGTGGGCACATCGTCGACCACTCCATCGGCGCCGTTCGCGCGAACCAAATGCGAGAGAAACTCCTCGGTTGCACGTGACCAAGTTCGCTCGAGGGCTGCGCGCCGACAATCGTCGCGCCGAATCGCGAGGGCTTCGCGGGCCGCGATCGCGAGATCCTCATTCAAGCGGCCGCTCACTCCGTCGCGCACGACGTCGACGGGACCCGTGACGGGATATGCGGCGACGGGCGTGCCGCAAGCCATCGCTTCGAGCATGACGAGCCCAAAGGTATCGGTGCGGCTCGGAAACACGAATACGTCGGCCGACGACAGATGCTCTGCAAGCGCGACGCCGAATTTGTAGCCGACAAAATGCGCGGCCGGAAAGCGCGCGCGAAGCTTCGCGAGGTCCGGGCCGTCGCCGACGACGACCTTTGTGCCCGGCAGATCGATGCGAAGATATGCTTCGAGGTTTTTCTCGACGGCCACACGTCCGGCATAGATCCAGATCGGGCGGGGGTATGCCAGATGGTTGCGTTCGTAAGGGCGAAACGTATCCGTGTCGACGCCTCTCGACCAGATTACGATGTTGCGAAAGCCGTGCGCCAGCAGATCGAGACGTTGCCGGTGTGTCGCGACGAGCGTGCGCTCAGCCTTGCCGTGGTGGCGGCGCAGGTATGCGTAGCTCCAGGCTTCCGGGATCGGCGCACGCTTGCGCACGTACTGGGGGAACTGCGTGTGATACGACGTCGTGAAGCGCAAGCCTCTGCGCACGCAGTAGCGGCGCGCCGCGGAGCCGAGCGGTCCTTCGGTGGCGACGTGGATCGCATCGGGGGCCTCGCGGGCCAGCGTGCTCGCGAGACGCCGGCCCGGCAAAACGGCGAGACGAATCTCCGGGTAGGTTGGGCAGGGGATCGTCGTGTACTGCTCGGCGACACGACGACGACCTCGTGTCCGGCCTGCTCCAGGCATTCGCGGGTGTGCATGAGAGTCGTGACGACGCCGTTGATCTGCGGGCGCCAAGCATCGGTGACGATCACGAGTTTCATGGGCGACGGCAGCCGATGGTCATCATGCCAAGACGTTAGCGACGCTTCTTTAAGTTCTTGTTACATTAGGTTGCATAACCTTCTAAATTTGAAACAAAAACGTCATAAAATTGCCATCTGAGCGCAACCTTCGTCGCGCAAGCTCTTTCGGCACGGCGTCGAGGAGGGTTGACGAATGGATTCGCGCGTTGCCCTGGCGTTTCAACGGTTCGATCAAGCCGAGCTCAAGTTTTGCCGCTATCTCAATCGACCGAACGGCTACGTCGTGATTCGGTACGTATTTCGCGGCGTGAGCTGGCTCGGCGACGGTTGGTTTTGGTATGTGTTGATCGTTGCCTTGCCGTTGCTCTACGGCGCCGAGGGTTGGCCCGTCGCTGTTCAGATGACCCTGACGGGGGCGGCGGGCGTCTTCACCTACAAGGCGATCAAGGGGCGTGCGGTGCGCGAGCGGCCGTTCATCACGCACGCCGCAATCAATTGTCACGTCGCGCCGCTCGATCGCTACAGCTTTCCCTCCGGGCACACACTGCACGCGGTGTCGTTCACGTGGCTCATGGTGAGTCATTTCCCCGAGTGGGCGGGTCTCTTGGGGGCGTTCACGGTGCTCGTCGCTTTGTCGCGCGTGCTGCTCGGCTTGCACTATCCGACCGACGTCGCCGCCGGCGCGCTGCTCGGAGCCATGATTGCAACGATCAGCTCGCGCGCCGCCTCGCTGTTCGGCATGTTGTAGGAGCGAGCTTCGCTCGCGATTCTGTAGGAGCGAGCTCTGCTCGCGATCTTGGGCTTGGAATCGCGAGCGAAGCTCGCTCCTACAAGAATCGTTCGGCGAGGATGAGGCCCCAAACGAGCGCGACGAGCGCAAGGCTCACGAATACGCCCGCCGAGCCGAGGTCCTTGGCGCGCCCCGACAGCTTGTGATGGTCCGTGCCGACGCGATCGACGACGGCTTCGATCGCGGAATTCAAGAGCTCGACGATGAGCACGAGCCAACAGGAGCCGATCAAGAGCGCCTGCTCGACGGCACTTTCACTGACCCAGAATGCCGCCGGCGTTAGCACGACCGCGAGCGCGCATTCTTGACGAAACGCCGCCTCGTTGCGCCACGCCGCACGCAGCCCCGCGAGCGAAAAGAACGTGGCATTGACGATGCGCTTGATTCCGGTGTTGTTGGCGTTCGCCATGGGCATGCGGTCCTGACTGGCGCGCGGATACTAGCAGGTGGGTGAAGCAAACGTCACGGCTGCAGCCGGCCGTGACTTGGGGGAGCTTAAGCGCGTCAAGCCGCGTCGCTGAGCGGAACGGCGTGCGGGCGCTCTCGAGCAGCGCTCACTTGGCCCCAATGACGCAGCGAGAGATCCCCCGCGGGGCTTTCGACGAGCGCCGTGCAGCTTTTCGACCCAATCGCCGTCGTTGCAGTAAACGAGCCCGTCGCGTTCGAGGATGTCGGCTTTGTGGATGTGCCCGCAGACGACACCGTCGAGATCGGCTTCGCGGGCCGCGTCGAGACACGCGTTCTGAAACCCGCTGATGTACCGAACCGCCTTGCCCACCCGCAGCTTGAGACTCTGTGCGAGCGACCAGTACGGCCGGCCCATGAGGGCGTCCAGGCGATGGTTCAAGCGATTGACCGCGAGCAGCAGGCGGTAACCGACGTGTCCGACGAGCGCGGCCAGGGGCCCGCACTTCAACGTGCTGTCGAACTCGTCGCCGTGCAGCACGAGGAGCCGTTTGCCCGCCGCCGTCGTGTGGACGCAGCGCTGCTCGATCTCGATGCGGCTGAATCGCATGCCTGTAAGCGCCCGGAAATCGTCGTCGTGATTACCGGGGACATAGACGACTCTCGTATCGGCGCGGGCTTTCTCGAGAATCCGCTGCAGGACTTCGGTGTGACTTTTCGGCCAGTAGAAGCTGCGGCGCAGGCTCCGCAAGTCGATGATGTCGCCGACGAGATACAGGATGTCGCATCGCGCGTGCGCCAAGAAGTCGAGCAGCAACTCCACTCGACAAGCCCGCGACCCGAGATGAAGGTCGGATACGAAGATCGTGCGGTGATACTCGACGTGCGTCATGACATCCCTCGTTGGACCGACAATCGGGATGTTAGCGGGCGTAGATGAAGCTTTAGTCGCAGTGTCTCGGACAACTCAACGTAATGATTGAGGTTTCATGCGTTTGGAAACCGCGCTGTCACAGAATCGTAAACGATACGACGCACTATGCGGGGATGGCGTCTCGAAGCTTGCCGCGCGTGCTCATGCTGTCGGACGTCTACTTCCCGCGCGTGAACGGCGTCTCGACGTCGATTCAGACGTTTTGCAACGATCTCGACGCGCTCGGCTGCTCGACGCTGCTCGTGGCGCCCGAGTATCCGGGCACACGGTCGGACGAGCCCGGCATCCGGCGCGTGGCGTCGCGCTACGTGCCGTTCGACCCCGAAGACCGCGCGATGGTGCGCCGGGAGCTCGAGCGTGTGTGCGCATCGCTCGCAGGACAATTCGATCTCATCCACATACAGACGCCGTTTCTCGCTCATCATGTCGGCGTGCGGCTTGCGCGGAGGCTCGGGATTCCCGTAGTCGAGACCTATCACACCTATTTCGAGCACTACTTCCATCATTACCTGCCGCTGCTGCCGAAGCGCCTGCTGCGCGCCGTCGCGCGCTCGATCTCGCGCACGCAATGCAATGCCGTTACCGCCGTCGTGGCACCCTCGCGGCAAATGGCCGAGGCCTTGCGCGCGTACGGCGTGCGAACGGAGATCCGGGTCATTCCCACGGGGCTCGATCTGCAACGATTCGAGGGCGCCGACGGCGATCGCTTCCGCGCGCGCTTGAGTGTGAGCCGCGACCGGCCGGTCATGCTCAACGTCGGCCGCGTCGCGTTCGAGAAGAACATCGAGTTCCTCATCGACGTCCTCGAGCGGGTACGATCGACGGTGCCCGAAGTATTGCTCGTCATTGCCGGCGAGGGCCCCGCGCTCCCCGCCTTGCTGCGCCGCGCCGAGAGCCGCGGCCTCGGCCCCAACGTGCGGTTCGTCGGCTACCTCGACAGAAGCGGGGAACTGCTCGACTGCTACCGGAGCGCCGATGTCTTCGTGTTCGCGTCGCGCACGGAGACCCAGGGCCTCGTCCTTCTCGAAGCCATGGCGCTCGGCGTTCCCGTGGTATCGACCGCAGTCATGGGTACGAAAGATGTGCTCGAGGACGCCCGCGGCGCGATCGTCGTCGACGAGGATGAGAAGCTGTTCGCGGACGCGGTTGCGCAAGTGTTGACGAACCGCAACCTTCGCGACGGGCTTGCGACGGATGCTCGAGAGGGCGTCGCGGCACGCTGGTCGAGCACCGCAATGGCGCGGCGCATGCTCGAGCTCTACGAAGACGCTTTGTGCAGAGGGCCCGTCAACTCTTTGCGCGAGCGCGCAGACTATGGAAGCTGATTTCGAGCTTGCGAGCGTGCTCGCGATTCGCGAGCGCGCGGCGGAACGCGGCGCGATCCATTTCGTCGATGAGATCGGTCAGAGAAGTCGCGATGGCTTGTGAGTCGTTCAGAAACTCTTCACTCACCGACGGCTCTTGGTGAGGCGCTTGTTCTTTGTTCATTGGCCTTCTGTTCTTCGATCGTCACCGTGCATGATATGCGATCGAATGCGAGTGGCAAGCCCGAAACGCGGCACAGTTGTTACGGCGGTGTAACAGCCGCGGCTAAGCGTCAATTTTTGTTCGCAATTGATTCGCGACGATTAATCGAGATTCACGACGATGCTTGCGGGAATCGATTCGTTTCCGGCCGAATCGCGCGCAATGATTCGATACGTCGTCGAGCGCGCGGTTGTCGTTTCGGCATCGACGAGCTCGTTTTCGGTCACGAATGCGACGACGTGCTCGTCGCGTTCCACGATGTAATCGGCGACGCCGGTGTCGTCGCGAGCAGGGCGCCAATGCAGAGTGATGCCGTGTGCACCGGGCGCCGCTTCGAGGTCCGTCGGCGGTTCCGGCTGCGTCGCGTCCGTTGAATGGCGCTCCGTACGCAGAACCGGCCGATCGAACGGGTACTGTTCGTCGCGCACGCGCGGGTCGGTGAGGGCGGCGGCGAGAAACGTTCGTATATCGGCCTCACTCAAGGAGCTCATGTTGAATGAGTAAATTCCGGCGCCCGGGATGTCGTCGCGGTCCGGAAGCGCGGGGCCGGTGCGATAGAAGGCGACGGCCGCGCCCAGTACCGCGAATTCGCCCGTGTGCATGAAGCGCGGCCTCAAGCCGACATTGCGCAAGCTCGGCACGCGCATTTCGCCGGCATCCTCCGGGTCGCCCGTCACGGCTTCGCGGCCGCGATCGAATTCCGACCTGCGCAGCCCGATGTTGAAGAACTCGTTGTTCGTGAAGAGCGGCGGAACATGACACTTGACGCAATGAAAGTCCTGCATCGCCTGCCAACCATAGAGCTCGCCTCGCGTCAGGGCCGTGGTGTCGCCGGCTATGTAACGGTCCCAGGGCGTGTCGTCGGCGAGCAACGTTCGCTCGTAAGTCGCGATCGCAAACGCGACGCGTGCCGGCGTGATATCGAGATCACCGAAAGCGGCGGCGAAGAGTTGCGGATAGCCGGACACGTTTTCGAGAGCCGACGCAACGTCGTGCGGCAGGTCGACGGCGAGCGCGAGCGGCCGCACGCGCCCGAGCTTTTCGGTGAGCTCCGTCCAGCGGTATCCAGGCTTCGCCATCTCTGCACCGTTGGCGAGCGTCTCGAGGACCTGCGATTCGAGCGCGCCGCCCGCGGCGATGAGAATCGCGCCGCTCTCGGGATCGCGAAACGGTCCGCTTGCCCGGCCGTCCCAAAAGAGCGCGTCGGCCCAGAGCGCGCCGAAGATCGACGGGGCGAGTCTCCCCGTGACTTGCCGAGCGTCGCCGAAGACGGGGTGGCGCGTCGGCCGGCCGTTGACGTCGAGGCTCCGCATGCCGGGCGAGCCCCGCACGTCGTCGATGGTGCCGGCATCGGCGCCCGGATTCACGCCCGCACGCGGATCGGCGCCGCCCGCGGCCGGTCGATGACACGT
>DATCIQ010000405.1:0-6934 GCA_036507635.1 Gammaproteobacteria bacterium
GCGATTCTTGAGACAAGAAGATCGCGAGCGAAGCTCGCTCCTACAAAAAAGGGGCCACAATTCAAGGGCCGCGGCCGAACATGACCTTGACGGTGCCGTCCTCGAGTGTCGCGCGCAAGAATGTGCCGCCCGGCTCGCCGCTCTTCAAGGGATAGATTGCGATCTCGACGTGATCGCCGGGTTTGAGCGTGTTTTTGTTCCAGCCGCGGCGGCCGAGGAAATTCGGGCTCATGCCTTCGAGGCCCCACTTGGTAACGCTGCCGTCCTCATTCACCACGTTGATCCAGGTCCATGTATGCGGGTTCGTCCATTCGAACTCGACGACTTCACCTTCGATGAACTTCTCGGTGGTCATGTCGAACACCGTGAACGAATGATGCGCGCGGGCGGGACTCGCGACGGCAAACACGATGCCGGCTGCGCACACGGCGCCAAGAATCCACGAGCGGTTCATCCTCACTCCTCGTGCTCCAGATTGATGCCGGCCTTGCCGTCCTCGGTCACGAAGTTGCGGTTGTTTTGCTGGCAGACGTACTCGGCGAGATTCCAATCGCGGTGCCGGCCATAGACGCGCGTCGTGGTCCAAGGTTTGGTCAGCGCCAAAGGATCGTGAACCGTCGTTGCGACCTCGAGCGTGTCGGGTCCGACGAGCCGCATGCGCTCGACGATGCGCATCTCGTCGCTGTGACGCATGCCGAAGCTACCGCCGAGCGCGGTATCCGTCGTGAGCCCGACCGTATCTACGACAAGCGTTTCGCCTTCCCAGTGACCGATCGAGTGGCCGTTGAACGTGAGATCCGGATCCTCGGGATGGCGCCGTCCATCCGTGAAGATCTGCCGCCACTGCGAGTAGGCCTCGATGAGAACGGTCACCTTACCCGGCGTGAAGAGGAACTCGATCGGATACGGCTGCGTCATGATGCCCGGCATGCCGTTCGGCACGCAGTTTGCGGACGGCGAGTCCTCAATCTCGCCGCGCTGCTGCGCGGCACGATAGGCGTCGTATTGCGCCGCGTACTCCGGGGTCAGCGCCGCGGGCTCGTTCTCGATACCGGGCGCGAACGTGACTTCCCAAAGGCCGCCCCAGTCCGGCAATTCGCCCGCAGCCGGCCGTGCGCCGGCCGGCGTTTGCGCGCCGGCGCTGCCGAACGGCAGCGTAAACACTATAGCGAGCGCCACGCGGGCGATGACGAGGTCGATGCGCACGGAATTCCTTGCGACCATGGCCTCGAGCATCCTAGCCGAAGGCCGCTAACGGGAACAGACGGGTTCATATAGACTGCGCTCACCGCCCCGGCAGCGCTCGAGTTTATGTTCAAAGTCGACGACGACAAGCACAACGTCTCCTGGCTCGACGACGCGCAGGCGCGCTTCGAGGCCGACAACGACGGGCTCGTCCTACAGACGCGATCGCTGCTCAATCGCATCGTCCCCGATGCGCCGTTGCACGGGCGCTTCTTGAACACGCTGTCGATGCTCGAGCACATGGGCAGCCACAAGATCATGGCCACTCAGCACGGGAGCGCAATCGATCAAGCAACGCTCCGGCACGTCGCCGAGGAAGCGCACCATGCGTATTTCATGAAGCGCCAGGCCGAAAAGACCGCCGAGCGCCCCATGGAATATGTAGCAGCGGACTTGCTCGGGCCCGCCGCGGCGCGCATGTACTTTCAGCGCCTCGAGTCGGCGCTGCTCAAGCTTCTCGAGCAGCAGCACAGCGCTCGTGCCGCATACTTATATATGTCGCTGATCGTCGAATTTCGCGCGTTATGGTTCTATCGCCTCTATGCCCAAACGCTCAAGCGGGCGGCGCATGTGGTGTCGCTCAAGCGCGTGCTCGGCGAGGAGCAGAATCACTTGAGCGACATCGCTCACCGGCTCGAGATGGCGGGGGAGCTCAGCAACGCACGCGTAGCCGCGTTTCTCGAACGGGAGAAAGCGCTCTACGAGCACCTGCTCGGCGCCCTACAGCGCGCCGTTTCCCCGTAGGAGCGACGTCCCGTCGCGATCTTCAGCGTAATATAGGCGCTCGAAACAGCCGCCCGTAACGGTTACACCTAAGGGATCGACCCATGAAAAAATCCATCGCGATCGTGGTCGCAGTCGTTGCCGTGTTATTGGCTTTGCCGTTTCTCACGGGCCTGCGCACCGAATCGCATATCCGGCAGCGCATCTCAGCCATGAACGATAACCCCGTCGTAGTGGCCGATCTCGCCGACTACGACCGCGGCTGGTTCGCGAGCAGCGCGAGAATCGAGCTTGGCTTGAGTCCGCAATACGGCGCGCAATTGCAGAGCAGCGGGGCCCTGCTCGGCAGCGATCTTCCGGCGCTGCGGCTACCCGTGTTGATCGAGATCACGCACGGACCGCTCGCGCTCAAGGACGGCGTGCATTTCGGCATGTCGAAAATCGTTGCGCGCTCCGATCCGGAGGTACCGCTGTCGTCGGAGCTGCGCGAGCAACTCGGCATGCCGTATCTGTTCGAGCTGCGGGGCCGCGCCGGCTTCGGCGGCGGGTTCGAGTTCGACGCCGATGTGCCGCCGGTCGACTATGCGGACGGGTCCAACGAAGTCGCATTCTCGGGCTTGCTCGTCGAAGGCACCCTCGACGGCGATCGTGTCGTCGCCCAAGGGTCGATCGAGACCTTCGACTACCAAAGCCCGCTCGCTAGCGCAGCGATCCAGCAGTTTCGCATGAACACCGACTATCGGCTGCGCCCCAACGACATCGCGCTCGGCACCGGCGACGTCGGCATCGAGCGCATCGTCGTCGCGAGCCCGATGCTCGGAACGGAGCCTTTGTTCAATGCGACCGGTTTGCGATTCTCGAGCAACGTCGACCTCGATGAGGCCGCGACGCTCATGCGTATCGTCGTGAATTACGGCGCGGACACGGTTGCCGCCGGCGCGAACGTAACTTTGACCGAGACGGATTTCGGCATCGCGCTCGAGGATCTCGACGCGGCAGCGATGCAGGCATACTACGCGACGTTGCAAGGGTTCGGCGGCGGAGCGCAGCCCGCAGACCCGGATGCCGTGCTCGCCGAGCTCTCGGCCGTGCTCGAGCAACTGCTGGAACGCGGCCCGAGCCTGACGCTCGATCCGATTCGCTTCTCGATGAACGGCGAACCGTTCTCCGCCAACGTGCGCGTCGCGACCGATCCGGCGGCGTTACCCGGCGGCGCACGCAACTTTCTCGATCCCACGCTGTGGCTCGCGCTCGCGTCGGTGAATGCCGAAGCGGACGTCTCGAAAGTCCTTGCGCAAAGCCTCGCCGAGCAATTCGTTCGCCAGCAGCTCGCTGCAGCCGGCGCCGCGGCGGGCGCACCGATGCCGGAGGACGAGCTCGATGCGATGGCGGCTGCGCAGGCCGGCCTCATGTTGGTCGCGCTATCGGGCCAGGGGTTCCTCGAAGACGCCGGCGAAAGCTACACGGCGACCTTGCAGTTCACATCGGGCGAGCTCACGGTAAACGGCACGAGCGTGCCGCTCGGGCTCTAGGACTTCAGCGATCCGCGTCCGATTCAGGGGCCGGCACCGGCTCGTTCTCGCCCGGCGGCAGCTCGACGTCTTTGATTTCGATGTCATTCTCTGTCGCGGCGGCTTCATCGGGCCCCAAGATTAGGTCTTGCGCCTCGACTTCCGTGATCGGGTGGAATGCCCCGAGCTGGCAAGTGAACCCCCGCGACAATCCGCCCGCCCACTGCTCGAGCACCGTAATCGTGTCGATGTCACAGAGCCGCCCGCCGCTCGTTTCGTGCATGAAGCGCTTGTGCCGTTCGAGGCCGGGGCACTCGCGCTCGAGGATGTTGCTGTAGTAGTCGCCGCCGCGCATCTCGAAGACGATCGTCGTGTCGTTGATGACTTCCGTCTCCCTGATACGGTTCGTCGAAATGCAATCTTGCGGCGTACGATCCAGGCTTTGGGTCTCCTCGTCCTCGTCGGCCGCAAGAGCCGGCAACGCACTGATCGTGAGGAGCAACGTGAGCGGCGCGCGCAATGGGATCTTATGACACATGGCCGTTACCCTCCGTTGGGGGCGCTCCGCAAAGCACCATGTATCTTTATAACCCAGGCGCCACTTGCGGCAAAGCCCGGCCGCAACTGTGAAGACATTCACGGCCCCCGCGGCGGCGCCTCGCTAGATTCCGTGGGGTCAACCGCGCCAGTGGCCTCAACGGCCTGTCGATATCACTATGCCGGACTCGAGAGCGATCAAGCCCCCTGAAGCCGCACCCGTCGAGCGGCCGACGCTCGAGAGCGCCCCGGCCGAGCATATCTATCTTGCGGACGAGTCCGGCGACGAGACCGCGCCCCAGCCGAAAGTCATCAGCGGACGGTTGGTGCTTCGCGATCGGCTGCGACGCAAAGTCACGAGGTTCACTCTGTACGAGGAAGGCTTTCTGCGGCTCGACGAATGGCGCCGCGGCACGCCGATCAGATCGCACCAGCTAAACTTGCGCTACCTCGATCCCGTTCCGTCGCTCGAGAAGCGCTACCCGAAACGGCTCCTCAACATTGCCGCAGGCTGCACCGCGGCGACCATGGTTGGCGCATTGCTTTCGCTGTTCGAGGCCTTGAGCCGGTTCGCACTCCCCGCGACGGCGGCCGCGGGCGTTGCGACGCTCGCGGGTTTCTTCTTGTTCGTCTACCTGAGTCACGAGAAGGTAGTGTTTCGCACGTTGCATGGGGGCGCTGCCGCGTTGGCGCTCGAGGTCGGGTTGGGCTACATGCGCCGGTTCCACGCCGCCCTGCCGCAAATCGTGCGCGCCATCGATAACGCGGCCGAGAGCATCGGTGATGAGACCGCCGCGTTCTTGCGTGCCGAGATGCGAGAGCACTATCGGCTGCGCGGCGACGGCATCTTGAGCGAAGAGGAGTGCAGCGACAGCACGGGGCGCATACTCATGCATTTCGACGAGGAGATGTAATCGACGTACGGGCTATGATGCCGTCGTGAGTCGCGCGTCGAAAGAGCCCGCAGAACCCGCTGCCGAGGTCCTCGCAGCATTCGCGATCGATCGTGGATCTTTGCGCCGGTCCGGCACGGGCCTCATCAATCGAACGTGGTTCGCACGCGACGCTCGCAACACACCATGCGTGTTGCAGCGTGTAAACCCCGTCTTCCCGCCGGCCATACACTATGACATCGACGTCGTAACCAAACACTTGCGCGCCAAAGGTCTGCCGACGCCGATGTTGATCGGAAGCCGTCACGGCGCGCTTTGGTACGAGCATGACGGCGCCGTCTGGCGCGCCATGACTCATGTCGACGGCGAGAGCTACGAAGCGCTGCAATCGACCGAGCAAGCTCGGGAGGCGGGCGCGCTTCTCGCAAGTTTCCACCACGCGCTCGCCGATCTCGATCATGAATTTCGCAACGCTCGCTTGGGCGTACACGATACCGCAAAGCACCTCGAATCGCTGCGCGCGGCGCTGACCGAGCACGCGGCTCATGCGCACTACGCACGGATCGCGGCGCTCGCCGCGGAAGTGCTCGAGCTCGCCGCAGCTGCAGGTGAACCGCGCGACGCGCCGGATCGCATCGTGCACGGCGATCCGAAGATCTCGAACATTGTTTTTGCGCACGGCGGCACGCAAGCGCTGTGTCTCATCGACCTCGACACCTTGGCGCGGATGCCCGTCGAGTTCGAGCTCGGCGACGCGTTCAGGTCCTGGTGCAATCCGAAAACGGAAGACGCAAGCAGCGCCACCTTCGCTTTGCCGCTCTTCAAAGCGGCCCTGACCGGATATGCGGCGCGCATCGACGGCTTGCTCGAGCCGGCCGAATGGCAGGCGATTCCGGCGGCGATTTTTCGAATCGCCGTCGAGCTCGCCGCGCGCTTTTGCGCCGACGCGCTGCGCGAGCGGTACTTCGCTTGGGACACGCAGCGCTATGCAAGCGCGAGCGAGCATAACCAGGCGCGCACTCGCGGTCAGCTCAATCTCGCGCGGACGATTCGCGCGCAGCACGCTGCGATCGAGGACGTCGTCGCCGACGCGTTTCCGTGACCTCTCTTTATAGGAGCGAGCTCCGCTCGCGATTTTACGAAGAGTCGCGAGCAAAGCTCGCTCCTACACCGGAAATCGCGGCGGGACGCCGCTCCTACAGGGTGGTAGCGGCCTAAAGGCCGCGATCTTGTGACACTGCCGTGACAGTGCCGGCGGGCGGTTCTGCTATCGATAGCGCCTTTGACCCACACGTGAGTCGCAAGTGCTCGAACAGTTGGGCATGGTCGGAGTCTCCTGGCGGCAGGGCGGCGCCGAGTCGCTGGCCGAGTTCACGTTGCCCGAGGCCGAGGTCGCCGACCGCCTCCGCGCCTTTGCGAAAGAGTTCGAGCTCGGCGAGCTCGCTTACCTTGCGACCTGCAACCGCGTCGAGCTCATTTTCGCGCGCACGTCCGCGTCGCGCGCCGGCGACCTTCGCCCGGAAATCTTCCGCTTGCTGACCGGCCGGGATGCGCGCCCCGGCGAAGCTGAAAGACGCTTGCGCGCGTGGGCCGGGGAAGGCGCCGCAGAGCACTTGTTCCTGATCGCCGGCGGGCTCGACTCGGCGTGTGTCGGCGAGACCGAAATCGTGGGCCAAGTGCGCGCCTCGCTCGCGCTTGCGGAGAAGGTCAACTTGAGTGGGCCGGCGCTCGAGCTCGTGTTCGAGGAAGCGCTGCGCATCGCGGCGCGTGTGCGCGGCGAAACCCGTTTGGGCGAGGGACGCGTGTCGCTCGCGGAAATCGCCATCGCGGCGCTCTCCGAGCGTATCGATGCGACTCCGGGCGCCGTTGCGCTGGTCGGCATATCGCCGATGACCGAGCGCGCCGCCGTTTCGTTGCACGCGGCGGGCACTCCCCTCGTGATCGTCAACCGCACGCTCGACAAGGCGCGCGCGTTGGCCGAGCGGTTCGGCGCACGAGCGCAGTCGCTCGACTCGTTCCGCGCCG
>DATCIQ010000406.1:0-4784 GCA_036507635.1 Gammaproteobacteria bacterium
ATGGGGGTGGCGGTGCAGGAGCGGACGAACGTCGGCGCGTTCTCGCAGCGGCAGAGGAGGTATCTCGAGTTTGACCGGGAGCGGGTGTTCTTGGAGGCGCGCGTGGGGCGGTAGGCTCGACGCCTATCCCCATCTCGTTCCCCAGGACATCAAGGCGGCAATCGCCTATGCCGCCGAGGCGGTAGCCGACAAGCAAAGGCCGCGCCGCAAGAACCGCGCATAGCTTCGCTCCCGGTCGATGGGGTTTCTCGCCGACGAAAGCTGCGACGCGGCTGTGGTTCGCGCGCTTCGCGCTGCCGGTTACGACGTGCGCGCGGTTGTCGAAGCTGCTCCAGGGAGCACCGACGCCGCCGTTCTCGAGATGTCGGCGTCATTCTCATCAGGTGGCCAGCGGCTGCACGGTCGGATATGGTCCGAGCAGTGACCAATCTAATCGCGACGCGGACGGTCGAAGTCGCGGGTTCATTTGCGATCATAGAGCCCTCGGGCACCCGCATCGCCCAGCTACCCGTGTGATCCGGGAGACGCGCTAGCGACGGGCGAACGCGCAGGCAGCGGCCTTGACTCTGATGGTCCGGAAATACCCGGACACGCTCGAGAAGCTTCAGACACTCGACGTCTGAGCGATGCGATCGCGTGGGCACGCTGCACTGATCACTGTAGACAACACTTCTTGTACTTCTTGCCGCTCCCGCAAGGGCACGGGTCGTTGCGGCCCACGCGCGGCTCTGCGCGCCGGATCGGCGCGACGGCCGCAGGCGGGGCATCGCCGCGCCGCGCAAGCCAGTAGGCGTGGATCGCGCGCACGTTCGGCGCGATCGCGAGCTGCAGCGCTTCGACCGCGTCGTCGGCTCGCTCGTGTCCGAGCCACGCGGAAGCTTCCGTGAAAGCGTAGACCGGCTCGAGCAGCGCCGCGATCTCCTCTCCGCTCGCGCGCCAATCGTCCTCGGCGAGCTCGACGCCGCGCCGATATCCTTCGCACCACTCGTCGACGACCGTGTAGGTCTTGCCTTCGACTTCGCGTTCGAGAAATAGGGGCTCGAAGCTGTCCGGCTCCTCGATCAGATGAGAGGCGATCGAGTTCATGTGGCGCATCAGGAGCGTCAACACGTGCTCGGCGTCGGCCATGCTGTCCCAGACGGGCTCGAAATCGCCCCAGACGGCCGGCAACCAGCGCGAGGGCATCAGCGTGATCGGACCGCTGACGACGGCCGTGAGCAGACCGTCGAGCATCGACATGTTGAAGATGCCCTCGTCCATGCCTTCGCGCCACGCGTCCTCGTCGATGCGATCGAGGAGAAACCGGTCGAGCCTGTCGAGCTCGTCGTTGTCGAGGGGGGCGAAGACATCGGGTGCGACGGGTGCGTTGCGGCCAGTCATGGTGACGATCAGTCTAACGCGTCGGCCTCGGCGCTCGCGCTAGGGAGCGTCAGGAATTACCATCCGCCGAGCCGACGATAAGGATCGCTCATGCCGTGCCCGTGTCCGCCGCGACGCACAACCCCTGACCCCCGAGCGCAGCGACGCTGCCTACCGCTCATCGCCGCCGCCATCATTCTGAGTGCCTCCCTAGTACCGCCACCTTCCTCCGCGCAGTGGATCGGCTACCCAACAGCCGGCGTCCCCCGTAAGCCCGACGGCACCGCGGACATGTCCGCCCCCACCCCTCGCATGCCAACCGGCAAGCCCGACTTCTCCGGCATCTGGATCTCTGATAACACGCCGGAGGGCGAGGAGACCCCGAGCGACGGCTTCAACCTCTCGTCCGGGCGCCAAATGGCGAACATCGGTATCGATCTCCCGGAAGGGAAGTTACCCTATCAGCCGTGGGTCGTGCCGATCGTCGAGGAGCGCACCGCGCGACAAGCGATCGACGACCCCCACATCCGTTGCCTGCCGGACAACTTTCTGCGCGCGTACGGGCTTCCGCACATGCTCAAGTTCGTCCACACGCCGGATCTCTTGGTGGTGCTCAACGAAATGAACGCCGGCTACCGCCAAGTATTCACGGACGGTCGGCCGTTGCCCGAGGATCCATCCCCCTCGTGGCAGGGATATTCCTCGGCGCAATGGTCCGGCGATACTCTGGTGATCGACACGATCGGCGTGCGCGACGATACGTGGATCGATTGGAACGGCAGTGTGCTGACGGAGGCCGCCAAAGTGCGCGAGGAAATAAGGCGCCCGGACTTCGGACACCTCGAAATCCGGGTCACCGTCGACGATCCGAGGGCTTATACGAAGCCGTGGACGGTCACGCTCACGCAGCGCATCGTCGTCGACGCGGAGCTCATCGACGAGATTTGCTTGGAGAACGAGCAGTTCGTTGAGCGCATGGGCCTGCCGCAGTAGCGCGAGGACGCCGCATGAAGACGACCTTCCGAACCGCCTTGCTTTCGTTCACCGCGAGCGTGCTCGCGGCCGTGCTGCCCGTGTCCGCCCACCACTCGTTCCCCGCGCAATACGACGCGTCGAAGCCGGTCATGTTGACCGGCAAGGTCACGAAGGTCGAGTGGACCAATCCGCACATCTTCATCTACATCGACGTAGAGGACGCAGAGACGGGGGAAGTCGTGAATTGGGCGCTCGAGATGGGCGGCCCGAACGCGCTGCTCCGCCTGGGCTGGAAACGCGACTCGCTGCAAGCCGACGATCTCATCACCGTCGAAGGGAGCCTCGCGAGGGACGAGAGCCACCTCGCGAACGCGACGTCGATCGTGATGGTCGCGACCGGGCAGAAGATGCTCGCGGGGTCGAGCGGCGGTACGAGCGCCGCGCCACCCCGGGATCGTCAACGCGGAAACTAGTGCCCGGCCAGGCGTTGCGTTGCGGCAGGGGCATCGCAACCATTAAGCCAGAATGTGCTGAAGATACTCGGGAATTCTCTCAGCGCGGCTGGGCTTCATAGCGGTTTTGCTTCAAGGAGTACCCGATCGCGAAACCGCCTCGGCAGACTCTTCGGAGTAAGCGCGTCGACCCGAACGCCCAGCAAGCGTTCCGCCTCGAGCTGGATGGCGGCTAGCGCCATCAGTGTCGTGCGAGGCGTAGGATCGACCAGCTACTCGAAGCTGAAGATATCCTTCCCCTCCGGCCTCTCCATCCCTTCCTCATGGTACCTCTCCCAAATCTGCGCCCACGGCCGCCCATACATATCGAGCAGCGTGAACTCGAAGCTCGCTCGCGGCGGCAGCGGCGTCGCCATGCCGTTCACCGGAAAAATCTGCGGAATGCACTCCATGTAGACGAACGGATCGCCCTCGTTGAGATCGCCGAGCTTGTCCCAGCTCTGCACGATGCGCGCGGGCTCGACGAGCACGTCCTCATCGTAGAGCACGATCTCGTGCTTGATGCCGATGAGCTTGCCGCTGTCGTCCTTGCGCGGCGTGTAGATCTCGACCGATTGCAGGTTGTTGCTGAACTCGTGCGCGCCGTGCGAGATCCAGCCCTGTATGTTCGAGGTCCAGGTGATGAGCGCCTCGCCGTCCCAGAAGCCGATTGTCTCGCCGAACCACTGCGGCACGGCGGGGCCGAGCCGCGGCACGCCGTCGCCTTCCTCGAACTCGCGGCCGATGTGGATCTGCGTGATCAGAGTCTTGGCGGCGTTGCGCATGTCGAGCACGAGATCCGGCGTCATCACGAAATTGACGTGGCCGCCCCCGTACTGGGCGAGGCGCCGCATGAAACCTTCCGGCCAGCAGTACGAGCCCGGCCACTGCGGTGCGCTGCTGCCCGAGTAGTGATACATCTGCTGGACGAAGCGTTGCTGATACTCGGGCGTCAAGAGCGACAAATACGTCGGGATTTGCAGCACGGCGCCGTAGAACCAGGTCTCCGTCTTCGGGCGCTGTCTCTGGTATTGCCCATTCCAGTCGGGCAGCGTCGCCTGCGTGTAGATCGTCGGGCCGCCCTTCGCGCGCGTCTCGGCGCGCAACGCGTTGTAGTGCTCCTTGGCGGTTGCGAATCCGTACGGGCTCACGATTTCCTCGCGCGGGTAATCGCGATCGCAGAAGCCCCACGCGGCGGAAGCCGGCGGATCGTCGCCGATCAGTGGCACTTCGTACGCGCCCCAGATCTGCTCGAGGCCGACCGCCGAATTGCAGCGGTAGTAGCGCTTGTCGAACCAGAGCTCGCGATCCCGGTAGAAGTCTTTCGTCGTGAAGATGTCGTGGGGTAGGGGCTCCACACCTTCCGGCACGGCGCCGTCGCGCGCGGCGAAGATCGGCGTGTTGCCCTCCGGGATTCCCGCGCCGACGAACGTACCCTTACCCTCCGAGCCGACGATGAGCTCGACTTGCAACGGATCGTGCGCCCCGCGGCCGACACTCGCTTGCGGCCAAGCTTGCGGAATAGCCGCGACGGCCGCCGCGGCCGCCGCGGCGATCGACAGAGCTCGCGAACGCGCGAGTGGGTAGGTGTGCATCGGTTCTCCCCAGATTGACCAGATCTTTACGTCGGTTGAGAGCGTCATTCTCGCCCCACTGGGCAGCCGCAGCAACGCGGGTTGCAGGTTTCCACGCGCACGTTCGAGAGCTGATAATAGGCGAACACTTCGAATGAAGAACCTTGACGACACCCTGCCCGACGTCCGCGACGGCCTGACTCGCGAGGAACGCGTGGTCCTGCACGTTCTTCGTGAGACCCAGAAAGAGCGCGGTGATCGCAACGTCCCCACGGCGATGCTCTGGGGGCGCGTATGCGAGCACTTCTACATCAGTCCCGAAGACCTCTCGGCGATGCTCGCGCGCCTCGGCGCCCGGAAGTAGCCTTTCTATCCACCGGGCCGC